>NZ_JBGGKS010000004.1:0-329113 GCF_041287095.1 Mycobacterium sp. pUA109 | reverse complement strand
CGAATTCGCCCTACAGTGGACCACGACCCACCAACCCCAAGCCGCATAACGACTGGACCACCAAACGGGTCCCCCTCAGCGTATTTAGGGCGTACTACACTGTACCGGAGACGTACTGGCAACGCCCAGATTTGGCGCCTTGCAGGCGATATGGGGCGATTCAGCTAACCGTTTACGCTGGTCGCCGGGGCGGTGAAAAGGGACTCATAATCCGTTGGTCGCGGGTTCGAGCCCCGCCTGCCCCATCATGAAGCCTCACCATAAAGCACCTGTTCATTGCCGGTACATCGGCGGCCAGCGACCCGATTAGGGCCGCTTACCCCGGCGCATGGCGGGCCGGCGGCAGCGATGTCGGCGAGTTAGCTAGCTACTGCCTCGTACTCTGAGATGCTCTAACCCGTGACTACGACCGTGCCTCCGTATACCGACATGCTCTGGCCGACACTTCAGGCCGCCATCTCGCTCGGCGGTTCGGCGTCTATCGCGGAGTTAGATGAGGCGGTCATCGACCGCGAGCAGTTCTCACCCGAGCTGCAAGACGTATTACACGGCGATGGCCCGTCCACGGAGATCCAGTACCGGCTCGCGTGGGCCCGCACCTATCTCAAAGGGATGGGCTTGCTCACGAATAGCAAGCGTGGCGTTTGGACTGTGACCGAGGCTGGTCAAACCGCAACGCAAAACCAAATGATCCCACTGCATGCGGAGTTTGTCGCGGCCAGCAGGAGCAGGTCCAAGAGGTCGAAAAAACCGACCGCCGAGGTAGGTGCCTCCGCGGCGTTCGACAGGGCGGAGGCTGAGGTCGAGGACAAGTGGAAGGATGAGTTGCTAGAGACGCTCCTAGCGCTGTCGCCTGCTGCTTTCGAGAGGCTGGCTCAGCGTCTGCTTCGGGAGTCTGGGTTTTCTAGCACGGTCGTAACTGGTCGCAGCGGTGACGGTGGCATCGACGGCTTAGGTGTGTACCAGATTTCGCTTCTGAGTTTTCCGGTGTTCTTCCAGTGCAAGCGCTACAAGGGCAGCGTTACTGCCTCGGCGGTCCGCGACTTCCGAGGAGCGATGGCTGGGCGAGGTGACAAAGGGCTGCTCATCACCACAGGCACGTTCACGAACGACGCCAGGAATGAGGCAAAGCGCGATGGTGCTCCGCCGATTGACCTGATCGACGGAAATCGTCTTTGCGATTTGCTTAAGGAGTACGCAGTCGGTGTCACCACAAGTCAGCGTGTCGTCGAGGATGTGAAAGTTGAAGCCGACTACTTCGGATCCCTAGAACCCAAGTAGCGGGCGGCGGGTGATGCCAACAGTCTTCGGTTGAATGGTGCAACAGCCCTGGCAGCGGTAGGGCTACCGGCGAGCACGCCGGCCACGACCCTAGCGGACGGTAGGCCCATCCAAGAAAGAAACCGCGTGCCTTGCGTTTCAGCGGCCTAAGCCGGCCGGTCCGGCCAACTTTCCTAACCGCTGCTGTGCTGTCTGGAGTCGTGCCGAGCGTAACCGCGATCGCGGTCCAGGGACTCCCCGCGCGGTTGGGCCATAGCCTGCCTCGCGGATCGTCGATGTACATCAGCGGCTCGACAGAGGTAGCATCTGACCAGCCGATATCGTAGATATCAGGAGGTCGCGGGTATGGCTGATGTGTTGATTAGGGGACTATCGGATGCCGCCGTGGCGCACATCGACGCGGCGGCCGCGGCAAGGGGATTGTCGCGGCAGGAGTATTTGCGGCGGCGGTTCGAGACGGAGCGATCAGAGGGGCAGCCTGAGGGCAGGCTCACGCTCGAGGATATGCGGCGCGCGGCCGACGCAGCTGCCGATCTCGACAACCCGGAGGTGATGGAGGGTGCGTGGCGGTGAGCACGTGGCTGATCGATAAATCGGCCTACACCCGCATACCCGGCTCACTTGATGCCGAACTCTGGATCGACCGTATAGAACGCGGTCTGGTGCGAATCAGCACTGTGACTCGCCTGGAGATCGGATATTCTTTTCGCACCGCGGCGCAAGCTCGCCTTGAGGTGGTATCACCGCCATTGTCCCTGATGCCGGTGGAGTACCTAACGCCCGCCGCAGAAGACCGCGCCGTCGAATTACAGCTGCTGCTGGCCGATCGCGGCCAGCACCGTGCACCGTCGATCCCGGACCTTCTCGTGGCTGCCGCTGCCGAAACCGCGGCACTCACAATTCTCGCTGTTGACAAGGACTTCGACTTGATCGCGCAGATTTCTGGGCAACCCATCGAATGGCTGCGTCTGAACTAGGGAGGCCGCAGAGCCTTGGCCGCAACTCGGCGACCGCGTCGGGATCCCGTGCCATTGCCCGAAACCCAATTCCTGACAGATCCCGTGACTGCATGCCGAGCCGCGGCAGCTGCGCAAAGTTGATAAGTTCAATTCGCAGTCTGACCAGGTGATCAACTTGGGAAGCGGTATGCCCACGGCAACCACACCTGATCTTGGTGACCGTGTCATGATCACCGCTGTGGTTGACACACCTCGCACGCCGCCGCGCCCAGTGGATGTGACGGCGCTGCTGCCGGAACTGGCTGGCTATGCCCGGTTCACCACGCGGCTGCATCCGCGGCGTGGGGTGCCCACATGCCGGCAGAGTTCGATCGGTGGCCCGATGCTGTGGCCCGAGAACGAGCCATGGCCCACATGTGTAAACCCGTGGCAGTTCTGGGATATCACTGTCAGCGGTTCAGAGCCTGACGATTATCATCCGCATAGCGTCCCCAACCCGCTGGTTCCGGTATTGCAGCTGTTCGCCGATGACGCACCCACGATCCAGTTCCCGCACGGGACCGACCTGCTGCAAGTGCTGTGGTGCCCGGTCGATCACATCCACGTGCCGGGCCAAGAAGAAGTCTACGGCCCTGCGGTAACCGTGATCTGGCGAAATTCCGCCGACCTGCCCGATAGGGCTATCGACCCGCCAGCCCCGGCCGACTTCGAGAAGTTATTGATAGCCGTGCCGTGCGTCCTACACCCCGAAGAGGTCCTCGAGTATCCGCTAGACCTGCCTGAAGACCTCTGGAAGCGGCTCTACAGCCTTGAGGAGGCGAACTGGAACGACCCAGAAGAGTGCAGCGCCGACGTTAACCCGCTGTCCTATCAATGCGATCTATCGGTCGCACCGGGCAGCAAAGTGGGCGGATGGGCCCGCTGGCACGCCTCTGACCCGTACCCGATGCCGTGCGCCAGCTGCGGCCAGCACCTCGACCTGCTTGCCTCATTTGGTACTTACGAACGCGATGCCGGAAACGGCCACTGGAACGCCAACGATCTCGCCGCCACAGACAGCGGCTACGGCAGTGTCACGGGCATGATCCTGGGGCGGGGCGGCGACCTGCAAATCTTCTACTGCACGCGCAATCCCGGGCACCCAATCCACGTCCTCGTCCAGGGATAAAGCCGTCTTCGATCAGACCTGCCCGCCGCCGGCCGGCGGATCGACGCAGCCGTGACGGCGTCGCCGCGGCGACCCGCTAGCCCACAGATAGGCAAATTTGCTGAACCGCCGTGGTGACTACACGGCTCGGCTAATGTGCAACCGTCACTACGGCATCGAACAGGACCCCGCATGATTCGCGCATTGCTGATCGCTGCCGGCATCGTCGCCGGCGCGGCCATCGCCCCGCCGCCGTCGGCCGTCGCCGGCCCGCCCTATAGGAACTGCACCGAGGCGCACAACGACGGTCGCTACAACATCCCCCGGGACGACCCGGCCTACTCGCCCAAGCTCGACCGCGACGGCGACGGCTATGCCTGCGAGCCCAAGCCCAGGTGACACACCGTAGGCCCACCAGCTGACTAACGTGGCCCGCATGACTGACGCGTTCGTGCTGGCGTTCCGCTGCGACGACCGGCCCGGCATCGTCAGCGCGGTCTCCACCGCGCTGTACGAGCTGCAGTGCAATATCACCGACGCCCAGCAGTTCAGCGACCCGTTCGCGCAGCGGTTCTTTGCCCGGATCGAATTCACCACCGGCCAACGCGACGTGGACGCGGCGGCGCTCGCGCCGGTGCTGGACGCCTTGGACGCGGAGTGGACGTTGCGTGGCCGCGACGACCGGATGCGGGTGCTGATCCTGGTGTCCAAGCAGGACCACTGCCTGGTCGACTTGCTCTACCACTGGCGCACCGGTGACCTGACCATGGACGTCGTCGCGGTGGCGTCCAATCACCCCCGCGAGACGTTTCCGCGGGTCGACTTCGGCGATGTGCCGTTCCACCACCTGCCGATCACGCCGGCCACCAAACGCGAGCAGGAAGCCGAGATCCTCGGCCTGGTCAACGAGTATCGCGTCGACCTGGTGGTGCTGGCCCGCTACATGCAGATCCTGTCCCCGGAGCTGTGCGCCGCGTTGGCCGGCCGGGCGATCAACATTCACCACTCCTTCCTGCCCGGGTTCACCGGGGCCCGGCCCTACCACCAAGCCCACGACCGGGGCGTGAAAATCATTGGTGCGACGGCCCATTACGTCACCGCCGAACTCGACGAGGGGCCGATCATCGCCCAGGATGTCGAGGCCGTCTCGCACCGCGACACCCCCGCCGACCTGGTCCGCAAGGGCCGCGACATCGAACGCCGGGTGCTCGCCGAGGCGGTCGGGCATCACCTGACCGGGCGGGTGTTCCCCAACGGCCGCACCACCGTGGTGTTCCGGGACTGAGCCAGGGGAGCCGACCGGCCACACCCGTCGTCGGCCGGTGCGCCGTAACCCGCGGCGACCACGCCGGATCAGGACTACACTGCCGAGTTCATGGCCATCCGGCACGCGGTCCTCGTTATCGCCGATATCGGTGGATACACCCGCTACATGAATTGGAACCGGATGCATCTGGTGCATGCACAGCTGACAGTGGCGCTGCTGCTGGAGTCGGTCATCGACGCCGCCAAAGGCCTGAAGTTGGCGAAACTGGAGGGCGACGCCGCGTTTTTCTGGGCACCCAACGGTGACGCCAAAGTCATCGTCGGCGAGCGGCTGTCGCGGATGCACCAGGCGTTCCGCAACCGGCGCGAACAGATCAACCGGAACTACGACTGCGACTGCGCCAGCTGCGCGCAGCTGGAAAATTTGTCGCTCAAGTTCGTCGCCCACGCCGGTGAAGTGGCCGAGCAACGGGTGAAACGCCACACCGAACTCGCCGGCGTCGACGTCATCCTGGTGCATCGCATGCTGAAAAACCAAGTCCCCGTGCCGGAATACGTGCTGATGACCGATCCCGTGGCGCAGTGCCTCGACGACCGGTTTCGCCAGCGTTGCCTGCCGCTGGATCACGACTTCGAGGGCATCGGACAAACGCCCACCCACTACGTCGACCTCGCCGTCTCCGCCGCGGCGGTCGTCGCGCCCCCGAGCAGCGCCGCCACCCGGCTGGGGGACAAGCTCAAGCTGCGGTTCAACGCGGTGCCGTACCTGCTGGGAATCAAGGAGGCCTGTGCGGGCTTCCGCAACCTCGGCCGCGGCACCACCGAACTGCCGATCTGACCACGCCGGGCCAACCGGGGCGTCGCTATCATCCGACCCATGAGCACCGGCGGTCCAAGCGCAGCGGACTCGCCGGCCTTCACCGCCGAGGAGGTGGCCCGCTACCACGCCGCCGGCTGGTGGACCGACACCACACTGTCGCAGGTGGTGCACCGCAACGCGCAACGGACCCCGGATCGCATCGCCTATCTCGACCATACCGACGCCGCGCTGAGCTGGCGGGAATTCGACGACGCCGCCAACGCGCTGGCCGCCCAGCTGGCCGGGGCGGGGGTGCGCCGCGGTGATCGGGTGGCGGTGTGGCACGGCGACTCCGCCGCCATCCACGTGCTGTTCGTCGCGATCGAACGCTGCGGCGCGGTCGTCGTCGGCATCGGCGCCCGCGCCGGCACCCGGGAGGTCACCGCCATCCTGCGCGGCGCGCGCCCGACCATCCTGATCACCGATCCACCGCGGCATGAGCCCGCGGCGCAGGCCGCCGACCTACCGGTGCTGGTGCTGCGACCCGGCCCGACCCTGAACGTGGCCCCCGCGGCGCTGCCGCCGTACGCCGGCATCCGGCCCGACGAGGTCTTCCTGATCAACTCCACCTCCGGCACCACGGGGCTACCCAAGTGCGTCGTGCACACCCAAAACCGGTGGTACTACTTCCACCAGAAGGCCGTCGCCCACGGACGGCTCACCGCCGACGACATCTTCTTGCCGGTCATCCCCACGCCGTTCGGGTTCGGGCTCTGGACCAGCCACGCCACCCCGATCCACCTGGGCGCCACCGCGGTGCTGCTGGACCGCTTCAGCACCGCGGCGACCTGCCAGGCCATCGCCCAACACCGGGTGACCGTGCTGTGCTGCGTCAGCACCCAATTGACCATGCTGATGGCCGATCCCGCCCGCCGCGACTACGACCTGAGCTCGTTGCGCATCGTCTACACCGGCGGTGAAGCGTTGCCGTACCGGCCGGCGCGAGAGTTCGAAAACCTCACCGGCGCAACGATTCTGCAGTTCTACGGCTCGAATGAAACCGGGCTGCTCAGCGGTACCACGGTGCATGATCCGCCGCAGCGCCGCCTGCGCACCGCCGGCCGGATCGTGCCGGAGATGGCGGTGCGGCTGTTCGACGGCGACCAGGACGTCACCCCCACCGGGCGCGGCCAGCCCGCCTGCCGCGGCCCGGCCACCAGCCTGGGCTACCTCGATGGCACCGACCACGACCAGTTGTTTACCGCCGACGGCTGGATGCGCATGGGCGACCTCTGCGAGATCGACGCCGAGGGCTATTTGACCGTGACCGGCCGCACCTCCGACTTCATCCTGCGCGGCGGCAAGAACATCAGCGCCACCCAGGTCGAGGACGCCGCCACCACCCATCCGGCGATCGCGGTGGCCGCCGCGGTGGCGATGCCCGACCCGGTGTTCGGCGAAAAGGTGTGCCTGTACGCCGAGCGCACCGGGCCGCACACCCTCGAACTGGCAGACCTGATCGAGCATCTGCTGGGGCTGGGGGTGTCCAAGGAGCTGCTGCCCGAACGCCTGATCCTGGTCGACGAACTGCCCCGATCTTCCGGCGGCAAGATCGCGAAAAGTCAGCTCCGCGACGACATCCGGGCCCGGATACAGAAGGAATCCACCGCTAGCCGCGGACGGCCGTGAAGAATTTCTGCCGCAACAGCCGCTCGAAGGCCGGCGGCAGGTCGTGGAACGGACGGCCGTAGCCGTTGGCGGCCGCGGCCACCAAGTCAACCCCGGTGACCTCCCAACCCCGTTCGGCCAGCCACGCTTTCGTGTCGCGGCGCGGATCGTCGTACCAGAGGTCGGCGACGGCGGGCTGGGTGGAGTCTTGGCTGATCGTGACGATGCTGTCGGCGAACTCCCGCAGCTCGCCGGGCGCCGGCCCCAGCTCGGCGGCCACCCAGCTGCCGGCGACCGACAACTCGTGCAGCTTCGCGAACAGCGCGTCTTGGGCGGCGCCGGGCAAATAGGGCAGTAGGCCCTCCAGCGCCCAGGCCGTCGGCTGGGTCGGGTCGAAGCCGGCCGCGATCAGCGCGGCCGCCCAGTCGTCGCGCAGGTCGGTGGCGACGGTGACCCGGCGCGCGGACGGGACGGCGCCGCGTTCGTCGAGCACCCGCTGCTTGAACTCCAGCACCCGCGGTTGATCGACCTCGAACACGGCCGTCCCGGTCGGCCATCCCAACCGGTAGGCGCGGGAATCCAATCCGGCCGCCAGGATGACCGCCTGCCGCACGCCGCCGCGCCCGGCCTGGCGGAAGTAGTCGTCGAAGAACCGGGTGCGCACCCCGACCCACTGCGCATTGAACGCGGCGGCGCTGCTCAGGTCGGTGCCCGCCACGGCGGCGGCGAGGTTCGGCTCACCGGCGGCGGCCACGAAGCCGGCGGCGAACTCGTCGTGGGCCAGCGGCGGCTGCAGCGCGGCGTCCAGCGCCCGCGCCGCGCACACCGCCAACGCGGTGAAGCCGACGCTGGTCACGATGTCCCAGGTATCACCGTCAGTTCGCGCCACCACAGTCTCCTCATCCTTGGCGCACGGCCGCGTCGAGCCCCCATCGCCACATTGCGGGGGAAGCGCCAACGGCCATGAATTAGCGAGATCGTCTAACTAACCCTACGCTTCCGTCGCGAGTTCGGCACCTCGGCGCCACCGGCCCCCGGCGTTTAGCATGGGCGTGGACACCGCGGCTACCGCCAGGCAGGAGATCTGATGGTCGAGCTTCACGTCGAACGGACAATCGCTGCCGCCCCGGAACACGTCTTCGACTGGCTGGCCGACCCGGCCAGTTTGACCGCCGCCCCGCTGGTTTTCCGGGCGCGGTGGGCCAACGGCGTGGCGGGGCCCGGCGAGGGCGCGCTGCGGGAGGTGACCGGGCTGGGCGTCTGGTTCCGCGAACAGATCACCGCCTACGAGCCGCCGCGGTCCTACTCCTATCTGATCCTGCGGTCGTTCCCGCCGTTCGAGCACGAGGGCGGCACCTTGACCTTCACCCCGCGCGGCGACGGCACGCACGTCGACTGGCAGACCCACTACACCCATCCCCGCTACTCCGGCGGCCGGCTGCTCGAGCCGGTCAGCGCCCCGCTGCTGCGGTCGAGTTTCTCGGCGATCCTCGCCGGCTGCGCCAAGGCGCTGGAGACCTGAGGCCGGCCGCTAGTCGGTGTCGGCGGGGTCGAGCAGCCGGACTTCCTCCAGGTCCATCGCCGCCTGCAGCTCCCGTAACACGATGTCGTCGATGTGGTTTCGGTCGCGCAGCTCGGTGACCGCCCGGCGCTTGTGCTCCAGCACGCCCAGCCGCACCCGCCGCACCAACTCGTTGCGCTCAGCCACGTCGTTGGGTGTGGCGTCGTCGGAGTTGGCTGCCACCAGCGCGGCCTGATCCTCGTATTCCTTCTGCAAGCGGCGCAACAGTTCTGGGCCGACATCAAGTTCAGCGGCCACCTGCGGCAACGCGTCGAGGGCGGCCTCCACGGCGCGGGTGCGCGCCAACTGCAATTCGTCCGCGTGCGTGGCGTCCTCGGGTAGCCGGGCCCACCGCACCACCGCGGGCAGGGTGCTGCCCTGGACTAGGACGGTCACCAAAATCACCACGGATACCACGAAGATGATCAGGTTGCGGTCCGGGAACGGGGCGCCGCTGCGGGTGGTGAGCGGGACGGCCAGCGCCGCGGCCAGCGACACCGCACCGCGGAATCCGGCCCAGCTGGTCACGCTGCGTTGCCGCCAGTTGACCCGGCGGGTGCGCTGCACCGCGCGCCGGTCCACCGCGCGGATCAGCCCGGTGGTGATCTCGACCCAGGCGATCCGGCTGACGATCACCACACCCGTGACGGCCAGCGCCACCAGCACCGCGTGGCGCAGCCCGTCACCGACGTCGGCGATGCCGCGCACCGCGCCGGGGATCTGCACCCCAACGAACACCCACAGCGAGCCGTTGATCAGAAACGTCGCGATGTCCCAGAACGCGAATGACTGCAGCCGCGACCGCGCCCGGATCACCCGCGGCCCCACGTAGGTGAGGACCAGCGCGGACACCAGCACCGCGACCACCCCGCTGCAGTGCAGGGTTTGGGCGAGCAGGAACGCCGCGAACGGCGTCAGCACGCTCAGCGCACCCTCCTCCAGCGGCGCGTCAATGCGGCGGCGCAGCAGCGTCACCACCCAGCCGACCAGCAGCCCGGCGGCGATGCCGCCGAGATAGGAACCGACAAACCGTCCGACCAGGGCCGCCGGGCCGATCGCGGGGCTGCCGGTGGCCACGGCGACGGTCACCGCGAACAGCACCAGCGCGGTCCCGTCGTTGATGATGCTCTCGGCGCGCAGCACCGTCAGCGGCCGGCGCGGCAATTGTTTGGCCAGACCGGCCACCGCGGCGGCGTCGGTGGGGGACAGCACCGCGCCCAGCACCGCCGCCGCGTGCGGCTCCATGCCCAACGCCCGCGCCGTCCAGGACACCGCCACCGCGGTGGCGATCACCAGCCCGACACTGGACAACACGATCACGCGCAGGTTCGCGCGGATCTCGCGGAAGCTGGTGTTCATGCTTTCCCAGTACAAGATGGCCGGCAAGAACAGCAGCAGCACGATCTCGCCGTCGAGCCGGGTTTGGCCGAAGCGCGGGATCAGACCCAGCAGCGACCCGAGCACGATGAGCAAAACCGGTGGACCGACCCGATAGCGCTTGCCCAGCACGGTGCCCAGCACCACGGCGGCCACCAGCGCAACAACGACGACAAGACCAAACACGGGTCACATTCTCCCGTGGGCGGTCACTGCTGGCGCAGCGCCACCACTTCGTTGCTGTGGCCGGCGATGTAGACCGTGCCCAGATTGTCGACCGCTAACCCCCAGGGGTAGTCCAGCCCGGTGAAGGGCAGCGCGACTTGGGTGGTGGAGTCGGCGGGAAGTTTCAGCGCGCGGTTGTTGCCGCTGTCGGTGACGTACACCGCGCCCCGGTTGTCCACCGTCACACCGCCGGGCTCCTTGAGACCGGTGAAGGGCAACTCGGTGGGCGCGTTGGAGCCGGTGCGCAGCGACAGGACCCGATTGTTGCCGCCGTCGGCGACGTAGATGGTGCCGTTGTCCACCACCACACCGGTGGGCGCGTTGAGACCGATGAGCGGTAGCACCGTCTGCTGGTTGGAGTCGGTGTCCAGCGACACCACCCGATCGTTGTCGGTGTCGGTCACATACACGATGCGGCTGCTGTCCACCGTGATCCCGGTCGGGTTGCCGAGACCGCTGAAAGCCAGCTGGGTTTGGGTTGTCGAGCCGGCGCGCAGCATCACCACCCGTTTGTTGCCGGCGTCGCTGACGTAGACGTTGCCGCTGTTGTCGGCGGTCACCCCGGTGGGGTAGTTGAGGTCGGTGAACGGCAACGCCGCCGGGGTGCTCGAGCCCCCCGACAATGCCAGCACCCGATTGTGCAGGGTGTCGGCGACGTACACCGTCCCGCCGAAATCGACTGACAGGCCTTGTGGTTCACGCAGGCCGGTGAACGGCAGCGTGGTTTGGCGCTTCGCCGCCTCGCGATGGCCCATCGCGATGCTGACGACGGTGACGATGACCGCGATGGTGAGCACCGCGGCGCTGCTCAGGATCGCGGTTCGGCGGCGCCACCACGGCTGCGTCGGTGGCGGCGTGGGCGGGGTGAATGACTCCGGCAGCGGTTCCGCCGCTGACACCGCATGCCCGGCGCTGTGGTTGGGCAGTGGCTGCGGTGCGGACACCGGTGGTGGTGCCGCCGTCGGGGTGTCGACGGCGTCCAGCACGGCGCGCGCCAATTCCACGGCGCTGCCGTAGCGTTCGGCGGGGTTTTTCGCCATGCCCCGGGCGATCACCGCGTCAAAGCCGACCGGCAGCGCCGGATTGACGCTGGACGGTCGGGGCGGCGGGGTGGTCAGGTGGCTGCTGATCTGATGCTCGACACGGTCACCGGCAAACGGATGCTGGGCGGTCAAGCATTCGTACAGCACACAGGTCAGCGAGTAGACGTCCGAACGCGCGTCGATGGTGCGCTGGTCGGGACTGAACCGCTCCGGAGCCATGTAATGAAAGGTTCCGACGACCCCGCCGGCCGCGGTCAGGCCCAGTTCCCCTGCCGCGCGGGCGATCCCGAAATCGATGAGGTAGGCGAAGTCGTCGGTGTCCAGCAAAATGTTGGACGGCTTGACATCCCGGTGCAACAGCCCGGCCCGGTGGGTGGCGTGCAAGGCCTTGGCGACCTGGTCGATGATGTGGGCGGCACGCCGCGGGGGCAGCGGCCCACGGTCCAGGATGGACTGCAAGTCGCGGCCGTCGACCAGCCGCATGTCCACGAACAGGCGCCCGTTGACTTCCCCGTGGGTGTGGATCGGGATGACGTGGGGGCTGCTCAACCGGGCGGCGGCTTGCGCCTCGCGGCGAAACCGCTGCTGAAACAGGGGGTCCCGGGAAATCTCGGCGGGCAGGATCTTGAGCGCGACGATCCGGTCGATGACGGTGTCACGTGCCCGCCACACCTCGCCCATGCCGCCGCGGCCCAGCAACTCGATCAGCCGGTATTTCCCGAACTGGGATCCTTCCAACGAGTCCTCCAGCAACGACGGGCCGGCAACGATCCGTCCACCATAGCGGGTGCGCTGCGGCCGGTCTGGGGAGCGTACGCCGACGCGCCGGGTACAGCTAGTTGGATCGCCCACATTGAGCGCCCTATCTGCGCTGCAGCCAGCTAGGGGTCTTCGTCTTCGTCCCTGTTTTCATCGGCGTCGGTGTTGTTGAGGATTTCGTCCGGGTGGTGCAGGTGGTTGATTTGGGGTGGTGTGGTGCCGTCGGTCCAGGCCAGGCGGCCGGTGTCGGTGATGATGGTTTTCCAGTGGCCGTTGGTGGCGCCGCCGTGGTCGCCGCCGCAGGCGAAGCCGAGTTTGTCGGCGTCGGTGCGGCCGCCTTTGCTCCACTCCTCGGAATGGTGAACCTCACAGTGGTACCCGGGTTGGGTGCAGTTGGGCCGCGTGCACCCGCGGTCCCGCGCGTAGCAGATGATGCGCTGGTCGAGCGTGGCGATGCGGCGGCTGCGCCCGAGGTACAGCGGCCGTTCGGAGTGGTTGTCGAAGACGGCGAGGTAGTGAACGGAGTTGGCGGCCATCCGGATCAGGTCGCGCATGGGCAGCCGGGAGCCGCCGCCGGTGCGGGCGGGTGGCGGCATCGGGACGTCGGGGTCGGTCATGGCGTGCAGGGCTTGTTCGAGGTCGGCGAGTTTGGCCATGGCGATGACGGTGACCGGCACGCCGCGGTGGGTGCCGATCTTGCCGGATTCGATGGCGTGGCGCAGCGCGAGTTTGAGGGCGTCATGGTCGCGTTGGGGGCGCGAACGTAGATCGGGCTGGGCCGGGTCGGGTTGCTGTTGGTCGGGGGTGTGGTCGGGTCGACGGTGGCCGGGGCGCACGGCGGCGCAGATGGCTTCCAGATAGGCGCGGGTTTCCGGGTCGAGGCAGCCGGTCAGCCGGCTCATCCCATCGGGGCCTTGGCGGCCCAGGGTCAGGCTGCGACGCCGGGCGCGGTCGTCGTCGGTGAAATCACCGTCCGGATTGATGCACTCGGCGATTTTGAGCCCGGCGATGGCGACGAATTGGGAGTCCTGCTTTTGGGCGTAGCCGACCAGGCGGTGTTGGGCGGCGTCGCGCTCGGCGGCGGTGGTTTTGGCCGGCAGGTGGTCGAGGGCTTTGATGATTTCGCTGATGTGGTCGTCGCCGAGGTGGCCGGCTGCCACGGCAGCGGCGACGTCGGGGAGTTGGGCGGGCAGTGGAGGTCCGGTGAGGCTGCGGCGCGCGCAGATGCGGGCGGCCAGGCGGAAGCGGCGGCGGACTTCGCCGCGGGTGATGCGCAGCCGCTGCCACAACAGGTCCTGGACTTTGAGGTCCGGGGGTAGGGCGGGGTCGTCGAAACCATCGGCGGGGTCGGCGATTTCACCGAACATCCGGTATGACAGGGCCCGGTTGACGCGCTGCTGGGTTTCCAGGCGGTCGGCCATCTCGATCCGAAAAGCATTGCCCACCAGATCGGTGTCGGCGGCACGCAACCGGGCTTGGGCGGCGTCAATCAGGTCGAGGTCCGCGCGGACTTGGGCGCGTTGGGCTTCGGTGGGAAGCAGCACCTGGTCCGTGTGAGCCATACCACAAACCTACTCGAACAATCGTTCGAGCGCCACCCCAAGGCCGAGATTTGTGGAGAAACTTTTGCCGATGACCGATGGCCAAACCGTAACTGCCACAACGATATCGCCGGTGATATCGGCTCACGGCCACCGCGCGGCCCCTCGCGCTACGTGGCTCTCGGGCGGCTGATCTGCTCGGCGAGGATGTCGGCGTGACCGGCGTGCCGGGCGACTTCGGCGATCATGCCCAGATAGATGAACCGCAGGCTCACCGCGCCGACAAGGTGATGTTCGACGGTGTCGTCCAGGCTGTGGTCCGCGGCCAATTCATCCGACCGTCGGCATGCTGCAACGTATTCGGTGATCACGTCGGCCAGGGTTTCGTCGTCGCCGACGTAGAAGCTACCGTCGCCACCGGTGGCGTGGCCGTCGCACTCGTCGATGCTCAGGCCCGCCAGGGTTCGTTGGAACCAGATCCGCTCGGCTGCGGCGCAATGCTTGATCAGGGAAATGGGTGTGGTCAACGAGGAGACGAGTTTCTGGCGGGCTTGAGTGTCGGAGAGCTGCTGGACGGCGCGCACCAGCTCGGTCCGGTTGAGTTCGAGGGTGTTCTCCAGCAGTTCGCGTTCGCTGCCGGTGAACGGGCGACCAGGGTCGAGTGCGGCGGTCATGGTGGCGCCTCCTTGTGGTGGGTTTCTTTGTGGCGAAGCGATGGGGGTTTCCGTGTGAAGTAGTGCTCCGACGCGCCGACACCAGATTTGCGTCCGCTTCGCGCCGTGTGCTATACCGCCCGGGGTTGCGGCGTCCGGCCGCACGATGGACGTCATTGCGAGGTCGGGGTTGCTAGCTGTTGCCGGCGGGGTGCAGGCGAATGCGCCCCGATGTGGTCGCGCGTGCTCGCGGCCTGCGCGTGCCACGAAAACGGTGGCCGCGTGACGCGGCGACTTCCCCGTCGGCCCTGGGCCAAGCGGTTCGGCGTAGCGGCGGCGGTGGTCGGTGCCTGCGCGGCGCTGACGCTCAGCGGCTGTTCCAGCACCGTCGACGGGCGGGCGGTGTCGGTCCTCGACGATCCGTGGCGCGTCGGCGGGCTGCCGGTGACCGACGGGCACACCGGCCCCGTCGAGCATGCGTTGGCCCCGATCGGCACCGTGCAAAACACCGACGGCGGGGCCATCGACCGGCTGGCGCTGCTGTCGATCAATGACATCCAGGACTACTGGAAGCAAAACTACGCCGGCTTCACCGGCAGCTTCGCCCCGGTCGACACGCTCATCTCGTACGGCTCCAAAAACCCGACCGGGATGACGATCTGCGGTGTCAACACCTACCAGTACGTCAACGCGTTCTACTGCTATGGCCGCAACATGATCGCCTGGGATCGCGGCGTGTTGTTGCCGGCGGTCAAGGACTATTTCGGTGAGATGTCGGTCACCGCGGCGCTGGCGCACGAATACGGGCACGCGGTGGAAGACATGGCCCGGCTGGTCACCAAGTCCACCCCGATGCTGGTGGCCGAACAGCAGGCCGACTGCTTCACCGGGGCGTATCTGCGCTGGGTCGCCGAAGGCAAGTCGTCGCGGTTCACCCTGAACACCGCCGACGGGCTCGACGAGATCCTGGCCGGGCTGATCACGTTGCGCGACCCGCTGCTGGGGCCCCACGACAAGGCGATCGTCGGCGAGGCGCACGGCACCGCGCTGGACCGGATCAGCGCGCTGCAGCTGGGCTTCGACACCGGCGTCGGCCGGTGCGCCGCGATCGACACCGACGAGATCACCCAGCGCCGCGGCGACATGCCGATGTCGTTGCAGCGCGAACTCACCGGCGGCGTGCAGACCGGCGAAGTCGCGATCACCAAGGCCACCCTGGCGACGTTGATCGAGGCGCTCAACGCGACGTTCGACCCCGCCCGGCCGCCCAGGCTCGCCTACACCGACAGGACCTGCGCCGCCGGTCCCGCCGCGTACTGCCCGGCCACCAACACCATCGGCGTCGACCTGCCGGCGCTGCAGCACCTGGCGGTGGCCGCCGACGAGCTGGAGGACCGGCTGCTGCCGCAGGGCGACAACACGGCGTTGTCGGTGGTCATGTCCCGCTACATGCTGGCGCTGCAGCACCAGCGCGGCCTCGACCTCACCTCCGCCGAGGCGGCGCTGCGCACCGCCTGCCTGACCGGGGTGGGGCAGCGCAGCATGTTCGCCCCCGTCGCGCTACCGGACGGCGCCAGCCTGCGGCTCACCGCCGGAGACCTCGACGAGGCCGTCACCGGGCTGTTGATGAACGGGCTGGCCGCCAGCGATGTGGGCGGTGCCACCGTGCCGGCCGGCTTCACCCGCATCCAGGCGTTTCGGGCCGGGCTGGCCGGCGACGCCGAGCGCTGCTACCAGCGCTTCGGATGAGTGGTTACAGGTGGTTAGCGGCGTAGGCCGCGCCCCGTTCCACCAACCCGTCAGCCGCGTAGGAGTCGTGCGCGGCGAATTCCAGGCCGTCCGAGCACACCGGGTCGTTGGCCGCGCACAACTGCAGGGTCTTGCCCGCATACAGCGGCCCGATCACGACCGGCGGCTCGTTGAGGAAGTTCATCGCCCGGGCGTTCGGGGTGCCGAACAGCACGACGGCGGCGACGTGGGAGGCCACGTCGGGCTGCAGCGGCTTGGGCACGGTGGCCGGGTCGACCCCATCCGGGACCGCGTCGGAGGTGACGAAACCCATCACCGCCGCGCCCTGGGAAAATCCGCCGAGCACCATCTTGGTGTCGGGACAATCCGCGGCCATGGACTGCACGTGCGCGCCCGCATCCCGGACGCCGTCGACGCCGGTGGGCCAGTCGTTGGTGGCGGGGTAGTTCACCGCGTACACCCCGAGCGACTTGCCACCCAGCTTCGGGCGCAGCGCGTTGATGAACGCGTCCCCGGTCGGGCCGACACCCGGGTCCTCGCCGGTGCCCCTGGCAAACGTCACCTCCACGTTGGGGCACTCCGCGGCGGACGCCGACGGTGTCAACGGGCCGAGCAGCGCCCACGTCGCGCCCACGGCAGCGACGGTAAATCGGGCGATGTGGCGGGGTAACCCTGAGTGCGCGCGGCGGGTCATTGGTCGTCCTCCTGTTCCACGGTGCTAAACCCCAAGTCGCAGCCGCCAAACTGCGAGGGGAAAGCGCGCTATCGCGGTCGTCGCGACAACCCTGGCCGTAACCGCCGGCCGGCGGTTCATGAGTTGTCCGACGCCGCAAACACGTTGAGCGCGCCCACGGCGATTTACGTTACCGCTAGTTTCGGCGATGCGCTGCGCTTATGGGCCCGTGTTGCTGCACACAGTTGTACAAACCGGTGAACTTCACACCATATAAATCACCAGCACCACCGCCCACAGCACCGCGAGCCAGCCGTCGGTGGCCAGCCGCAACCACCGCGGCGCGCGGTGCACCTCCATGAAGTAGCGGATGACGAGTCGCCCCTTGACGGCGGCGAGCACCACCACGGCGATCGTGATCGGCACGCTGGCAGCAACCGTGCCGGTGCTCGCGTGACCGGGGGACAGCCACCAGGAGATCAGGGTGATCGCCGACAGCACGATCCAGGTGGCGGTGATGGTCCGCGTCGAGGCCGTCATGTCAGCGCATCACGTACAGCAGGCCGAAGATGACGATCCACAGCAGGTCGACCATGTGCCAGTAGGTGGCGCCGGATTCCACCAGCGACGCGCGGCGGCGTCGCGGGTTGCGCAATTCGCGCACCACGACGCCCAGGATCAGCAAGCCGAGCGCCACGTGGAACAGGTGCACGCCGGTGAGCATGTAGTAGAAGCTGAAGAAGGTGTTGCTGGTCAGGGTGTAGCCGTGCCGGATCTCCGAGGTCCACTCGTAGGCCTTGACCAGCATGAACAGCACCCCGCAGGCGCCGCCGAGGTAGGTCAGGGCGATCGCGCGTCGATGGTCGCCGGCCCGGGCGGCCAGCACGCTACGCGCCACGAACCACGAACTGGTCAACAGCACCAGCGTGTTGAGCACGCCGGCGTTGATGCTCAGCTGCTGTTGGGCGGCCAGGAACTCGTGGGGCCGCATCGCCCGGTACACCATGAAGATGACGAAGTAGGCGCCGAAGATGATGAGGTCGCCCAGCACCATCACCCACATGTGGCCGTCGCCGGGCAGGTGCGCGGTGTCCCGGCGGTCCGGGGCGGACTCGGTGCGGGTCATCGTCACTCCAGCGGCGCTTCGTGGAGGGGCTGGCGTTCGGTGGCCTTCTTGAGGAAGGCGATCACGCACATCAGCCAGCAGCCGAACACCACGGTGCCCATCCAAAACGAGATGGACCCGTTCCACGCGAACGGTCCGGCCTTGCAGGCAAACACCGGTACGGCCATGATCTCGGTGACGATCTGCCAGACGGTCACGTAGGCCAGCCATTTGGGGAAGATCTCGTTGCGGTCGTAGAGGATCGCGACGGCAAACGCGAAATACGCCGCCGAAAAGCAGCCCAGCGACCCCACATAGGACAGCAACCCCAGGTCGTAGAGCAGGGCCTGCAGCTGCGGGTCGCGGTCGGGGCGGTACACCGCGGTCAGGAAGCAAAACGCGACCAGCAGGCAGCCGGGCAGCGCGCCGACGCCCATCGCGCCGAGGTAGGTGTAGGACAGCACCGAGCCGACCGTCATGCGCTTCATGTGGTAGGCCACGATGCCGTTGGCCACCCCGGCGCCGCCCACGATCAGCACCAAGGCCGCGAAACCGATTTTGATGGTGGTGGCGTGCGCGTGGAAGAAGTCGACCATCTGGGTGGCGGTGACGTCGGGCCGCGGCGGGGGCATCACCCGCGCCAACGCGAAGAAGATCACCCCGAACGCGGTGTAGAACGCCGGCACGATCCAAAACACCAGCCACACATCGCGCTTACCGGCCGGGGCGGCGGTCGTCGACTCCGGGGTGACGGTGCGGGTCACGCGGCGACACCCGCGCGCACGGCTTGTCGGCGGACCGCGTCGCGCAGCACGAAGAACATCACGGCCACGAACACCACCAGCGCCCCGTTGCGCAGCCAGAACGACACCGCGCCGTTCCAGGCCAGCGGCCCGCTGGTGACGACGGCGGCGCCGACGGCCGGTGCCATGGCCGCCGCGGTGGCCACCGCGAAATGCCCCACCCAGCGGGCGAACACCGGGTCGGGCCCGTCATCGAAGTAGACCGCGGCCGCCAGCAGCAGGTTCTGGGCGACCAGGGCGCCGACCGGGGCGATCAGCAACATCCACGCCAGGTCGTTGAGCAGCAGCACCAGGTCCGGGTTGCGTTCGGGCCGGAACGCGGCGACCAGGAACACGATGTTGGACAACGCGAACAGCGTCGCCCCGCTGACCGCGGCGGTCAGGTAGCAGTAGGCGAACACGTGACTCTGGGTGGCCATCCGCTTCATCTGGACCACGATGACCATGAAGAACGGCAACAGCATCACCCCGCACAGGTCATAGGTGACCATCGAGAACCGGATCGCGCCGGTGTGCGCGCCGTAGAAGTCGGCGACCTGCGGGGCGGTCAGCTGCGGCGACATCGGCGGGACGAAACCCGGAAACGCCAGGAAGGCGATCAGGTACACCACACCGAACACCGGCGCCGTCCACACGCTGATCAACTGGGTCTTGACGTCGGCGGTCTGGGGCAGGTCTTCGGCCTCGGCAAGGATCTGCATGTCACCTCGCTGGCGGTTGTGGCGAACGGGCCAGGACCCAGGCTAGCCGATCGGCTAGTTGCCCACAATGGGGGCGTTGACCGGCAACTGCATCATGCGTTCGATCAGCGGGATCAGCACCGCGCACAACGTGGCGTCGTCGACGTCGTCGACCAGCGGATTGACCACGGTGCCCCCGATCGCCCCGGACAGCAGCGCCGCCGCGATCCGCGCCTCGGTGTCGTCCGGGGTGCCCAGCAGGATCCCGTACAGCCGGCTGATGAACTGCCGGAACGGCTCGTGCTCACCCAGCAGTCGCACGATGACCGGATCGCTTTGCAGGGTCCGCACCCAGCGCCGGCGCCGCACCGCCATCTCGACGACGTCGGTCAGCAGCGCCTTGCGCGCCGCCAGCGGCTCCGGTTGGGCTTCGGCGGCGGCCAGCGCCTCCTCCAGCGTGCCCAGTTCCCGGTCGGTGACCGCGATGACGATCTCTTCTTTGGTCTTGAACTGGTGGTAGACCGCGGCCTTGGTCACCCCGACGGCGTCGGCGATCATCTGCAGCGAGGTGCCGCTGACCCCGTGGTCGGCGATCAAATCCAGCGCGGCGTTCAGGATTCGGGTTTGGGCCGCAGAATAGGGGACACCGCCCAGCCGTTTCCGGTGCTCCGGCTTCTCGATGGGCATCGGCTCAGGGTAGCCCCGGCGTGCTGCCGTGCTTGAGATTGCGTCCCGGGCGGTAGATTCGCCACCGCCACGACCCTGGCCGCAGTCTCACCGGGCGGTGGCGGCGCGTCGGATCCGCAGCACGACCACGCCCCCGGCCAGCGCGAGCACCTGGATCGCGGCCACCGCCGCCACCACCGCGGCCGGGGACACGTCATAGAGCCACCCGGTCAGCGCGCCGCCGACCGCGGTGGCCACACCCAGCGCCGCCGCGAACACCCCGTAGGCGGTGGCCCGTCGCGGCGCCGGAACCAGGTCGGCGACCACCGCGCGCAGCGTCGACTCGGCGATCCCGACCGCCGCCCCCCACAGCAGCGCCCCGATGAGCACCGACCACACGGCGCCGGTGAACGCGAACACCGGCACCAGACCCGACACGACCGGCAGCGCGGCAAGGGTTTTGGCGCCGAACCGGTCGTAACCCCAGCCCGACACCAGGGCGGTCAGCGCGTCGACGCCCATCGCGGCGGCGTAGATCAGCGGCACCGCGGCGGCCGGCAGCACGCCGCGGATGACCATGTGAAACGACAGCAACCCGAAGGTGGCGAAGCCCGCCATGGTGACGGCGGTGAATCCGCAGTACCCCCAGAACACGGCGGGCAGCCCGTCGCGGAGCGCCGGCGGCGCAGCGGGGTCGGCGCCGGCCGGTTCGTAGCGGGCCGGATCCGGCACCCGCAGCCGCAGCCACACCAGCAGCGCCAGCGTCGCCGCGCCGGGCGCGGCCAGCGCCCCCAGCGCCGGCGCGTACTCGCCGCCGGTGACGGCCAGCACCGCGGCGACGGTGAGCGGACCGATCACCGCCCCCACCTGGTCGAGCGCTTCATGCACGGCGAAACCGCGACCCCGCCCGGTGACGCTGGCGGCGTGCGACAGCAGGGTGTCCTTGGCCGGGCTGCGCACCGCCTTGCCGACCCGCTCGGCGATCACCAACGCGGCGGCCACCCACAGCGTGCCCGCCACCCCCAGCAGCGGCACGGCGACCACGGTGAGCGCGTAGCCGGCGATGGTCCACGCCCAAAACCGTTGGGTGCGGTCGGTCAACGGCCCCGACACCAGCCGCAGCCCCAGCGCGGCGGCCTCCCCGACCCCGGTGACCACCCCGACCAGCAGTCCGCTGGCCCCCAGCGACGCCAACAGCGGCCCGGTGATCGAGCGGGCGCCCTCGTAGACGAAATCGGCGAGCAGGCTGACGACGCCGAACACCGTGACGAACCGCCACGCGCTCAACGCGGGGCCCGCGGCTGCGACCCGGCTCACCGGCGTCCGACCATGTGCACGCATTGATCGTAGAAGCCGCACCGCCCGCTTAAGGTGAAGCGCGAGCCGGGGGCCGCGACAACGGAAGGTGACGGATGTCCAACCGAATCCCCAAACGCATTGTGGTGTGGGGCACCGGCTTTGTCGGCAAGCTGGTGATCCCCGAGATCGTCAAACATCCGGAGTTCGACCTGGTGGGCGTCGGGGTGTCCAACCCGGACAAGGTCGGCCGCGACGTGGGCGAGATCTGCGGGCTGGCGCCGGTGGGCCTTGCCGCCACCGACGACGTCGACGCGCTGATCGCGCTGGAGCCGGACGCGCTGGTGCACTACGGCCCGACCGCCGCGCACGCCGAGGACAACATCGCGCTGATCACCCGGTTCCTGCGGGCGGGCATCGACGTGTGCTCGACGGCGATGACGCCGTGGGTGTGGCCGACGATGCACCTGAACCCGCCGCATTGGATCGAGCCGATCACGGCGGCCTGCGAGCTGGGCGAGTCGTCGTGCTTCACCACCGGCATCGACCCCGGCTTCGCCAACGACCTGTTCCCGATGACGCTGATGGGGGTGTGCGCCGAGGTGCAGCGGGTGCGCGCCTCCGAACTGCTGGACTACACCAACTACACCGGCGACTACGAAACCGAGATGGGCATCGGCCGCGCACCCGAATTCCGGGCGGTGCTGGAACACCCCGACGTGCTGATCTTCGCGTGGGGTGCGACGGTGCCGATGATCGCGCACGCCGCCGGCATCATGCTCGACGAGATCACCACCACCTGGGACAAATGGGTGACGCCCACCGAGCGCACCACCGCCAAAGGGGTCATCGCGCCGGGACAGGTCGCCGCGGTGCGGTTCACCATCAACGGCGTCTATCGGGGCCAGACCCGCATCCAGCTCGAGCACGTCAACCGGATCGGGCACGACGCCGCCCCGGACTGGCCGTCGGGCAACCAGGACGACGTGTACCGCGTTGAGATCGACGGCACCCCCAGCATCGTCCAGGAGACCGCGTTCCGGTTCACCGACGGCTCCGGGCGTGACGCCGCCACCGCCGGCTGCCTGGCCACCGGGATGCGGGCGCTCAATGCGGTGCCCGCGGTCAACGCCCTGTCACCGGGCTGGGTCACCGCCCTCGACCTGCCGCTGATCGCCGGTAGCGGCACAATTCGCTGAACACCGGTGCCGCTACATTGAGCACCGCAGCACGACGGCTGGGGGAGTACACGAGATGGCGCAGCCAGCACGGCCGGGGCTCGGCCTGTCGGTGGGGGCCACCAACCTGGCCGCCGTCACCGCCGACAGCACGCTGACCCGTCGCCCGGTGCTGACCCTGTATCGGCACCGCCGCTCCGAGGTGGGGGTGCCGGCCGAAAACCCCGGGCTGGCCGAGCCCGGTTTGGTGATCACCGATTTCGTCAACCGGGTCGGCGACCCAGCCGGGGTGGTGGCCACCGACGGGTCGGTGCACCGGGCCCAGGATCTGCTGGCCGACGGGCTGCGCGCGCTCGGCTACGCCGCGACCGGGGGACGCCCGCCGCCGGACGCGGTGGCGGTGACCCATCCGGCGCACTGGTCGGCGGCGGCGTCCGACGCGCTACGCCAGGCGCTGCGCCGGGTGCCGGAATGGTCGCGCGGTCCGCTGCTGGTCTCCGATGCGGCCGCGGCGCTGACCGCGCTACAGGCCAGCCCGGGGGTGCCGACGCGGGGGGTGGTCGCGGTGTGCGATTTCGGCGGCACCGGCAGCAGCATCACCCTGGCCGACGCCGCCAACGGGTATCAGCCGATCGGTGCCACCGTGCGTCACACCGATTTCTCCGGCGACCTCATCGACCAGGCGCTGCTGACCCACGTGCTGACCGAGCTGAACGCCAGTGGCTCGTTCGGGGTGTCGGCCACCTCGTCGATCGGGTCGCTGGCCCGGCTGCGGGCCCAGTGCCGCGCGGCCAAAGAGCAGCTCTCGGTGCACACCACCAACGGGCTGGGCGTCGACTTGTCCGGGTTCCGCGGCGAGATCCCGCTGACCCGGGACACGCTCGACGACGTGATCCGCCAACCGCTGGACATGTTCCTGGCCTCGATGCGAGGCGCGTTGGACGGCAACGGGGTTGGCGCCGACCTGGTGGCCGTCGCCGCGGTCGGCGGCGGGGCGAACATCCCGGGCATCGCCAGCCGGCTCTCGCAGCAGTTCGGGGTGCCGGTCATCACCACGCCGCGGCCGCACCTGGCGGCGGCGCTGGGCGCGGCGTTGCTGGCCGGCCGCGGTGCGACCGACGACGGGCAGACCACGTTGGCTCCGACCGTGGCCGGGGTGGCGCCGGTCGCCCCCACCGCGGCGGCGGAGCTGCCGCCGCCGCCCGGCGTCCCGCCCGCGCTGGCGTGGTCGGAGTCCGACGACGCCGCCGAAGCCGTGCCGGTCGATGATGCGTCTCCCGCGCCGGAGGTCGCAGACGCCGCCGTCGCCGCACCGGCCACCGAGCCCCGGCCGCCGCGGCGGCGCCGGGTGGCCATGGTGGCCGGCGCGGGTCTGGCCGTTTTGGCCGTCGGCGCCGCGATCATGCTGCTGATCCGGCACGGCTCCCTGGAAGGACCCGTGACGCCCAGCGTGACGACGCCGGCGCTCACCACGACGCGGGAAACCACCACGGCGCCAACCACACCCGCCGCACCGACGACCACGGCGACGCAGGCGCCGCCGGCGGTGACCACCACGACCGTCGAACCGACCACCACCACCACGACCACGACCACGACCACCACCACGACCACGACCACGACCACGCCGCCCACGACCACCACGACGCCGCCGATGACCACGACCACGACGGTCACCGAGTCGACATCGAGTCAGCCCGCCGAGATTCCGCACATCCCGGGGTTTCCGGGGCCGGGGCCGGGGCTTCCGTAACCGGGATCAGGCCGGCCCGCCGCGCTTGACCAGCACCACCACCGCCAACGGAATCCGCATCGGTTCGGGCTTGCTGGCCAGGTGCGCCGCGACGCCGCCCTCCAGGTGGGCGGCGAAATCCTCGGCGCGCGGATCGGTCCGCCCGCCGTCGAGCGCGCCGGCCAGGGTCGGGAACGCCGAGAGCCGGGTGAACGCCGCCCACCGCGCGCCGAACCTGGCGGCGTCGTGATCGGCCGCATAGTCGGCCCAGAACGGATCGTCGGCCTCGAAAATCTCCAGCTGCTCGATCGAGCAGCCCTCGAACCGATCGCTCGGGGCGAACGGGGCGCGAAAGTCCTTCTCGCTGCGGGCGAAAATCGGGATCGTCATCCGCCGCGCCTCCTCGGCGCCCAGCAGCCCGTCGCGGACCTGATCACCCAGCGTCGCGGCGATCGCGTCGAACAACGGCCGGTAGCCGAACTCGCCGTCTTCACCGACCGCCATGGTCAACACCGTCAGCCGCCCGCCCGGACCTAACTCGCGGCCGCGAAACGCCACGAAATCATGCCAGTCCTGGGCGGCCTGCCGGGCGTAGGCCGCCCGGGCGGTGTCGTCGGCGCTGTAGGCGCTCAGCACGTGGTCGGGGATCTCCGGCAGCTCGGCGGCGGGCCGGCTCAGCCACATGGTCGCCCACGACGTCCAGCCCAGCGTGACGCTTTTCGACGGCAGAATCTGCCCGTAGAACGACCGGCCGATCGCGGCGGGAAAGCTGGCCGAATCGGTGTGCAGGTAGCTGTCCGGGTCGTCGGCCAGCGTGCTGAACAGGTCGGTGAAGTCGTTGTGCGGCGCGTCGGTGTGGGCCACCAGCACCGCGTGCTCGTGGCGGGTGCGCCGGCGGATCACCGTGATCGCCGCGCCCAGCGGCAACAACGCGTTGCGCCCGTCGGCCGCACCGTAGTCGGCCAGCACGATCGGCTGCGGCGGGTCGGGCAGCGGCACCGCCTCGGCGGCCCGCTCGAACGCCGCGATGGCCCGCCGCAGGCCGGGGGGCTGCGGTCGGACCACGATGCTCGATTCCCCCATGTGCATCTCCCCAGCGGCGGACGGTGCGTGTCGGATCCGACGCTAGTACGCGACCGGTCCCGCCGCGAGCGTGCGCAGTTGTACGCCGAAACCGCCGCAAACTGGCATTCTGCGCACGCTCGCGGCGAAGGAAGGCCGGCTAAAAGGCTAGTGGCCGCGGGCTACCCAGTCGTCGTAGTGCACGATCTCGTCGCCGATCTTGGTGGTGTCGCCGTGGCCGGTGTAGACCACGGTGTCGGCCGGCAGCTTGCCCAGCCGCTGCGAGATCGACGCCAGGATCGTCGGGAAATCCGAATACGAGCGTCCGGTGGCGCCGGGCCCGCCCTGGAAAAGGGTGTCGCCGCTGAACACCGCGCCCAACTCGGGGGCGTACCAGCACACCGAGCCGGGGGAGTGTCCCGGCGTGTGCAGCGCCTGCAGCTCCAGGCCGCCGACGGCCAGCGTGTCGCCGTCGTCGACGGCCCGAAAGTCCTTGTCCGGATGGGTCATCCGCCACAGTACGTCGTCACCCGGGTGCAGCAGCACCGGCGCGTCCAGCTGGGCGGCTAATTGCGGGGCCACCGTGACGTGGTCGTTGTGGCCGTGGGTACATACCACCGCCACCACGTTGCGTCCGCGCACCGCGGCCACGATCGGGGCCGCGTCGTGGGCGGCGTCGAACACCACCACGTCGGAGTCGTCGCCGACGACCCAGATGTTGTTGTCGACTTCCCAACTGCCGCCGTCGAGTTCGAAGGTGCCGTGGGTGACCACCCGTTCGATCGCGGCCATTACAGCACCACCACCGAGCGCAGCACCTGCCCGCCGTGCATCTTTGAAAAGGCGTCCTCGATCGCGTCGAGCCCGATGCGTTCGGTGACGAAGCGCTCCAGCGGCAGCCGGCCCTGCAGATACAGGCTGATCAGGGTGGGGAAGTCGCGTTCGGGCAGGCAGTCGCCGTACCACGACGACTTCAGCGCCCCGCCGCGGGAGAAGAAGTCGATCAGCGGCATGTCGAGGCGCATGTCCGGGGTGGGCACCCCGACCAGCACCACGGTGCCGGCCAGATCCCGGGCGTAGAACGCCTGCTGCCAGGTTTCCGGGCGGCCGACCGCGTCGATCACCACGTCGGCGCCGAAGCCGTCGGTGAGGTCCTGGATCGTCTCGACCGGGTCGAGGTCGCGGGCGTTGATGGTGTGGGTGGCGCCAAAGTCGCGGGCCCAGTTCAGTTTCGTGTTGTCGGTGTCGACGGCGATGATCCGCTTGGCGCCGACCAGCGCCGCACCGGCGATCGCGGCGTCCCCGACGCCGCCGCAGCCGATCACCGCCACGGTGTCGTCCCGGGTGACGCCGCCGGTGTTGATCGCCGCGCCGAGGCCGGCCATCACCCCGCAGCCCAGCAGCCCGGCGACCGCCGGGTCGGCGTCCGGGTCGACCTTGGTGCACTGGCCCTCGTGCACCAGCGTCTTGTCGGCGAACGCGCCGATGCCCAGCGCCGGGGTCAGCGCGGTGCCGTCGGTCAGCGTCATCGGTGTCGACGCGTTGAAGGTGTCGAAGCAGTACTGCGGCCGGCCGCGTTTGCAGGCCCGGCACTGCCCGCACACCGCGCGCCAGTTCAGCACCACGAAATCGCCGGGGGCCACGGCGGTGACCGCCGACCCCACCGTTTCGACGGTGCCGGCGGCCTCATGGCCGAGCAAAAACGGGTATTCGTCGTTGATGCCGCCCTCGCGGTAGGTCAGGTCGGTGTGGCACACCCCGCAGGCGGTCACCTTGACCACGACGTCGTTGGGGCCCGGATCGGGGATGATGATGTCCACCAGTTCGACCGGGTCGCCTTTTTTCCGGGAAATCACGCCGCGCACTGTCTGACTCATGGGTTACAACCTAGCGCTTGCTTGGCACGTGCGGGCGTTAGGCTGCACCGCAATGGCTCCTATGTCGCGGCGGCCCCGATGAGACCGCGGCGGCCGCTGCCGAGGCTGCTGGAGACGGTGCTGCTCGCAACGGTCATCGCGGGCTGCAGCGCGCCGGTCCCGGAGCCCTCGCGCCCGGCGGCGTCGTGGACCGAGGATCCGGTCACGTTCGGAGTGGGGGACATGACGGTGTACGGCACGTGGCGGCACCCGGTCGGGCCCGGCGCGGCGGTGCCGGCGGCGCTGCTGATCGCCGGCAGCGGACCCACCGACCGCGACGGCAACTCCGCGGTGCTGCCGGGCGCCCTGGACACGCTGCGCAACACCGCGCAGGCGTTGTCCGACGACGGGGTGGCCAGCCTGCGCTACGACAAACTCGGCACCGGACAGACCGGCCTGGGCCGCTACGCCCGCGACCCGGCGGCCATCGACATGGCGGTGTTCGACGACGAGGCCAGCGCCGCGCTGACCTTCCTGGCTCACCGCCCCGGCGTCGACCCGACCCGGGTGATGGTGCTGGGCCACAGCGAGGGCGCCCTGTACGCGCTGCGGCTGGCCACCGCGGCGCCGGGCAGCGCGCCACCGGTGCGGGCGCTGGCCCTGGTGGAGCCGGCCAGCCTCCGCATCCTGGACCAGGTGTCCGCGCAGGCCCACGCCCAGGCTGACGCCGCCGTGCGGGCCGGCCAGCTCACCGCGGAGCAGGCCGCCGCCAGCGCCGCGGCCATCGACCGGGCGATCCAGCAGTTCCGCGCCACCGGGCAGGTCCCGCCCGACCTGCCGGCCGGCCTGCGGCCGGTGATCAATCCGGTCAACGCTCGGGCGCTGGCCCAAGAAGACGCCGTCGACCCGGCGGCGCTGGCCGCCGCGTTGCCTCGGGGCATGCCGGTGCTGGTCAGCTGCAGCGACGCCGACATCCAGATCAGCTGCGGTGACGTCGACCGGCTGATGGCCGGGCTGACCCGCGCCGGCGCCCGAACCGACCACGTGCGGCTGACCGGCGTGGATCACGTCCTCAAGGAGGACCCCGGCAAGACGATGGCCAACTACGCGCAGCCGCTGCCGTTTTCGGCCGAGTTCACCGCCGCCCTGGCGGCGTTTTGCCGCGGCGCGCTCTAAGCTCGTCGGCGATGACTGCCCTGGACCTGCTTGGTGAGTGGCCGGTGCCCCACGCGGCGGCCGCCGTCATCGGAACCGACGGCGTGTTGGCCCGCCACGGCGACACCGACCGGCCGTTCCCGCTGGCGTCGGTGACCAAACCGCTGGTGGCGCGGGCGGTGCAGGTCGCCGTCGAGGAGGGCGCGATCGAGCTGGCCGAGGAGGCCGGCCCGCCCGGCGCGACCGTGCGGCACCTGCTGGCGCACACCTCCGGGCTGGCCATGCTCTCCGCTCAGGTGTTGGCCAAACCCGGCACCCGGCGGATCTACTCCAACTACGGGTTCGCGGTGCTGGCGCAGGCGGTGCAGGAGGCGTCGGGCATCGCGTTCGAGCGGTATCTGACCGAGGCGATCTGCGAACCGCTGGGCATGACCGCCACCCGGCTCGACGGCGGCGCGCCGGCGGCCGGGTTTGGGGTGACCTCGACGGTGGCCGACCTGGCGGTGTTCGCCGCCGACCTGCTGCGCCCGGTGACGGTGTCGGCGCCGATGCACGCCGAGGCGATCACCGTGCAATTCCCCGGCCTGGCCGGGGTGCTGCCCGGCTACGGGGTGCAACGGCCCAACGACTGGGGGCTGGGCTTCGAGATCAAGGGCGGCAAAGCGCCGCACTGGACCGGGTCGAGAAACTCGCCGCGCACCTTCGGGCATTTCGGCCAGTCGGGCACCCTGATCTGGGCCGATCCGGACCGGGCGCTGGCCCTGGTGGTGCTCACCGACCGCGATTTCGGCGACTGGGCGGTGCCGCTGTGGCCCGCGCTGGCCGACGCGGTGATTTCCGAGCACCGCGCAGACTAGCGCAACAGGGGTATCACAAGGCACAATAGACACGCACGACTCACAACTTGACATGAGCGCACGGCAGCATCAGCGCTGTACTCCGGTTCACCAGGCCGTTGGGGAAGACGTCCCTCGTGGAGCCGAAGGAGCAGCAGATGCGTGCGTCGAACCAATTCGCCGACGCGGCCACCGGCGTGGTGTATGTCCACGCCTCACCCGCGGCGGTGTGCCCACACGTCGAGTGGGCGTTGTCGTCGACCCTGCAAGCGACGGCGAACCTCAAGTGGACCCCGCAGCCGGCGATGCCCGGGCAGCTGCGGGCGGTGACCAACTGGGTCGGGCCGGTGGGCACCGGCGCCCGGCTGGCCAACGCGCTGCGGTCCTGGTCGGTGCTGCGGTTTGAGATCACCGAGGACCCCAGCGCCGGCGTCGACGGCCAGCGGTTCTGCCACACCCCGCAGCTGGGGCTGTGGCACGGGGCGATGAGCGCCAACGGCGACACCATGGTCGGCGAGATGCGGCTGCGCGCGATGATGGCCGCCGGCGCCGACGCGTTGGCCGCCGAACTGGATTCGGTGCTGGGCACCGCCTGGGATGACGCGCTGGAAGCCTTCCGCGACGGCGGCGACGGCGCCGAAGTCTCCTGGCTCAGCCGCGGGGTGGGCTAGTACCTGGCCGCTCCGCGCGTTCGTGACTGTGCGATCTCATACGCCCGGGCGGCGTAAAGCGTATGACATTGCACAGTCGGCGTCAGTGCGGGCGCAGCACCCGCAGGGCGGCCGGCACCGCGGCGATCTCCGCGGGCAGCGCGCAGGCGTATTCGCCGTCGGCGTAGGCGGTGATGCCCGGAGAGTCCACCGCCACCGTGTGCGCCCGGGCGGTGGTCACCTCGTCCAGGTCGACGTGGCTGCCGGTGAACACGGTGGGGAACAGCCGGATCAGCTTGGTGCGCGACGCCGAATGCACCATGGTGATGTCGAGTAGCCCGTCGGCGTGGTCGGCGTGCGGGCAGATCCGCATGCCGCCGCCGTAGCTGCGGGTGTTGCCGAACGCCGCCAGGGTGAGGTCGGTGACGATCTCATCGCGCCCGTCGAGCACCAGCCGAAACGGCAGCAGCCGCAGCTGCGACAGCTCGGCCAGGATCGCCAGGTTGTAGCGCATCCGCCCACGCGGCCAACGCATCCGGTTGGTGCGGTCGCTGACCAGGGAGTCGAATCCGGTGGCCACCACGGTGCCGAACCATTTCCGGGTGCCGTCGGCGGCGGTAATCCGGCCCAGGTCCACCGTTTCGGTCCAGCCGTCGGCGACGATATCGGCGGCGGCCGCCGGAGCGCCGGTGGGCAGCCCGAATTCGCGGGCGTGGTCGTTGCCGGTGCCGGCCGCCACGATGCCCAGCGGAACGTCGGTGCCCGCCAACGCCTGCAGCGCCTCGGAGATCACCCCGTCGCCGCCGGCCACCACCAGGGCGTCGGTGCCCTTGTCGAGTTCGGCGTCCAGCAGCCGACGGGCGTGCTGCGCGTCGGCGCCGACGATTTCGACGGTGTCCACACCGCGGCGCTGCAATTGGGCGATCGCGGCTTGGGCGGCGTGCGGCGCGTTGCCGTGCCCGGAGGCCGGGTTGGTCAGCACGGTGACCCGGCCGATCTCGCGGCGGTGCAGCGGCCCAGGTGTCACGGGATCAGCTTGCCGGGGTTGAGGATTCCGGCCGGATCCAGCGTCGCCTTGACCGCCCGCAGCACCTGCACCCCCAGCTCGCCGATCTCGGCGCCCATCCAGGGCCGGTGGTCGACGCCGACCGCGTGGTGGTGGGTAATCGTGCCGCCGGCGGCCATGATCGCCTCCGACGCCGCGGTTTTGGCGGCGCGCCACTGCGCGATCGGGTTGCCGCGCTGCCCGGCGACGACGGTGAAATACAGCGACGCGCCGGTGGGGTAGACGTGCGAGATGTGGCACAGCACCAGCGCCGGGGTGCCCGATGCGCCCAGCTCGGCGGTCAGCGCCTCGGTCACCGCGGCCTTGAGCGCGGGGATGTTGGACCAGTCGGTGGCGGTCTCCAGCGTCTCGCACAGCGCGCCGGCGGCCAGCAGCGAATCCCGCAGGTACGGCGCGGAAAACCGGCCGTGCTCCCAGGCCCGGGCCGGGTCTTCGCCCAGCGAGGTGCCGCCGTGGGCGGCCAGCACCGCCCGGGTCTCGGCGTGCCGGGTCTCGGCGTGCGCGGCGGTGCCCTCGAACACCGTGATCGCCAGGCAGCCGCCGGTGATCTGTTGTTCGCCGATCGCGCCGGTGGTGGCCAGGTTCACGCCGGTCTCGGCCTCATCGGAGAGCCGGATGACCGTCGGGCCGGTGCCGGTCTGGGTGACCGCGCGCAGCGCCGCGGCGCCGGTGGCGAAATCCGGGAACGACCACGCCTCATAGCGGGTGGCCTCCGGGGCGGGATGCACCCGCAGCCGCACCCGGGTGATGACGCCGAAGACGCCTTCGGACCCGATCAGCAGCTCCCGCAGGTCCGGGCCGGCCGCCGAGGCCGGGGCGCGGCCCACGTCGAGCACACCGGCCGGGGTGATCGCGCGCAGCCCGCGGATCATGTCGTCGAACCGGCCGTAGCCGGCCGAATCCTGGCCCGAGGAGCGGGTGGCGGCGAACCCGCCCAGGGTGGCGAACTGGAAGCTCTGCGGGAAATGGCCCAGCGAGAGGCCGTGCTCGGCCAGCAGCCGTTCGGCGGCCGGCCCGGTGACGCCGGCGCCGAACTCGGCCACCCGCGACACCGCGTCGACGGCCAGCAGCTGGTCGAAGCGGCGCAGGTCCAACGCGACCACGGCGTCGAACGCGCCGCGCACCGGGTCAAGCCCGCCGACCACGCTGGTGCCGCCGCCGAACGGGATGACGGCGATGCGGTGCCGACCGCAGTAGTCCAGGATCGCCGCGACCTGGTCCTCGCCATCAGGGCCGCCGGGCAGCAGCACCACGTCGGGGGCGTCCTGCACGCCGGGGTCCTTGCGCCGCAACAGATCCAGGGTGGATTTGCCGCCGGCGTGCAGCAGCCGGTCGCGGTCGTCGACCCGGCACTGCCCGGCGCCGACGATCGCGGCCAGCGCCTGGCGGTCGGGGTCGGCCAGCGTGCTGGGGCGCAGCCGCACCTGGTCGGGGCCGCGCTCGACCGCGGCGGCTTCCGACACGCCGAGCGCCTGTTTGAGCAGCGACCGGATGCCGTCGGACAGGGGGGTGGCCTCGGCCGGGTCGCCCCAGGCGTCCCACTTCATCGGCGGCAGCAGCGCATCAGACATGCGTTACAGTATTACACGTGGTGTCAATCAGTAATGACCCGTCGGTGGATATCGGCGACCGGATCCTGGCCGCCGCCGCCAGCTGCGTGACCGCCTTCGGGGTCGAGCGGGTCACGCTGGCCGAGATCGCGCGGCGGGCCGGGGTCAGCCGACCCACCGTCTACCGCCGCTGGCCGGACACCCGCTCGGTGCTGGCGGCGCTGCTGACGGCGCGGATCACCGGGGTGCTCGACGAGGTGCCGGCCCGCGGGGAAGACCGGGAGGCGCTGGTGGACCGGGTGGTGGCGCTGGCCCAGCGGTTGCGAGCCGACGACCTGATCTCGGCGGTGCTGCGCTCGGCCCCGGAGCTGGCGATGGTCTACATCGCCGACCGGCTGGGCACCAGCCAGCAGATCCTGATCGACGCGCTAGCCGCCGATCTGCGGGTGGCGCAGCGGCACGGCAGCGTGCGCGCCGGCGACCCGCGCCGGCTGGCCGCGATGTGCCTGCTGATCACCCAGTCCACCATCCAGTCGGCCCAGATCGTCGCCCCGATCCTCGACGGCGACGCGCTGGCCGCCGAACTGCAGTACGCGTTGAACGGATACCTGTCCTGATGTCGGATGCCAACGCGCTCAACGCCACCCGCCGCACCGTCGAACTGATGGCGCTGGCCGACCGCGACCCGGTCGATGTGGTGGTGATCGGCGGCGGCATCACCGGCGCCGGGGTGGCCCTGGACGCGGTGACCCGCGGCCTGCGGGTGGTGTTGGTGGAAAAGCACGACCTGGCGTTCGGCACCAGCCGGTGGAGTTCGAAGCTGGTGCACGGCGGCCTGCGCTACCTGGCCACCGGCAATGTCGGCATCGCCCGGCGCAGCGCCGTGGAACGCGGCCTGCTGATGACCCGCAACGCCCCGCACCTGGTGCGCGCCATGCCGCAACTGGTGCCGCTGCTGGCGTCGATGGGCCGCGGGCAGCGGGCGCTGGTGCGCGCCGGGTTCGTCGCCGGCGACGTGCTGCGCCGGCTGGCCGGTACGCCGAGCGCGATCTTGCCCGGCTCGCGCCGGATCCCGCCGGACCGCGTCGTGGACCTGGCGCCCACCGTGCGCTGCGACGGCCTCGACGGCGGGCTGCTGGCCTACGACGGCCAACTGATCGACGACGCCCGGCTGGTCGCCGCGGTCGCGCGGACCGCGGCGTCCTACGGCGCCCGGATCCTGACCTACGTGGCGGCCTCGCAGGTCACCGGCACGTCGGTGCGGCTGACCGACCAGCGGTCCGGGGAGTCCTTCGACGTGTCGGCGCGCGCGGTGATCAACGCGACCGGGGTGTGGGCCGGCGAGATCGACCCGGCGCTGATGTTGCGGCCCAGCCGCGGAACCCATCTGGTGTTCGCCGCCGAGGCGTTCGGCAATCCCACCGCGGCGCTGACCGTGCCGATCCCCGGGGAGCTCAACCGGTTCGTGTTCGCCATGCCCGAACAGCTCGGCCGGGTGTACCTGGGCCTCACCGACGAGGAAGCGCCTGGACCGATTCCCGATGTGCCGCAACCATCTTCGGCGGAGACCGCGTTCCTGCTGGACACGGTGAACACCGCGCTGGGCACCGCGCTGAGCGCGGCCGACGTGATCGGGTCCTACGCGGGGCTGCGGCCGCTGATCGACACCGGGGAGGGCCGCACCGCCGATGTGTCCCGCGAGCATGCCGTGGTCGAGTCGGAGTCGGGGGTGCTCAGCGTGATCGGCGGCAAGCTGACCGAATACCGGTACATGGCCGAGGATGTGCTGGACCGGGCGGTGGCGGCGCGGGGGCTGAGCGCCGGCGGCTGCCGCACCCGGGATCTGCCGCTGGTGGGCGCCCTGTCCAATCCGGGCACCGGCACACCGTTGACGACCGGTCTGCCCGCGTCGCTGGTGGCGCGCTACGGCGCGGAGGCGGGCAATGTGGTGGCCACCGCCACGTGTGAGCGCCCGAGTGACCCGGTGGCCGAGGGGATCGACGTGATCCGGGCCGAGTTCGAGTACGCGGTCACCCACGAGGGCGCACTGGACGTCGACGACATCCTGGATCGCCGCACCCGGATCGGGCTGGTGCCCGCCGACCGCGACCGGGTAGTGGCGGTGGCCCAGGAGTTCCTGAGCTAGGTCACCTTTCTGCCGCGAGCGTGCGTGTCCCCGGTCGACACACCGGGCCGGTAGCCGTTTCTACGCACGCTCGCGGGGGACGACCACGTACATTAGAACGGAACTATATCGTGTCGTTGGGACGGATGGGCAGGCCTTGGCGAAAGAGAACACAGCGGCCGGGCCGCGCCGCAGCCGCGGGCGGCTGGATCGGTCCCGCGACGCGGTCATCCTCGACGCGGCGCTGGCCGGGGTGGCCGAGCACGGCTATGACCGGGTGAGCATGGACGACATCGCGTCGCGGGCTCGGGTCGGGAAGGCGGCGATCTATCGGCGCTGGTCCTCGAAGGCCGAGGTGGTCGCCGATGCGATCGCGCACTGGCGGCGGGGGTTGGGGCCGGTGGAGGCGCCGAACACCGGCAGCCTGCGCGGCGATCTCGACGCCGTGGTCGACATGGTCCCTGACCTGGACGAAGCCGATCTGGGCACCATGGCGGTGATCGTCGGCGTGGCGACGGCGGCCATGCACAACCCGGTGTTGGCGGCCGCCTTGGATGACCTTGTTTTGTCCCGGCCCCGCCACACGATCCGGGTGATCCTGGACCGCGCTGTCGCGCGCGGGGAGGTGCCCGCGGATCGCGACCTGACGCTGGTTCCCGACGTCGCCTTGGGCCTCAACGTGCTGCGGATCATGACTGGGCGCCCGCTGGATCGGGTCTTCGTGCGGCGCGTCCTCGAGGACGTCATCGTGCCGCTAGCGACCGCTCCGGGTCGGTCTGACTGAACTCCTTGTGCAAACCCCCGTTCGGTGCCAAGCTGGCAACCAAACGGAACTAGATAGTTCCGTATCGGCACCGGTACGGCAAGGGAGGTCACCATGAGCGTCAATCGTGTCCCAGTGCTCATCGTCGGCGCGGGCGCCGCCGGCCTGGCCACCTCCGCGCTGCTCGCCCAGCACGGCGTGCGGTCGCTGCTGGTGGAGAAGCGACGCGAGGTGTTCATCTACCCCAAAGCCCGCAACCTGAGTTTTCGTAGCCTGGAGATCCTGCGCGGGCTGGGGCTGCGCGACGACGTCCACGCGGTCGCCGAACACGTCAGCGACCTGGTGGTCAAGCCCGCACTCAACAGCCCCGACGAAAAACCGGCGCTGGATGTGGACGCCATCTTCGCCGGATTGGCCGGGCTGAGCCCCGAACCGGCCGCCAGCTACTGCCCCCAGAGCAAGCTGGAGCCGATCCTGCTGGCCGACACCCGACGGCGCGGCAGCCAGGTGCGTTACGGGTGGGAGGTGATTTCGCTCGAGCAGGACGACACCGGTGTCACTGCGGTCATCCGGGAGCAGGCGACGGGCAACACCGAGACGCACCGCGCCGACTACCTCGTCGCCGCCGACGGCGTGCACAGCCCGACCCGCGCCACGCTGGGCATCACCACCGCCGGGTCCGGTGCCTGGCCGCTGTTTGTGGTCTTCGTCTACTTTCGGGCGCCGTGGCGAAAATTCGTGCCGCACTTGGGCGACGGCGACGCCGTGCAGGTCAAGAACCCAGAGGTGGACGGCTTGTTTCTGGTCGCCCAGGGTGATCTTGGGATGTTCGCCACCACCTACTTCCCCCGCCACGGCGAGACCGCCGCACAATTCACCCCGCAGCGGTGCCGCGAGCTGATCCGCGCCGCCGTCGGCGAGCCGATCGACGTGGAGATCATCGAAGTGGCGCCCTGGCAGCCCTATGAGCAGGTGGCCGACCAATTGCGGTGCGGGCGGGTCTTTTTCGTTGGCGACGCGGCGCACACCATGCCCCCGTTCAAAGCCGGGGGAGCCAATGTCGCCATCCAGAGCGCGCACAACTTGGCCTGGAAGCTGGCGGCGGTCCTGAACGGGACGGCCCAACCGGCGCTGCTTTCGACGTACCATGCCGAGCGGCACCCGGTCGGTCGGTTTTCCGCGCGGCAGTCGTGTACCGGTCCGCAATTGGACCTGCTGCGCTTCGACGACGCCAGCGTGCGGTTGCCAGCCGAGGAGGAGTGCGCCATCTTCGCGCTGCTGCTCGGCTACCGATACCGCTCGGCGGCGGTGCTGACCGACGACCCGGTCCCGGCCGACCCGGACGCCGTGGCCCTGGTGGACGAACTGCGCGGCCAGCCCGGTACCCGGGTGCCGCACGCCTGGGTGCAGCGCGTGGGGAAGCGCGTGTCGACCCTCGATCTCGTCGGTCCCGGCTTCACCGTGCTCACCGGGAGGGGCGGGGAGCGGTGGCGCGATGCCGCGACGTCGGTGTCGGCCGCGTTGGGCGTGCCGATCACCGTGCACGGCATCGGCGTCGACGTCGCCGACCCCGACGGCGGGTGGGCCGCGGTCACCGGGCTGGCACCCGGCGGGGCGCTGTTGGTCCGCCCCGACGATTTCGTCGGCTGGCGGGCCGACGCGCTGCCGGCCGACCCCGACGGGGAACTGCACCGGGCCCTGTCGGCCATCCTGGCCCGAACCTGACCGGCCGGCGGCCCGATGTCTGGGGCGGCCCCACATCCCGGTTGATGACCAATGACCAAAAGTGTACTTTGGTCATCACCTGTGGATCGGATCGGGGTGGCGATGGTGGAACGTGCTGGGATGGACCGGGCGCAACGGGCCGATCGAATCCTGGACACCGCGCGGGACCTGTTGCTGCGCTGGGGCTATCGGCGCGTGACGATCGACGAGGTGGCCCGTCGTGCCGGCGTCGGCAAGGGCACCATCTACCTGCACTGGCGTTCACGCGAGGAGCTGTTCTTTGCGGTCAGCGCCCGCGAGGCGGCGGCGATGACCGATGGCATCGTGGCTGGGCTCGAATACGACCCGGGTGAGGTCGCGCTGCACCGCTACCTGCGGCGGCTGTTCGTCGAGGCGATGAGCCGTCCGGTGCTGCGGGCGCTGTACACCCGCGACGCCGACACCCTCGACACGTTTCTGGCCCGGGCGGAGCATCGCCAGCTCGAGGAAGCCAAGCTGGGCGTCAACCGCGACTATTTGGCGGTGCTGGCCGCGGAAGAAATGCTGCGGTCGGACCTGCGCCCGAGCGACCTCGACTACACCTTGCCGGTTCTGGTGTTCGGCTTCTTCGCGGCCGAGCCGTTGCTGTCGCCGAGCCTGGGGTTGAGCCTCGAGCAGAAGGCCGACCAGCTCGCCGACACCGTGCACCGGGCGTTCGAGCCCGCCGACGCCCCGCGCGGCGAGACGCTGAAACGCGCTGCGGCGAAGGCCATCCCGATTTTCGAACGACTCGCCCGGGACTACCGGACCGTTACCTACGGAGGCGATCACGATGACTGAGCCGACAACCGACCTCGCCCGCCCGCGCGGGCAATACGGGGTCGACGGCGACTACCGGCTGATTCCCGCGCCGGTCGTCTTCGGCGGGTACGCATTGTTGTGCCTCGCGGCCGTGGCGGGTGCCGCGATCTGGCTGGACGCCGGACGGCTATTGCCCGGGATTGGGGCCACCGTGCTCGCCGTCGTTCTGGTCGCCGCTGGCGCCGGCATCGCGCGGTTCAGCCGGCGCGGCAAGTTCGAGGTGTGGGCACGGCTGCTGACCGGGCTGGGACTCCGCGGCGACGAACGCATACTCGACCTCGGCTGCGGCCGCGGCGCGGTGTTGTTGGCCGCCGCCAAACTGGTGCCGCGCGGAACCGCTGTCGGGGTGGACATCTGGCGCCCAGACCAGACCGGAAACTCCCTGCAGGCGACACTGGCGAACGCCGCAGCCGAAGGCGTCGCCGATCGGATAGAGCTGCACACCCGGGACATGACCGCTCTGCAGTTCCCCGACGGGTCCTTCGATCTCATCGTGAGCAGCCTGGCCATCCACAATCTGCCCGGCAATAACGCGCGGCGCTCGGCGATCGATGAGGCGGTCCGGGTGCTGCGGCCCGGGGGTCGAGTGGTGATCGTCGATATCGGTTTCACCCGGTTGTATGCCACCCGGCTGCGGCACTGCGGCATGGCCGAGGTCACGCGCCGGGATCTCGGCTGGCGCGGCTGGTGGGGGCTACCGCTGATCCGCACCCACGCCGTCACCGCCACCAAACCCGCGCACTAGGCGTGACGAGCAATACGGAAATGGGTGTTGAGATTGCGTCTGCGGTCGTGCATTTTCGAAATCCACGACCCTCGACGCATTCTCATCGTCACCCCGGGCGCAAGGTCACGCCACGATCAGGTCCCGCACCGCCGAGGTGGTGTGCGGCTGCCACAGCGCCTGCATCGGTACCAGCAGCGGCCCGTCGAGATCGATCACCATGACGGCGCCGTGGGCGGCCGGACCCGGCGGCGCGGTGACGAACGCGGCGGCGTCCTCAGTCAACGCGGCGACCTCCGGTGGGCAGCCCTGCACCCGGCTCACCCGGTACTGCGGTTCGAAGCCGGCGCGTCGGCAGGCGTTGACCAGGAAGTCGCTGTAGTAGGACGCCCCGGGCGGCGCCCACAGCGCAATGAATTCGTCCGCCAGCTCGGCGACAGCCAGGTGGGTGCGGGCGGCCAGCCGGTGATCGCTGCGCAGCGCCACCCGCAGCGTGTCGTAGCGGACCACCGCGCTGGCGAGACGTTCTTGCGGCGACACCCCGCGGCGTAACCCCAGATGTATGGTGCCGTCGTGCACCCCGGTGACCAGCTGGTCGGGGAAGACCTGCCGGACCGTGAACGAGGTGCCCGGCGACGCGAGGACCGCCGGTGTGATCAGCGCATACACGTCATGGTTGCTGATCGCCGGGGTGTGGGCGATGACGAACTCGTCGGGCTGGGTGGTGGCTGCCGCCCGGGTGTGCTGGGTGACGGTTTGGGCCGCGGCCAGCAAGGAGCGACCCTCGTCGTACAGCGTCTGCCCGGCCGGGGTCACGGTGATCCGACGGCCGGCGCGCATCAGCAGCGTCGCCCCGATTTCTTTTTCCAGCTGCTGGACCGAATTCGACAGCGCCTGTTGGGACAGGTGCAGTTGCCGGGCGGCGCGAGTGAACCCGGAGGCCTCCACCACCGCGATGAAATGAGCCAAGCGGCGTAGATCGGGGACCGGCGACATCGGCCCACCCTATCCACAAACGGTGGTTGTTAGAAGTTCACGAATGATTGTTTCTGCTTTGTGCTACTGGGGGCTAGGTTCGTTCCTGAGGCAGGAGGGGACAACCATGAGCAACCTGGCGGGGAAATCAGCGGTGGTGGCGGCCGGGGCTAAGAACCTGGGCGGCTTGATCTCGACGACGTTGGCCGCCAGCGGCGTCAACGTCGCGGTGCACTACAACAGCGCCGGCACCGAACCCGACGCCGACAAGACCGTCGCCGCGGTGCGGGCCGCCGGCGCCCAGGCGATCAAGGTGCAGGGCGATCTCACCGTGCCCGCCAACGTGACCGCGCTGTTCGACGCGGCCGTCGACGCGTTCGGCGGGGTCGACATCGCGATCAACACCGTCGGCAAGGTGCTGCGCAAGCCGATCGTGGAAACCACTGAGGCCGAATACGATTCGATGTTCGACATCAACGCCAAGGCGGCCTACTTCTTCCTGCAGGAAGCCGGTAAGCGGCTCAACGACAACGGCTCGGTGGTGACGATCGTGACCGCGCTGCTGGGCGCGTTCACCGACGGCTACTCCACCTACGCCGGCTCCAAGAGCCCGGTCGAGCACTTCACCCGGGCGGCGGCCAAGGAGTTCGGGGTGCGCGGCATCAACGTCAACAGCGTCGCGCCCGGCCCGATGGACACCCCGTTCTTCTACCCGCAGGAAACGCCGGAGCGGGTCGAGTTCCACAAGTCGCAGGGCATGGGCAACCGGCTGACCCAGATCGAGGACATCGTGCCGCTGGTGACGTTCCTGGTCGACGGTGGGCACTGGATCACCGGGCAGACCGTCTTCGCCAACGGCGGCTACACCACGCGCTAAGGGGGGCGCTTGGGGGGTGGGCAGACGCAAAAGCCCTCAAAGCCAGGGGTTTTGGGGTGCTTTTGCGTCTGCTCGCGCGGGGGTTAGTCGCGGGCTAGGGCGGCGGCGGCTTCCTTCTGCAGGTCGATGAAGGCCTCCTTGCTGATGTCGATCGCGACGCCTTGAATCGTGCCGCCGGTAAACGTGCCCGGGTTCTGGTATTGGCCGGACACGTTGTCGCCGCTGTCGAAGCCGACGCACAGCCCGTCGCCGGCCAGGGTGAACTTGCCGATCTGCGCGCGCATCGGCCCCTTGGTCACGGCCTTGTCGTCGACGTACAGCGTGGTGGTGCCCAGGGATTCACCGTATTTGCCGGAGCTTTCGCGGGTGAACTCCATCCCCAGCGAGTGTTTGCCGGGGGTCAGCCGCGGCGAGACGAAGTCCTGTTCGGGTTTGATGCCCAGGAAGTTGTACACGTAGTGCAGCTTGCCGTCCTTGATGAACAGGGCGTGCCCGCCGAAACGGGAACCGTGCGCGAAGATCACGCCTTGGGCGTCGTTGCTGAGGTCGACGTTGGCGATGATCTTGTAGGACCGGCCGCGGATGTTGACCGCCACCCCTTCGGGGACCGGTGAGGTGTCGGGGTAGTACAGGTAGCGCTCCCGCGGGGGCTCGAACTGCGGTCGCGCGATGGTGATCATTTCGGTCGCCGAGCGGTCATCCAGGGGCAGGACGTAGTTGTTCTTGGCTTCCTCGTTCCACGCGTCGATCAACTCCTTGAGCTTGTCGGGGTGCTGATCGGCGAGGTTCGTCGACTCGGAGCGGTCCTCGTCGACGTGGAAGAGTTCCCACTTGTCCTGGTCGAAATGCCCCTTGCCGCCCAGCGGTGCGTGCAGCGAGGACGCCTTCCACCCGTCGGCCCAGATGCCGCGGGTGCCGAGCATGGCGTAGTACTGCCGTTTCTTGGTGGTGGGCGCCTTGGCGTCCTCGAAGCTGTACTGCATCGAGGTCCCGTTGAGCGGATACTGCTTGACGCCGCGGTGTTCCTCCGGCATCTTGATGCCCGCCACGTCCAGGATGGTGGGCACGATGTCGGTGACGTGGTGATACTGGTGGCGGATTTGGCCTTTCGTCTTGATGCCCTTCGGCCAGTGGATCACCAGCGGGTCACAGGTGCCGCCGGAGAACTGCGAGTAACGCTTGAACATCTGAAACGGTGTGGAGAACGCGACCGCCCACCCGGTCGGGTAGTGGTTGTAGGTGTCGGGAGTGCCGAGGCGGTCCAGATACTGCATGTTCTCGGCCAAGTCGTCGGGGTAGCCGTTGAAGAACTTGTTTTCGTTCACCGACCCGTTCGGCGAGCCTTCGCCGGACGCTCCGTTGTCCGCGCAGTAGAAGATGATGGTGTTGTCCAACTGCCCGGTCTGTTCCAGGTAGTCGATGATCCGGCCGACCTGGGCGTCGGTGTACTCGGAGAACCCGGCGAACACCTCGGCCATCCGGGAGAACAGCCGCTTCTCGTCGGGGCTCAGCGAATTCCACGGCCGCACCGAATCCGTTTCCACCGCCACGTCGGCGGGCAGCGGATTGAGCGGGGTCAGCTTGGTGCCCTTGGGCATGATGCCCTTGTCGATCATGCGACCCAGTACCCACTCGCGGTAGGCCTCGTAGCCGTCGTCGAATTGCCCTTTGTATTTGGCGGCGTAGTCGGCGGGGCTGTGGTGCGGGGCGTGGTTGGCGCCCGGGCAAAACCACATGTACCAGGGTTTGGACGGGTTGCTGGACCGCTGGTCGCGCAGCATCCGCAGCGCCTGATCGGCGAGGTCTTTCGACAGGTGATAACCGGCGTCGGGGTTATACGGCTGTTCGATGAACCGGTTGTCCTCCACCAGATCCGGGTACCACTGGTTGGTTTCCCCGCCGAGGAACCCGTAGAACCGGTCGAAGCCCTTCTGCAGCGGCCACTCCGACTTGCTGCCGCCGCTGGAGACGTCCTCCTCGGGCACGTTGTGGTCTTTGCCGACCCAGAACGTGCTGTACCCGTTTTCCTGCAGCACCTGGCCGACCGTCGCGCACTGGGCGGGCAGCCGCGCCGCCGCACCGGGGAATCCGTCGGAGCCTTCGGTGATCGAGGCGAAGCGGTTGACGTGGTGGTTGCGGCCGGTCAGCATGCAGGACCGGGTGGGCGAGCACAACGCGGTGGTGTGCCATTGCGTGTAGGTCAGCCCATTGTCGGCCAGGCGCTGCATGGTCGGCATGTTGATGCGCCCGCCGTACGGCGACCACGACGCCATCCCGGTGTCGTCGAACAGCACCACCAGCACGTTGGGTGCGTCCTTGGGGGCGTGTTTGAGTTCGAACGGCGTCCAGTCGGGTGTGGAGTCGCGCACGTCGAGGGCGATCTTGCCGTTGAAGCCCTCGTTGATCCCGGTCCCGTAACTGGGGGGACCGTCGGCGCCGGCGGCATGGGTGGAGTCGCGACACCCGGCGACCAGCGCGGAAACCCCTGCGCTGCCCACGCCTAGGGCCGCGAGGCCGCCTAACACCTGGCGTCGTGGCAGGTGCCCGGGGGTGTGGCCATCGGTTGCAGGTTCATCCGAAGCGTCCATATATCCGGATGTTAGGGCGCTACGCCGTGGCGGTCAGCGGTTCGGGTCGATCCGCGACGGGATCGTGACCGGTCCCCGCGCTAGCCATGGCCGCGCTAGCCATGGCCGCGAGCGTGCGCAGATGTACGGTCCGAGTGGGGTTTTAGCGTACAACTGCGCACGTTCGCGCAGGGGGAGGTGACCCGCCGGCGAGCGTGCGCAAATCCGGTGATTTGCGCGGCGTGTCGACCGGGGACACGCACGCTCGCGGCAAAAAGCCCCTACAGCGGGATGTTTTTGTGGCGGCCGCGGCGCGCCGGCGCCTCGGCCAGCGCCTCGGTGATCTTGCCGCGGGTGTGCGCCGGGTCGATCTTCTCGTCGACCACCCCGATCTCGATCGCGGAATCCACCCCGCCGGCGATCCGCTCGTGCTCGTCGGCCAGCTCGTCGTGCAGCGCGTCGCGCTCGTGGTCGGCGGCGGCGGCCAGCTTCTTTTTGTGCAGGATGCCGACGGCGGCCTTGGCGCCCATCACCGCGACCTCGGCGTCCGGCCAGGCGAACACCTTGGTGGCGTTCAGCGCCCGGGAGTTCATCGCGATGTAGGCGCCGCCGTAGGTCTTGCGGGTGACCAGGGTGACCCGCGGCACGGTGGCTTCGCCGAACGCGTGCAGCAGTTTGGCGCCGCGGCGCACCACGCCGCCCCACTCCTGCCCGACACCGGGCAGATAGCCGGGCACGTCGACGATCACCACCAGCGGAATGCCGAACGCGTCGCACAGCCGCACGAAACGTGCCGCCTTCTCCGCGCTTTCGGAGTTCAGGCAGCCGCCCAACCGCAGCGGGTTGTTGGCCAGCACCCCGATGGTGCGCCCGGACAGCCGGCCCAGGCCGACCACCATCGACGGCGCCCACTTGGCCTGGAACTCGTCGAACGGGGCGTCGTCATCGAGCAGGCCGTGCACCAGCGGGTGCACGTCGTAGGCGCGCCGCGGCGATTCGGGCAGCAGCGCGTGCAGGTCGATCTCGCCGGCCTCGGCCTTGTTGCGGTCGAAATGCCCCTGCTGGCAGAACAAGCCGACCAGGCGACGGCCGCGAGCGTAGGCGTCGAGCTCGTCGTCGGCGACGATGTGGCACACCCCGGACTTCTTGTGGTGGGTGTCCGGGCCGCCCAGGGCGGCCATGTCGACGTCCTCGCCGGTGACGCTGCGCACCACGTCGGGCCCGGTGACGAACACCCGGGAATCCGGCGCCATCACGATCACGTCGGTCAGCGCCGGGCCGTAGGCCGCGCCGCCGGCGGCGAAACCGACCACCACCGAGATCTGCGGCACGTAGCCGGACGCCCGGATCATCGCCTCGAACACCAACCCGACCGCGTGCAGCGCCTTAACGCCTTCGGCCAGCCGGGCGCCACCGGAGTGCCAGATGCCCACGATCGGGGCCTGTTCGGCGATCGCGGTGTCGTAGGCGTTGACGATGTGGGTGCAGCCTTCGATGCCCATGGCGCCGCCCATCACGGTGCCGTCGGTGCAGAACGCGACGGTGCGCACCCCGTTGACGGTGCCCGCCGCGGCCAGCACGCCGGAGCGGTCCCGCTCGTGCAACAGCTCCACGCTGTCGTCGTCGAAGAATGTGCGCAGCCGCAGCAGCGGATCGCGGGGGTCGAGCGATTCGTCGACCGTCTCGGGGGCCATGATCGTCATCGCGACTCTCCTTCTGCAGTGCGCCGGGGCCGTCAGTACCGACCGAAGACGGTTGCGACGTTGTGTCCGCCGAACCCGAACGAATTGTTGATGGCGTACTTGAAATCCCCCTGGCGCGGCTTGTCGGCCACCACGTCCAGGTCGATCTCGGGGTCGAGGTTGACCAGGTTCAGCGTCGGCGGGATGACCTGATCCCGCAGCGCCAGCACGGTCAGGATGGATTCCACCGCGCCGACCGCGCCGACCGAGTGGCCCAGCGCCGATTTGGGCGCGTAGACCGCGGCCTTGTGGCCGCCCAAGGCGTGGTTGATGGCCTGGCCTTCGGCGACGTCGCCGACCACGGTTCCGGTGGCATGCGCGTTGACGTGGTCGATGTCGTCGGGGGTCAGCCCGGCCAGCTGCACCGCGCGGCTCATCGCGTGACCGGCCTGCTCCCCGTTGGGGTCCGGGGCCACGATGTGGTAGCCGTCGGAGGTGATCGAGGCCCCCATGATGCGGGCCAAGATGGTGGCGCCGCGGGCCTTGGCGTGTTCCTCGGTCTCGATGACCATCAGCGCCCCGGCCTCGCCGAACACGAACCCGTTGCGGTCGCGGTCAAACGGGCGGCACGCCCCGGCGGGGTTGTCGTTGGTGGTGGACAACACGATGCGCATCTGGGCGAAGCCGGCGATCGGCACCGCCTCGATGCGGGTCTCCACCCCGCCGCAGATCGCCATGTCGGCCTCACCGAGCACGATCTGCTGCCAGGCGTGGGCGATGCCCTCGGAGCCCGACGCGCACGCCGAGACCGGGGTGATCACCCCGGCCTTGGCGTGCCGGTCCAGCCCGACGGCCGCGGCCGCCCCATTGGGCATGTACTTCTGCACGACCAGCGGCGACACCGCCTTCAGGCCGCGTTCCCGCATGCCGTCATAAGCCCACACCAGTTCTTCGGTGGAGCCCATCCCGGTGCCGATGGACACCATCAGCCGCCGGGTGTCGACCTCGGGGGAGCCGGCGTTGGCCCAGGCCCGCCGGCCCAGCACGGTGGACATCTTCTGCAAGTACGACAACCGACGCAGCTCGGTGCGGCTGAGCCCCTCATCGAAGGACTCCGGCGCCTCCACCAAGTGCCCACCGATCCGCACCGGCAGGTCGTACTCCTCGACGAACGGGTCGTCGAGCTTACGGATCCCGCTTTGGCCGTCCAGCAACGCCTTCCACGTGCCTTCCGCATCCGCCGCCAGAGCCGTCGTCATGGCGATCCCAGTCACCACGACGTCGGGGAAGCCGTTCCCCGTACACAGCGATGTCATGACTGAACTGTCCTCCGACAATCCTTACTTACGTTTTCCGTGCCGCGGTACCGCTTTAGTACCGCCCGAAGGCGAGCGCGACGTTGTGCCCGCCGAATCCGAACGAGTTGTTGATCGCGTACTGGTAGTCGCCGTACCGGGGTTCGCCCGCGACAACGTCGAGGTTGATCTCCGGGTCCGGTGTCTCGTAGTTCAACGTGGGCGGGATGACCCCGTCACGCAGCGAGAGCACCGTGAGCACCGACTCCAGCGCACCGACCGCGCCGATCGAGTGACCCAGCGCCGACTTCGGCGCGTACACCGCGGCGTTTTCGCACCCGGCGACCCGGATCGCGTTGGCCTCGGCGGTGTCCCCGATCGGGGTGGCCGTGCCGTGGGCGTTGACGTGGTCAACGTCCTTGGCGGACAGCCCGGCCAACTCCAGGGCCCGGGTCATCGCCCGGCCGGCCCGCAGGCCGTCGGGTGCGGGCGCCACCATGTGGTAGGCGTCCGAGGTGATGCCGGCGCCCATCAACCGAGCCAGCGGTGTGGCCCCGCGGGCCTTGGCGTGCTCCTCGGTCTCGATGATCATCAGCGCACCGGCCTCGCCGAACACGAACCCGTCGCGGTTCTTGTCGAACGGCCGCGACGCCTTCTCGGGTTCGTCGTTGCGGGTCGACATGGCGCGCATCATCGAGAACGCCGCGATCGGCAGCGCCTCGATGCCGCCTTCCACACCACCGCAGACGACGATGTCGGCGTCGCCCATGACGATCTGCCGCCAGGCGTGCGCGATCGCCTCCGAGCCCGACGAACAGGCCGACACCGGGGTGATGACCCCGGCGCGGGCACCGAGCTGCAGACCGGCGACCGCGGCCGCACCGTTGGGCATGATCATCTGCACGGCCAGCGGCGACACCTTACGGGGGCCGCCCTCGTTCATCAGGTCATAGGTCTCGACGATCTTCTCGCCGCCACCCAGGCCGGTGCCGATGACGACGCCGAACCGGTCCGGGTCGACCTCCGGGGTGCCGGCGTTCTCCCACAGCCGGCCGGACAGCAGCTTGGACATCCGCTGCACATACGACATGCGGCGCAGATCCAGCCGGCCCATGTGCTCGTCGACCGGGTCCTTGAGCTGGCCGCCGATCTTGACCGCCAGGTCCCACTTTTCGGTGAACTCGCCCTTGAGGACGTGGATGCCGCTCTCGCCGGCCAACAAACCCTTCCACGTGCCGTCGATGTCCGCCGCGATCGATGTGGTGGCCTCGACGGCGGTTACCACAACGCTGGGGTAACCGCCGTTGGCCGTGGACGGCTTGGTCATGCGCGGTCGGCTTCGATCTTCTCGCGCAGGGCCGCGGCGGCCTCGGGGTTCTCTTCTTCGAGCTTCTGGATGTAGTTCACGACGTCACCGACGGTGCGCAGGCCGGCGAGGTCCTCATCCGGGATCTTCACCCCGTACTTGTCCTCGGTCTGCACCGCGATCTCCACCATCGACAGCGAGTCGATGTCCAGGTCGTCGACGAACGACTTCTCCGGCGTGACCTCCGACGGCTCGATACCGGTCACCTCTTCGATGATCTCGGCGATACCGGCGATGATTTCTTCCTGGCTGACGGCCACCGTGTGGCCTCCCTTCGATGTTGTTTCTTGTTGGTGTTACTTGGAACTGACGTGCATTTATCTGGTTGTCCTGGCGGGCTACAGCTCCGTTAACCCGTCCAGGTCTGCGGGCGACTTGACGGCATGCGTCGGAACCCCCCGAAGTTCGCGCTTGGCGATGCCGGTGAGCGTCCCCGCGGGCGGGAACTCCACGATCGCCGTGACATTGCGTTGACGCAGCGTGTCGACGCACAAATCCCAGCGCACCGGCCGGGTCAGCTGGGCGACCAGCGTGCTCATCGCGGCCGTCGCGGACGCCACCGGCTGCCCGTCGGCGTTGGACAGCAGCGTGGTGACCGGTTCGGCGGTGGCGGTGGCGGCGGCCGCGGCGGCGTACCCGTCCAGCGCGGGCGCCATGAAGTGGGTGTGGAACGCCCCGGCGGTGGCCAGCCGGCGGACCCGGGCCTTGGCCGGCGGGTCCTCGGCGAGCTTGTCCAGCGCGTCCAGGCGACCGGCGGCCACGATCTGGCCGGCGGCGTTGCGGTTGGCCGGCACCAGGTCCAGCTGCTCGAGCCGGGCCAGCACCTCGGCCTCGTCGCCGCCGAGCACCGCGGCCATGCCGGTCGGTTCGGCCGCGCAGGCCTTGGCCATTTCGGCGCCGCGGGTGGCGGCCAGCCGGACGGCGTCATCGGCGCTGATCACCCCGGCGATCGCGTAGGCGGCGATCTCACCGACCGAGTGGCCGGCGACCACGGCGTCGGCGTCGGCCAGCAGCCCGCGGCGGCGCAGCTCCTGGTGGGCCAGCAAGGTGGTGGTGACGATCAGCGGCTGGGCGACCGCGGTGTCGGTGATCTCGTCGGCCTCCGCGGTGGTGCCGAGCCGGGCCAGGTCCAGGCCGGTGAGCTGGGACCACGACGCAATCTGGTCGGCGGCGCCGGGCAGCTCCAGCCACGACGACAGCATGCCGGGCGTCTGGGTTCCCTGTCCGGGAGCGAGCAACGCAATCACGTGTTTAAGAGAACACTGTGAACCCGGTTTTGCGGGGTGTATCAGATTATGAACCTTGTCTTAAGTTCTTGTGGAGATCCTACAAAAGGGGTGGTGGCCGCGATGTCTTCGATACCGTCCTGAGATGTGTCACCCGGTGTGATGCAGACCCGATCCCGCGGGTGGGATCGCGGTGACGGTGGTAGGCGGCTGGACAACAGCACTGTTGGCTTGCGCCTGGTAGGTCAGCCGGCCCACGGTGGCCGCCACCCGCAGCACGTAGGCGTCGCGCGGCTGGGTGGGATCGCGGCCGGTGAAGTCGGCGATGCGCTTGAGCCGGTACCGGACGGTGTTTGGATGAACGAACAACTTGCGGGCACACGCTTCGATGGCGCCGCCGCAATCCAGATAGGCGTCCAGCGTCTCGGTGAGCGCCGGGCCGGCGTCGGCCAACGGCCGCATCACGTCGGTGTGCAGCGCCGCGATGGCCGATTTGTCGCCCATCAGGGCGCGTTCGGGCAGCAGTTCGCGCGCCAGCGCCGGACGCGGTGCCCCGGTCCACCCGCCGACGGCGTTCATCCCGGAGATGGCTTCGCTGGCGCTGTGGTACGCCGCGGTCAGCATGGGGGCGGTCGGGCCGATCACCACCGGACCGTCGGAGAACGCGCTGAGCAGGTCGCCGAAGAATTTCTGGGTGGGCGACAGCTGACCGGACACGATCGCCACCAGCCAGGTGCCGTGCACGTCGGTCAGGGCGGCGCGACCGTGCCGGGTGGCGACATCGCGGACATCCTGGCTGGCGTGGGCCTCCCGGCCGGCGGCCGGGGTGCCCACCACCACGGTGGCCGGGGCGGTGGTGTCCCAGTTCAGGGCCGCCGCGCGGGACAGCAGCTCGGGGCCGCTGTCGCCGCGCACCACCGCGTCCACCACGCTGGCCTCCATCCGGGAATCCCAGGTGCCCCGGGCCTCCGCCGCGTCGGCGTACGCCGAGGCCGCGGTGAAGGCCAGGTCGCGGCTGTATTTGAGGATGCCCGCGGTCAGCGCGGTGACCTGCTCTTGGGAGCGGGCCACCATCGGCACCGCCTCTTCGAAGAACTCCATGGTGACCCGCACCATGTCGACGGTCTGGCGCAGCGAGATGTGCCGGGCGAGGTCCTGGGGCACCAGTTCGAACGCGCGCGCGGTGTGGCCGACGTTGCCGCGCGGGTCGTGGATCCACTCGGTGAAGTTGACGATGGCGGTCTGCACCACCAGCGCCACGCTGGCGCGCTGGGAGGCCTCCAGTTCGGCGAAGAACGGCAACCGGTCGCCGATGGCGGACACCGCTTCGGTGGCCAGCCGGCCGGAGTACTGCTTGAGCCGCCGCAACAGCGACTCCGGCACCGCCTCCAATTGGTCCAGCGTCGAGCGCGGCAGGACAAACCCGGTGTCGGAACTGTCGGCCATCCCTAAAAGCTACGCGGTTTTTCTGGATGTATCCGCCAACGGGCACCTGGCCGGTGGATCTAGTCAGACTAAACTAAGTTCAGTAAAGTCGTGCTATGTCGACTGTCAACACCCATGAGGCGAAGACCCACCTGTCGCACTTGCTGACTCGCGTCGAGAACGGCGAGACGATCACCATCGCGCGCGCCGGCAAGCCCGTCGCCGACCTCGTCCCGCACCGGCGGGCCGAGGTTGTTTTCGGCGCGTTGGCCGGGCGGCTCGACTACGACGCCGACCACTTCGACGACACCGACAGCGACCTGAACGCCCTGTTCGGCATCGCGTGAGCGGCGTCCTGCTCGACACCCACGTCGCGCTGTGGCTGCTCGACGACAGTCCGCGGCTGGGCAGCCAGGCGCGGACTCGGATCCGGGCGAGCGCCGCGGTGTACCTGTCGGCGGCGAGCACCTGGGAACTCGCCATCAAGGCGGCGATCGGCAAGATCACGTTGCCGGACGACCTGGATGCCGCGCTCGATCGGTCGGGCCTGCACGACCTTCCGGTCACCCGTCGCCACACGCTGGCCTCGGATCACGCCGGGCTGCCGCACCGGGATCCCTTCGACGCCATGCTGGTAGCTCAGGCGAGCGTGGAACGGCTCACGTTGCTGACCGCCGACGCGAAGCTGCTCAAGGCCCTGCCCGACGCCGTCGACGCCCGACGGTGACCTTTGGAGTTGGCGGCTAGGGAAGTACGGCCAGGGCATCGAGGCTGCGCTAGCGGCGTCGAACCTGCGGTAGTGGCATCGAAACTGCATCCACGGCGCCGAGCCTGCGGTAGCGCCCAGTATCGGTGCGAAAACACGGTCTCACCGCAGGGTCGACGCCCTCAGCGCAGGCTCGACGCCGTGACTTCAGTCTCGACGCCCTCAGCGCAGGCCCGAGGCCGCGGCTTTAGGCGACCCCGGGGTCGGAGGTTTGCTCCGGCGCGGCGGCCACGTCGTCGATCCGGTACTGGCGGGCGGCCGCGATCGCCACCGACGGGTCGATCTCGCCGTCGCGGGCCAGCGCCTCCAGCACCGCCACCACCACCGATTCGGCGTCGGTGTTGAAGTAGCGCCGCGCCGCCGGGCGGGTGTCGGAGAAGCCGAACCCGTCGGTGCCCAGCGTGACGTAGGTGCCGGGCACCCACGGCCGGATCTGCTCGGGCACCGCCCGCATCCAGTCCGACACCGCGACCACCGGCCCGCGCGCATCGGCCAGCGCCTGCGTCACGTACGGCACCCCGGCCGGCCGGTCCGGGTGGCGCAGCGCCTCGCGTTCGATGGCCAGCCCGTCGCGGTTGAGCTCACCCCAGCTGGTCACCGACCACACGTCGGCGGCCACATCCCAGTCGGCGGCCAGCAGCTCGGCGGCCCGCAGCGCCTCGGGCATCGCCACCCCGGAGGCCAGCACCTGGGCGGTGCTGGTGCGGCGCTCGGTAGCCGTCCGATAGCGGTAGATGCCGCGCAGCACCCCCTCCACGTCGAGGTTGTCCGGTTCGGCCGGCTGCACGTAGGGCTCGTTGTAGATGGTCAGGTAGAAGAACACGTTCTCCGGGTTCTCGCCGTACATCCGGGCCAGGCCGCTTTCGATGATGTGCGCGATCTCGTAGGCGAACGCCGGATCGTAGGTGACCACCGCCGGATTCGTGGACGCCAGCAGCAGCGAATGACCGTCGGCGTGCTGCAGGCCCTCCCCGGTCAAGGTGGTGCGCCCGGCGGTGGCGCCCAGCAAAAAGCCGCGGGCCATCTGGTCGCCGGCCGCCCACAGGCCGTCGCCGGTGCGCTGGAACCCGAACATCGAATAGAAGATGTACAGCGGGATCATCGGCACGTTGTGGGTGGCATACGAGGTGCCCACCGCGGTGAAGCAGGCCGTCGAGCCGGCCTCGTTGATGCCCTCGTGCAGGATCTGGCCGACTTCGCTTTCCTTGTAGGCCAGCATCAGTTCGGCGTCCACCGAGGTGTACAGCTGCCCGTTGCGGTTGTAGATCTTCAACGACGGGAACCACGAGTCCATCCCGAAGGTGCGGGCCTCGTCGGGAATGATCGGCACCAGCCGCGGGCCGATCTCCTTGTCCCGCAACAGTTCCTTGAAGATCCGCACGGTGGCCATGGTGGTGGCCACCTCCTGGTGGCCGGAGCCCTTCTTCACCGCCGCGTAGGCGTCGCGGCCGGGCAGGGTCAGCGCCTTGGACTTGGTGCGCCGCTCCGGCACGAAACCGCCCAGGGTGCGGCGGCGGTCGAGCAGGTAGCGGATTTCCGGCGCGTCCGGGCCGGGGTGGTAGTACGGCGGCAGGTACGGGTCGTCGTCCAACTGCTTGTCGGAGACCGGGATTCGCATGGAATCCCGGAAGTCCTTGAGGTCTTGCAGCCGGAACTTCTTCATCTGGTGGGTGGCGTTGCGGCCGGCGAAGTAGGAGCCCAACCCGTAACCCTTGATGGTCTTGGCCAGGATCACCGTCGGCTGACCCTTGTGCTCGCTGGCCGCCCGGTAGGCCGCATACAGCTTGCGGTAGTCGTGGCCGCCGCGCTTGAGGTTCCAGATCTGCTGATCGGACAGGTCGGCGACCAGCGCCTTGGTGCGCGGGTCGCGACCGAAGAAGTGGTCCCGCACATAGGTGCCGTCGTTGGCCTTATAGGTCTGGTAGTCCCCGTCTGGGGTGACGTTCATCAGATTGACCAGCGCGCCGTCCTTGTCGGCGTGCAGCAGCGCGTCCCATTCCCGGCCCCACACCACCTTGATGACGTTCCAGCCCGCGCCGCGGAAGAACGACTCCAGCTCCTGGATGATCTTGCCGTTGCCGCGCACCGGACCGTCCAGGCGCTGCAGGTTGCAGTTGATCACGAAGGTCAGGTTGTCCAACGCGTCCAGCGCGGCGATGTGCGCCAGCCCGCGGCTTTCCGGCTCGTCCATCTCGCCGTCGCCCAGGAAGCACCACACGTGTTGATCGGAGGTGTCCTTGATGCCGCGGTCGTGCAGGTAGTGGTTGAACCGGGCCTGGTAGATGGCGTTCATCGGGCCCAGGCCCATCGACACGGTGGGGAACTCCCAGAAGTCGGGCATCAGCCGCGGGTGCGGGTAGGACGGCAGCCCGCCGCCGGGGTGGCTGTGCTCCTGACGGAAGCCATCGAGTTGATCTGCGCCGAGTCGTCCCTCCAAAAAGGCGCGCGCGTAGATGCCGGGGGAGGCGTGGCCCTGGATGAACACCTGGTCGCCGCCGCCGGGATGGGATTTGCCGCGGAAGAAGTGGTTGAAGCCGACCTCGTACAGCGACGCCGACGAGGCGTAGGTGGAGATGTGCCCGCCCACGCCCACCCCGGGCCGCTGCGCGCGGTGCACCATGACCGCGGCGTTCCAGCGGATCCAGGCCCGGTACCGGCGTTCGACGTCCTCGTCGCCGGGGAACCAGGGTTCCAGCTCGGTGGGGATGGTGTTGACGTAGTCGGTGGACGTCAACGCCGGGATCGCCACCCGCTGCTCGCCGGCGCGTTCCAGCAGCCGCAACATCAGGTAGCGGGCTCGTGCCGGACCCGACCGCTCCCGCAGTTCGTCGAAGGATTCCAGCCATTCGGCGGTTTCTTCGGGGTCGATGTCGGGCAGATACGAGGCGACGCCCTCGCGGATCACCCGAACCCGGTCGGATTCGCTTGCGCTGCTTGAGTTTTTCGCCAGATCGTGGCGCTCGAACTCGGTGGTCAACTTCCGCTCCTTGGTAGGCGGTTCACTTGTCGGCAACGGCTTGTCGGCTTGTGGCCGAAGGAATGCTGTTGCTGTCTGACATGGTCCCCTATCGGCGCGACCGGCTGCGCCGCGGGGCCGTGCCGGCGGGCAAAATTTGGCCCACCCGGCCGAACAGGGCCCGCTACCCGGTAACGTCTCAGCTTGTGCTGATCGGAGGGCGTACCGCAGTGCGAGGTGGATCGGGGGATTCCGCGGCTGGGTCACCGGTTCGGTTCCGGTGGTCGCGCCGGCGCGGTGCCCTGGCGCTCGGGTCGGTCGCGGCGCTGGCGATGGGCATCGTCGGATGCACCAGCATCATCACCGGGACGGCGACGGTGGACACCTCCGCGGCCCCCGCGTATCGGACCTCGATGTCCAAGTCGTTGTCGGCGTCGGCCGCCACCTCCAGCAGCCGCGAGTCGCAGCGCCAGCAGTCGCTGACCACCCAGGCGATCAGCGGCGCCTGCGGGACGTTTCGCAGCAGCAGCGAGGACGCCGTCACCGCGACGAACAACTGGGTCGACGCCTACAACAAGGGCGGGGACACCGGCGGCACGTCGGGACCGGCGGTGGACGCGCTCAACCGCAGCGCCGACGCGGTCGCCGGCGCCATGACCGACGCGATGCCGCAGGGGATGCGCGACACGTTCAACTCCTACATCGCCGCGGCCCGGTCGGTGGCCGACGCGATCGCCACCCACGCAGCGATCTCGGTGTACAACTCGCGCAAAGATCAGCTGAACCAAATCAAAGGTCAGGGCTTCGAGCAGTGCCGCCCGTTTCCTTGAGCCCGGGACGTGCGCGGGTTATGCAACGATAATGCCGATCACACGATGTGTTGACGGTTGAAGGAGGAGGTCCCACGGTGGTGGCGGCGGATGACGCCCCGAACTACGCCCGCAAACTGGGCATCGGCAAAGAGCAGGTTGTCCAGGAGTGGGGCTGGGACGAGGACACCGACGATGACATCCGCGCCGACGTCGAGGACGCCTGCGGCGGTGAACTGCTCGACGAGGACACCGACGAGGTGGTCGACGTGGTGCTGCTGTGGTGGCGCGACGGCGACGGCGACCTGGTGGACACCCTGATGGACGCCATCACGGCGCTGGCCGACGACGGGGTGATCTGGGTGCTGACCCCCAAGACCGGCCGGCCCGGCCACGTGCAGCCCGCCGAGATCGCCGAGGCGGCGCCCACCGCGGGCCTGATGCCGACCTCCTCGGTCAACCTCGGCGACTGGAGCGCCAGCCGACTGGTGCAGCCCAAGGCGCGGGCGGCCAAGCGCTGATGCTGACCGTCGGAACCCAAGCCCCCGACTTCACCCTGCGCGACCAGAATCAGCAGCCGGTCACGCTGTCGGACTACCGTGGCGACAAGAACGTGCTGGTGGTGTTCTTCCCGTTGGCGTTCACCGGGATCTGCCAGGGCGAGCTGGACCAGTTGCGCGATCACCTGCCCGACTACGAGAACGACGACAGCGTCGCGCTGGCGATCTCGGTGGGTCCGCCGCCGACGCACAAGATCTGGGCCATCGAGAGCGGGTTTTTGTTCCCGGTGCTGTCGGATTTCTGGCCGCACGGCGCGGTCAGCCAGGCCTACGGCGTGTTCAACGACGACACCGGCTTCTCCAACCGCGGCACCTTCGTGATCGATCGGTCCGGGGTGATCCAATTCGCCGAGATGAAGCAGCCCGGCGAGGCCCGCGACCAAAAGCTGTGGCTCAACGCCCTCGCCGCCCTGCAGGGTTGAGGTCTTCTTGCGCGAGCGTGCGTGTCCCCGGCCGACGCGCCGGGTGAAAACCCGTTTCTGCGCACGCTCGTCGCGGCACCTCGACGGTTTGGGGGCTAGAGACCCAGCCGGGTAACCTGCCCCAGGCAGGGGCGCGTAGCTCAGTGGTAGAGCTCTGGTTTTACACACCAGCGGTCGGCGGTTCGATACCGTCCGCGCCCACCATTAAAACTCCAGTTCAGGGCGTTGCGAGGTTTCAGACGTCCCCGAAGCCAGGTGCGGCGCCATCATCCGGTGATCGCGGCGATCGCCGAGGCCGAGTCCAAATCGCCGAAGGCGTAGGCGTAGCGCTGGGCCAGTGCCGCGGCGACCTCGACGCGCTGCCACAGACCACCGGAAGCGCTTGCGGTGCACAGCCACAGGGCCAAACCGTGGGCAACGGAGGCGCGGTAGCGCAGCCAGATGTCCTCGGAGCTCGGCAGTTCGGCGGCCGGCAAGGCCAACGCGTCGCGGTACTGCTCAAGCAAGGCTCGTTCATGGTTGCGCCGGTCCTCGGTGGTCAGCGCGCCCTGCAGGAAGTACCCGAGGTCCAGCGAGAAATTGCCGCGACGGGTGACCTGCCAGTCCAAGAACCCCAGTTCACCGTCCACGGTGACGTAGGTGTTGCCGATGTGCGGATCACCGTGCAGCAGCGTGGTGGGTGCGGCCGTCAGCGTCGAGATGTAGGGCTTCCACACCGCTTCCACGAGCTGGTCGATGGTCAGCGATAACACCTCGGCGCAGGTGTCGGGCTGCAGATGCTCCAACGCCGAGGGCAACGGCGCGTACTGCAGGCCGTCGAAGGCCACGAACGGTTCCAGCCACGTCAGGTGCGGGTGGGTGCGGCTGCGGTAATCCCAGAACCGGCCGTGCAACCGGCCGAGTGCGCGCACACCGGAAGCCGCCTGCTCCACGGTCAGCGGGCGCAGCGCGTCGCGGGGGTCGGCGCCGCGCGCGGCCAGGTCTTCCATCACCAGGATGAAGTCGTAGGCCTCCTCGTCGATGACCGCGGCATAAACCTTGGGGTGTTCGATGCCCAGTTCGAGGTTCCCGGAGAACAGCCGGGGCTCGTGGAACATCCCACTGGTCATCCGGATGTAGTCCTTATGGGCGGGATCGGCGGCCTTGACGAAAACCGTGGCCGGACCGCTGCCGGCGGAGTACGTCAGGGCCAGCCGGGCCCGCCGGTTGGTGCCGTCGTCGCGGAAGTCGACGACAACCGAGTCGACGATCGCACCCGGATGATCGGTGGCGAGCACGCTCGACACCCATGCCGGGCCGATGTCATCGATGGTTGTTGGCGCGGCAATCGGGTCAGCGTTCACCAGGGTCCTTTCAGCTCTGACCTCAGCAGTTACGACACGGACCGTGTCATATCTCAAGTGGACGGTACCGGCCGCGCCGCCCCCGCGGGTCCGATTGCCTGAATTAGGCTCGGCTCATGGCGTCTGGACGCGGCGGCAGGCCACGCGATGCGCACCTGCACGCGACGATCCTGGCCGCTGCACGTGAGCTGGTCGTCGGTGGCGGGTATGCCGAGTTGGCCATGGAGAGCGTGGCTGCTCGCGCCGGCGTGAGCAAAAAGACGCTCTATCGCCGGTGGCCGTCGAAGGCGGACTTGGTCGCCGAGGCGGTTCTGGATGCGTATGGCCGCGGCGGATCGTTCGCCGTCGCCGACACCGGTGATCTGCGCGCGGACCTGAAGGTGTGGCTGACCGAGCACGCCGAGTTCATCGCCGACCCGGTGAACGCCGGCCTGATCCGGGCGCTGATCGCCGCCGCCGCGGCCAGCCCGATGGACACCGAAGCGCTGTATGAACAGTTGAGCGCACCGCAGCAAGCCGGCCTGGTGACCCGACTGCGCCAGGCCATCGCCGCGGGGCATATCGGCGCGGGCACTGACTGCGTTGCGGTCGCCGACGCGATGATCGGCAGTCTGCTGTTACAGGTCTTGGCCCGCACGACACACCCTGCGGGAAGCCAGATTTCCGTGGGCACCGTGGTGGATGTCCTGTTGGACGGTGTCGCAACACCGCTATCGGCGCCCGACAACGGCACCGCCGCGCGCACCCGCTGAGTCCGCGGCGTTACGCACCAGCGGTCGGCGGTCCGATACCGTCCGCGCGCACTTCCGGTTCGATCGCCAGCACGGCGGCATCGACCGGCTTGGACCGGTATCGTCGTCCGCCGCCGCCCACCACGAAGCGGATCTGCTGCGGCTGCTCAATCTGGGCAACCAGCGTCCGCACCGTGTCCAGATCGGTGAGGAACGTGCAGGTTTCACCGGCCGGCACCTCGCACGGCGCCGGCACCGGGCTCAGCTCCGCCGACCCGGCCGGCTGCACCGAGATGTCCGACGGGTCGGCGCGCACCGTCCACTGCGACACCCGCAACGGGGCCCGGCCCGCGTTGGTGACCTCGACCCCGATCACCAGTTGTCCGGGCAGTTCGGCGGCCGCGTCGACCATGGCCTTGATGCTCGGCTCGCTGATCTGGCCCCCGAAATACAGCCCCGATTCGGTGCGGACACCGACCAGCGGCGCCAGCTTGGGTCGGGCGTTCTGCCGCAGGAACGCCACGATGTGCCAGGTCAGCGCCGCCACGGCCAAGACCGTGCCGATGATGCCGAGGACCAGGCCGGCGACGCTCACCGGCTCACCGTAACGGTGCGCCCCGATGCGTGGCGATCCAGCACCGGCTGCCGGCCAACACCGCGGTGTGCACGGCGCGCGCGATCCGGGCACCGAACATCGAACGCGGCCCGCCGTAGGGTTCGGCCGCCCCCGGCGTCGGGCAGTGCACGACGACGGCGTCCGAGGCGGTTCCGGTGGCGGCCACCCCGGCCTGGTGCAGCGCCTGCACTTTGGCTTCGGTGGCGGTGGCCACCGCGTTGACCAGCGCCGCGTCCGATAGCCGCATCGGCACTGCTACCACGATGTTGATCGTGCCCACCGGGTAGTCGACGGCCCGGTAGTCGGCGAACACCGTCGTCGCCGTGCCGGACGGCAGTTCCCGGCGGAAATGCCCGTCGGGGGCGGCCGCCCAGGCCGGGCTGGACAGCCCGACGGTGGCGGCGGCATGCACCCCGTCGTCGGCGGACAGGTGATGGCGGGTGACGTCGACCGCGGTGAGCAGACCGGTGCCGTCACCGGGCAGGCCCAGTGCGGCGCCGATCTCGCGCAGGTGGCGGTCGGGGTCGCGCCGGTCGTAATCCAGCGGCACCGTGGCGTTGAGCACCCAGTCCCGCGCGCCGATGCCGCCGCCCAGTGGGCCCGACGCGATGCACAGCCGCGGCTCGCCAAAACGCCAGGCCAGCACCGGCAGCCGGCGGGCGCGTTCGGTCCGCGCGGTCACGATTGGGTCCATACCGCGCCGTTTACACCACCCGGAGGCCGCGTCGGGCCCGGAACCGCATGTCCCACAGGTAAACCCGATAACCCAGGATCCAGGCCTGGTGCGGGATCAGCCGGTCGGCCAGCCGCAACCCGGTCAGCAGCCATTCGAAGCGGCGCTGCTGGGCGGGCGACCAGTCCAGCAGCATCAGCGCACGGAACTGCGGGGACAAAAAGCCGGTGGTGGCGAACAGGTTGAAGCCGCCGGCCAGCCGCAGCGGCCAGGGCAGGAACACCATCGACGCCACCCCACGCAGATGTTCGCGCACCGGCGGGTCGATGCGCAGCTCGTCGAGTATGCGTTTCCAGTACTCGTCGAACGCCACCCGGTCCGCCGGCCACATGTCGTCGCGCACCTGCAGCGTGGTGCCCAGCCGTTTGGCGTCGGTGTACACGGCGTCGGCGGCGGCGTCATCCAGCGGGCCGTGCAGAAACTCCTGCTGGTCGAGGAAATACCGGTACAGGCAGGCCGCCACCCACAGCTGCAGCTTGGGGTCGAAGGCGTTGTAGGACACCGGGCTTTCTCGGGTGGAGCGCACCTGCCGATGCGCGGTGTCCACCGCGGCGCGGAACAGCGCCCGGTCGGCGTCGGTGCCGATGGTCGCCACCGCCAGGTAGGTGCCGGTGGTGCGGGCCCGTTTGAACGGATGCTTGTAGACGTTGCCGCTGTCCACCCGGCTTTCCTGCACCCCGTAGCCGACCCCGGGCAACGCCAGCTGCATGATCACGTTGGCCGCCGGCAGCAACGCCGCCGCCGGGTTCAGCAGGTCGACTACCCGGGTGGCGGGCCGCGTCATCGAGGCTGCTCCATGGATGCGAGTATGCCGGAGTGTTGGGGCCGACGCGGAGCACTCGGGGCACTCGGGCGGCAGGCGTGCTGGTCGGCTACCTGGCCGACCTCGCCTGGGGCGATCCGGCCCGCGGCCACCCGGTCGCCGGGTTCGGCACCGCGGCCGCGGCCCTGGAGAACCTCAGCTACCGCGACACCCGGCTGGCCGGTGCGGTGCACACCGGGGTGCTGGTCGCCGCGGTGGGCGCGCTGGGCGCGCTGGCCCAGCGCGGCGCCAGACGGGCCGGTCCGCTGGGCGCGGCCGCCGCCACCGGTGCGGCGACCTGGGTGGTGCTGGGCGGCAGCTCGCTGACCCGCACCGGGGCGGACATGGCGCAGCTGTTGGGCCGCGACGACCTGGCGGCGGCCCGCGCGCTGCTGCCGTCGCTGTGCGGCCGCGACCCGGCGGCACTGGACCAGGTCGGGCTGATTCGGGCGGCGCTGGAATCGGTGGCGGAGAACACCTCCGACGCGCAGGTGGCGCCGCTGCTGTGGGCGGCGGCCGGCGGGCCGCCGGCCGCGCTGGCCTACCGGGCCATCAACACGCTGGACGCGATGATCGGCCACCGGTCCCCGCGGTATGCCCGATTCGGGTGGGCGGCAGCACGATTGGATGACCTGGCCAACTACGCGGCGGCGCGGCTGACCGCGGCGCTGGTGGTGGCCTGCGCCCCGACGGTGGGCGGATCGGCGACCCGGGCGGTGCGGGCGTGGCGCCGCGACGCCGCGGGCCATCCCAGCCCCAACGCCGGGGTGGTGGAGGCGGCGTTCGCCGGCGCGCTGGGCGTGACGGTGGGCGGGCCGACCGCCTACCGGCACGAGGTGCAGGCGCGACCCACCCTGGGTGACGGGCCCGCCCCGGCGGTGGCCGATCTGCGCCGCGCGGTGCGGCTGTCCCGAGTGGTGCAGGCGGTGGCCGCCGCGCTGGCGGTGGCGGTGGCTTACCGGCGCCGGCCGTAGCGGTCGGCGAGTTTCTCCTCGACGGTCATCGGCGCGGCGGGCGCGGCCTCGGCCGCTCGTTCCAGTCGGCGGGCGCGGACCTCGGAGAACACGAAGTAGCCCAACCCCAGCGGCGCGATGATCCCGAACGCGATCCACTGAATGCCGTAGGACAGGAACGGCCCGGAGTCCAGGTGCGGCAACCCGATCACGCCCAGCCCGCCGGGCTGATCGTCGACCAGCTGCAGGTACGACCCGGCCAGCGGCACCCCGGTCAGCGCGGCCACCTGCCCGACGTTGAGGGAATACACCTGGGTGAAGCCGTCGGCGACGAGCGGGTCCTTGCCGGGCGCCTCGGAGTCGCGCAGCCGCGCGGTGAGCGTCACCGTCCCGGCCGGCGGCGGCGGGATCGGCGGCACCCGCGACCCCTGCTCGGGCCGCACGTAGCCGCGGTTGACCAGCACCGTCGGGCCGTGATCGACAGCGAACGGGGCCAGCACCTTAAACGCCGGGTTGCCGTCGACCGGCTGCAGCCGCACCAACACCTGTTTGTCGGTCAGGTAGTGCCCGACGGCGGTGACCCGTTGCCACTGCGCGTCCGGCGCCGACGAATCCTGGTGCGGCAGCAGCGCTGTCACCGGCACCGGGTCGGCGGTCAGGGAATGCTCGATCTGGCTGTTCTCCCGGGAGGTCCGGGTGTTCTTGCCCAGCTGCCACGGCGCCAGCACGGTGAAACACAGGTAGGCGAACGCGGCCACCACCACGGCCAGGGCCAGCCAGCCCGGCCGCAGCAGAAAAGCCCAGCGCCGCATCAGCGTTGCCCGTTCCCCGACAATCGTTCATCGACCCAGGCGTGCAGGCCGGGCAGGGCGGCGTCGATGACGGTGAACACCTCTTCGAAATCGGCCTGATCGCCGTAGTAGGGGTCCTCGACGTCGAGGGCGTGCGCGCCGGAGCGGGGATCGAAGGAACGCAGCATCCGCACCCGGTCGGCGTCGACACCCAACTGGTGCAGCAGCCGAACGTGGTTGCGGCCCAACGCCACCACCAAATCGGCGGACAGGTGCTCGGCGCTGACCTGGGCGGCGTGGTGATCGGGGCGGTAGCCGTGGGCGCGCAGCACCCGGGCGGCGCGCTCGTCGGCGCAGCTGCCGACGTGCCAGTCGCCGGTGCCCGCGCTGGTGACCCGCACCGCGTCGCCCAGCCCGCGGTCGGCGATCTGGGCGGCGAACATCTTCTCCGCCATCGGCGAGCGGCAGATGTTGCCGGTGCACACGAAGGTGATGTGCAGCCGTTCAGACACCGAGCACCTCCCGCAGTTCGGCGACGCTGGCCACGTGGGTCACCGCGTGGTGCCCCCCGTCGGCGAAATCGGCCTGCCCGTATCCCCAGCCGACCACCACCGTGTCGATGCCGTGGCAGGCGGCGCCGGCCACGTCGTGGGCGCGGTCACCGACCATCAGCACCCGCTCGGGCAGCGGGGCCAGCTGGGCCAGCGCGTGCGCCAGCACGTCGGCCTTGGCCGCGCGGGCCCCGTCGACGCTGGCCCCGGCGACCACCTCGAAATGGTCGTCCAGCCCGAAATGGGCCAGGATGCGCCGCGCGGTCGGCTCGGCTTTGGAGGTGGCCACCGCCAGCCGCACCCCGGCGGCCCGCAGATCGGCCAGCAGCGGCGCGATCCCGTCGAACACGCTGTTCATCGCCCAGCCGCGGCTGGTGTAGTCGGCTCGGTAGGCGGCGACCGCGGCCTCGGTGCGCTCACCCAACCCCAGGCCGGCCAGGGTGTGATGCATCGGCGGGCCGACCAGGGTGGCGGCCAGGTCACCGTCGGGCACGGCGGCGCCGACGTGCTGCAGGGCGTGGCGGAAGCTGGCCACGATCCCGGACGCCGAATCGGTCAAGGTGCCGTCCAGGTCGAAGATCACCAGCTGCGGGGTGCGGCTCACGGTCCCATTGTTCCCGATGTGCCCACTGGTGCGCCGCGGTGGCGCACTACTGTTTGACGGGTGGCGAGTCTGGATCCGAGCGGGCCGATCCCGCGGGCGGCGGCGCGCTACCACGGTGATCAGGCCGCGCAACCCGGCATGCTGGACTTCGCGGTCAACGTCCGCCACCGCCGACCGCCGGACTGGCTGCTGGAAGCGCTGGCGGCCCGGCTGCCCGACCTGGCCCGCTATCCCAGCGGCGACGACGAGCGGGCCGCCGCGCAGGCGGTCGCCGACCGGCACGCCCGGCCCCGCGCCGAGGTGGCGCCGCTGGCCGGGGCCAGCGAGGGCTTCGCGCTGCTGCCCAACCTGGGCCCGAGGCTGGCGGCGCTGATCGCGCCGTCGTTCACCGAACCGGAAGCCGCGCTGACCGCGGCCGGGGTGCCGGTGCGCCACGTGGTGCTGCCGGCGCCGTTTGCGCTGGCCGGCGCGGCGGTGCCCGACGCGGCCGACCTGGTGGTGGTCGGGAACCCGACCAATCCGACCGGGGTGCTGCACCGCCGCGACCAGATCCTGGCGTTGCGCCGCCCGGGTCGCATCCTGGTGGTCGACGAGGCGTTCGCCGACGCGGTGCCCGGCGAGCCGGAGTCGCTGGCCGGCCTGTCGCTGCCGGATGTGGTGGTGCTGCGCAGCCTGACCAAGACCTGGTCGCTGGCCGGGCTGCGGGTCGGGTACGCGCTGGGCGCCCCCGAATTGCTCGCCCGGTTGACCGCGCGGCGGGCGCACTGGCCGCTGGGCACCTTGCAGCTGGCGGCGATCGCGGCCTGTTGCGCGCCGGCCGCGGTGACCCAGGCCGCCGCCGACGCGCAGCGGTTGGCGGCGCTGCGCGCGCAGCTGGTGGCCGGCCTGCAATCGGTGGGGGTCGAGGTGGTCGACGGCCGTGCGCCGTTTGTGCTGTGCCGGGTCCCGGACGCGGAGCTGATGCGAAAACACCTGCAGGTGAAGGAGATTGCGGTGCGCCGCTGTGACACGTTCATCGGCCTGGACGGGCAGTATCTGCGGGTCGCGGTGCGCCCCGAGTGGCCGGTGCTGGTGGATGCCATCGCGGAGGTGCTGTGAGCGTCCGCCTGGCCGAGGTGATCGGTGTGCTGGAGGCGGCCTACCCGCCGGGGCTGGCGCAACCGTGGGATTCGGTGGGCCTGGTGTGCGGGGACCCCGACGAGCCGGTGGACTCGGTGACCGTCGCGGTGGACGCCACCGGGGCGGTGGTCGACGAGGTGCCCGAGCGCGGCCTGCTGCTGGCGCATCATCCGCTGCTGTTGCGGGGTGTCGACACCGTCGCCACCAGTACCCCCAAGGGGGCGCTGGTGCACCGGCTGATCCGGTCCGGGCGTTCGCTGTTCACCGCCCACACCAACGCCGACTCGGCGCGCCCCGGGGTGTCCGACGCGCTGGCCGACGCGCTGGGGCTGACCGTGCAGGCGGTGCTGGAGCCGCGGCCGGCGACCCCCGAGCTGGACAAGTGGGTGATCTACGTGCCGGTCGAGCACGCCGACGCGGTGCGGGCCGGGGTGTTCGCCGCCGGGGCCGGGCACATCGGCGACTATGCGCAGTGCAGCTGGAGCGTCACCGGCGTCGGGCAGTTCCTGCCGGGCGACGCGGCGTCGCCGGCCATCGGGCGGCGCGGCGCCGTCGAGCAGGTGACCGAGGACCGGGTGGAGGTGGTCGCGCCGGCGGCGTCACGGGCAGCGGTGTTGGCGGCGCTGCGGGCCGCGCACCCCTACGAGGAGCCGGCCTTCGACGTCTTCGCGTTGCAGCCCCCGCCCGCCGACGTCGGGTTGGGCCGCGTCGGCGCCCTGCCGCGGCCCGAGCCGCTGCGCGACTTCGTCGCCCGGGTGGCCGCCGGGCTGCCGGCCACCGCGTGGGGGGTGCGCGCCGCCGGCGATCCGGACCGGCCGGTGTCGCGGGTGGCGGTGTGCGGCGGTGCCGGTGATTCGCTGCTGGCCGCCGCGGCCGGCGCCGACGTGCAGGCCTACGTGACCGCCGACCTGCGTCACCACCCGGCCGACGAGCACCGCCGGGCCTCGCCGGTAGCGTTGGTGGACGTCGCGCACTGGGCCAGCGAGTTCCCGTGGTGCCACCAGGCGGCGGAGGTGGTGCGCTCCGAGTTCGGCGCAGCGCTTCCGGTGCGGGTCTGCACCATCCGTACCGATCCGTGGAATCTGGAGGGCAGCCATGAAAGCTGAAGTGGCACAACAACGGTCACTGCTCGATCTGGCGGAGCTGGACGCGGAGCTGTCCCGGCTGGCGCACCGGGCCGCGCATCTGGCCGAGCAGCAGGACTTCGAGCGGATCCAGGCCGAGCACCTGGCCGCCAGCGACCGGCTGGGGGCGGTGCGGATCGCGTTGGAGGACTTGGACACCCAGGTGTCGCGGTTCGAGTCGGAGATCGACGCGGTGCGGCAGCGGGAGAACCGGGACACCGCGCTGCTGGAATCGGGGGCCACCAACGCCAAGCAGCTGTCGGATCTGCAGCACGAGCTGGAGACGCTGCGCCGCCGCCAAGGCGCGCTGGAGGACTCGCTGCTGGAGGTGATGGAGCGTCGCGAAGAGCTGCAGGACCTGCAGGCCGCCGAGCTGGCGGCCGTCGACGGGCTGCAGGTCGAACTGACCGCGGCGCAGCAGGCCCGTGACACCGCGGCGGCCGAGATCGAAGCGACCCGCGGGCAGCGGCTGGCGCGCCGCGACGAGCTGACCGCCGCCCTGGACGCCGACCTGGTCGCGCTGTATGAGCGGCAGCGCGCCGCCGGTGGCCCGGGCGCCGGCCCGCTGCAAGGGCAGCGGTGCGGGGCGTGCCGGATCGAGATCGACCGCGGTGAGCTGGCCCGGATCTCGGCGGCCGCCGAGGACGACGTGCTGCGCTGCCCGGAGTGCGGCGCGATCCTGTTGCGGGTCAAGGGGTCCGGCCGGTGAAGGTGATCGTCGAGGCCGACGGCGGGTCGCGGGGCAACCCGGGGCCGGCCGGGTACGGGTCGGTGGTGTGGTCGGCCGACCGGGCCACGGTGCTGGCCGAAAGCAAGCAGGCGATCGGCCGGGCCACCAACAACGTCGCCGAATATCGGGGGCTGATCGCGGGTCTGGCCGAGGCCGCGCGGCTGGGCGCCACCGAGGTCGCGGTGTCGATGGACTCCAAGCTGGTCGTCGAACAGATGTCGGGCCGGTGGAAGGTCAAACACCCCGACCTGGTGACGCTGCACGGGCAGGCAAGGGAGTTGGCCGCGGGATTCGAGCGGATCAGCTACCGCTGGATTCCGCGGGAACGCAACTCCTACGCCGACCGGTTGGCCAACGAGGCGATGGACGCCGCCGCCGAGGTCGCCGAGCCGACCGCGGCCGCGAAAAAGCCGTCCAGCCCCGCCGCGCCGGGCTGGACCGGCGCGCAGGGCACCCCGACCCGGCTGCTGCTGTTGCGGCACGGGCAGACCGAGCTGTCGGTGCAGCGCCGTTATTCCGGGCGCGGCAACCCGGCGCTGACCGAACTGGGTTGGCGGCAGGCCGATGCGGCGGCCCGGTATTTGGCGCAGCGCGGCGGCATCGCCGCGGTGATCAGTTCCCCGCTGCAGCGCTGCTATGACACCGCGACGGCGGCGGCCAAGGCGCTGAGCCTGGACGTGACCGTCGACGAGGACCTGACCGAGACCGATTTCGGCGCCTGGGAGGGGTTGACGTTCGCCGAAGCCGCCGAACGGGATCCGGAGCTGCATGGGCGCTGGCTGCGCGACACCGCCACCACGCCGCCGGGCGGGGAGAGTTTCGATGCCGTGCAGCGCCGGGTGCGTCGGGCCCGCAACCGGATCATCACCGAACACGGCGGATCCACCGTGCTGGTGGTGTCGCACGTGACGCCGATCAAGACGGTGCTGCGGCTGGCGTTGGACGCCGGGCCGGGCATTTTGTACCGGCTGCATTTGGATTTGGCGTCGCTGAGCATCGCCGAGTTCTACCCGGACGGGGGATCGTCGGTGCGGCTGGTGAACCAGACGGCCTACCTGTAACCGCGTTCAGTCGTGCAGGTGCAGGCGTTCGCCGTGCGCGCCGAAGATCACGATGGCCTCGGCCGCGGCGCCGACGGCGCCGAACCAGTGCGGGGTCCAGGTGGAAAACTCCACCGCCTCCCCGGGGTGGATGAGGAAATCCTTGTCGCCCAGCACCAGTCGCAGCCGGCCGGACAGCAGATACAGCCACTCCTGGCCTTCGTGCACGGGCAGCTCGTCGGGGCGCCGGCGCCGGGCGCTGATCCGGATCTTGAAGGCGTGCAACCCGCCGGCGGGACCGTGCCGGGTCAGCGGCCAGTAGGTGATGCCGTGATGGGTGTGCGCGGTGCCGCGGACCCGCGGGTCGAGCTGCTCGGGCGCGCGCAACAGGTCGTCGGTGCTGACCGACAGCGCCTCGGCCAGCCGGGGCAGGTGGTCTAACGCCAAGCGGCGCTTGCCCGATTCCAGCCGGCTCAACGTCGACACGTCGATGCCGGCGCGGCCGGCGATGTCCTCCAGGGTCAGACCCTGCTGGGTGCGTAACTCGCGCAGCCGTCGCCGTACCCGCTGGTCGACGCCGTCGTCCTCGGGGGTTTTTGCCTGCATAGCAAAAAAGCTTGCCAGCGTTTCGGGGGTGGCGGCAAGCTCGGGTGCAGGGACGATTACGGCCCGCCGTGTGCGCGGGGCGTCGAAGGAGTGAAGGTCGATGGCTGAGCCTGGGCAGGACGCCCGCGAATTCTGGGAACAGTTCTACGCCGAGCACGAACGGGTGTGGAGCGGGCGGGCCAACGCCCGGCTGGTCGAGGTCGCCGCCGCGCTGCCGCCCGGCCGCGCCCTCGACCTGGGGTGCGGGGAGGGCGGCGACGCCGTCTGGCTGGCCGAGCAGGGCTGGCAGGTGCTCGCCGTCGACGTCTCGACCCGGGCGCTGCAGCGGGCCCGCGCGGCCGCGGTGGAGCGGAACGTCCTCGCGCGCATCGACTTTGCGCGCCACGACCTATCCGACAGCTTCCCGGCGGGCCGCTTCGATCTGGTGTCGGCGCAGTTCCTGCATTCCACGGCGCGCCTGGACCGCGCGACGGTGCTGCGCCGGGCCGCCGACGCGGTGACGGTGGGCGGGACGCTGCTGATCGTCGATCATGCGGCCGCGCCGCCCTGGGCCGCAGACCACGCCCGGGATCACGAATTCCCCACCATCGACGGCGTGCTGGCGGCGTTGCGGCTGGACGATGCGCACTGGACTCGGCTGCGGGCCGAACGCGCCGACCGCCAGGCCGTCGGACCCGACGGGCAGGTGGGCACGTTGGCCGACAACGTGTTCGTGTTGCGGCGCAACCGCTCAGCGGCTACGCGGCGTCGTGGAAGATCAGGCCCAGCGTGAAGCGCTCCCCGGAATGCACGGTGGACACCCCGTGGCGCACCGCGGCGGCTGACCAGCCGCGCGTCGAACGCACCGGACGGTCCCGGGTGGTGAACAGGTAGCCGTGGCCGTGCGGGATCTGGGTGGCGGTGCCGCGGGATTGGGCCCGGGCCCGCTGCTCGACCAGCAGGAACTCGCCGCCGGTGTAGTCGGTGTCCGGCTCGCTCAGGTTGATCACCACCTGCAGCGGAAACACCAACTCGCCGTAGAGGTCTCGGTGCAGCGCGTTCCAGTCGCCGGCGCCGTAGTGCAGCATCAGGGCGGTGGATTTGTGCTGGCCGGCGGCGTGGCAGTGGGCCAGCCAGTCCTCGAGGCTGTCCGGCCACGGGGCGTGGCGGCCCAGCTTGGTCCACCAGTCCCGGGCGATCGGCAGCAGCCGCGGATACAGCGCGCGTTTGAGCTGATCGATCGGATCCGGGTTCGGCGCGGCGAAGTACCGGTACTGCCCGGCGCCGTAGCGGTGCCGCTCCATGTCCACGGTGGCCCGGAACTTGGTGTCGTCGGTGTAGAGCCGGCGCAGCCGCGCCGACTCGGCGGCGGTGAGCAGCCGGGGCAGCAGCGTCCCGCCGTGCGCGCCGATATCGGCGGCGATGGTGTCCCAGTCCCCGGCGTCGACGCGCTCTTGCCAGCGGGTCACGGCGGTTAGGAGCGTAGCGGCCGGCCGTACTGGTCGCGCACCGAACCGGTGAAAATCATGATGGCGTCGACCAGCGCCCAAATCCCCAGGCCGGCCCACACCAGGAGGCCGATGCCGAAGAGGAACATCAACACGAAGCCGAGGAACCAGGTGATCAACTGGCCGATGGCGATTGCATTGGAGCCCAGGTAGAACCGGCCGGCGCCGAACCCGCCCAGGAACAGCTGCAGCAGGCCCGCGGTGACCTTGGACTTGTCCGACAGCGGCTGGCCGCTGACCGGGTCGCGTCCGTAGGGGGCGCTGGGGTCGACCGGGGCACCGTAGTAGGGCTGCGCCGGGTACCCGCCCGGGTAGCCGCCGGGGGCCGGATAGCCGGGCGCCGCGTACCCGCCGGGCGTCGGGTAACCGCCCGGTGCCGGGTAGCCACTCGGCGTCGGGTAGCCAGCGGGGGGCGGGGGATAGCCGCCGGGAATGCCGTCCGGGGGCGGGTAGCCGCCCTCGAGCGGTGGGTACTCGGTCATCCCGGCAGTATGACACGGGCACCGAGCAGCGGGTACGGTGAGCAGCGCGGACGAGTTGGCCGGGCGGCCGCGGCGCACGGGCCGATCCGATGGGGGATCGGGTCGGGGCGGGCGTCGAGGAAAGTCCGGACTTCACAGAGCGGGGTGATTGTTAACAGCAATCCGAGGTGACTCGCGGGATAGTGCCACAGAAAACAGACCGCCACTTCGGTGGTAAGGGTGAAACGGTGCGGTAAGAGCGCACCAGCATCCCGGGTGACCGGGATGGCTTGGTAAACCCCACCCGAAGCAAGGCCAAGAAGACCGCAGTGGGGGTGTGGTCGCGCAGGCGTTCGAGGGCTGCTCGCCCGAGCCTGCGGGTAGGCCGCTTGAGGCACCCGGTGACGGTGTGTCCAGATGGATGGTCGCCGCCGCGCCGTCTCGGCGCGGAACAGAATCCGGCTTACAGGCCAGCTCGTCCGCCCTGAGTCGTTGACCTGCAAGTTCAGGTGGTCGCGGCGCCCCCGGTACGCAGCGGGTACGCAGCAGAACCGAGCACCGAGTCGATAGCGTCGCGGGTCCGGTCGTCGGAATCCGGCCACAGGTGGCTGTAGGTGTCGAGCGTTTCGACGGCGCTGGCGTGGCCGAGCCTGGACTGCACGGTCTTGACGCTTTCGCCGTGCCGGATCAACAAGCTGGCGTAGTAGTGACGGAGCAGATGCAGACCGGAGCGGGGCGGCAACTTTAGCTTCGCCGTCGCCGCCCGCCATCGGTGGCCGAACACCGCTCGCGTGATCGGCTTACCGGCCAAGGTGAACACCAGCTCGACTGGCTCGGCGCCCTCGGTGAAGGCGACGGCGGGGAACTCAGCCAGATGGGCAGCCAGCGCGTCAACCACCACTTGCGGCAGTGGAATGATCCGGTTGCTGGCGGCCGTCTTAGGTGGCGCCAGCTTCGATCCATGCCCAGACACAGTGACAAGTTGACGGTCCACATTCACGGTGCGCTCCAGAAAACGCACTCGATCGACGGTGAGACCGAAACATTCGCCTTGTCGCATCCCGGTACCGGCCGCGAGTGTGATCAGTGCGCGCAGCTCCGGGGGCATCGCGTCGTGGATCGCGGCGACCTGCTCGGTAGGCAGCGGAATGACCTTCTTGCGCTCGGCCTTGGGCAGTTTCGTGCCGTCGCATGGGTTGCCGATGATGCGCCGGTCGCGGATCGCCGCTTTCATCACCGTGGACACCAGGCCGTGGACGACGCCGACCGTGGCTGGTGCCAGCTTCAACCCTTTCACCCACGCCTGCACATCGCTGGGCAGGATCTCCGAAAGCCGCCGATCGCCGAGAGTCGGGTAGGCGTGCCGGCGCAGCATCGTCTCGACGTGCGCGACCGAGTTGCGTCGATGCACTTGCATCTTGCGCCAGCGTTCCGCGTAGTCGCGGAACGTGATCTGGCCGGCGCCGGGGTCGACGTACTGGCCGGTGACGACCGCGGCTGTAACCTCGTCGATCCACCGCTGCGCGTCGGTTTTACGGGCGAACGCCTTGGTGTGTTCCTGGCCGGTGTCGTCGACATATCGTGCGCGCCACCGCTTGCCGCGGCCAGCGCGGGCGCTGTCTACCTTCTGCGTGGCGCCGTTGGTGGTGACGGTGCGGGTCCAGAGGTCTTCGACACCGGCCCGGCGGTTGCGTGTCATGGCCGAAGTATACGAGCGGAAACGGCCGGCAAACGGGCATCAGGCGACACCTAAAGGGCGGTGTCGGCACATCTGCGCACATCTGCGCACATATTCGCACTACCCTAGGCGACACTAGTTGCTGTCAGCTAAAAATGCCTGGTAGACAACAAACAGAACGTTTGCTGTGGCCAACAGCGCTGGTTAATATTGATTGCATGAGCGAATATCTGACCGCCGCCGACCTCGAGGCAAAAACCGGCACATCACAAGCCACCTGGCGCTACTGGGCACACATCGGCTCCGGGCCGCCATCATTCAAAATCGGACGCCGCCGCGTCTGGAAACGCACCGTCATAGAAGCATGGTTGGCCGAGCTTGAAACCGGCCACGCGGCGCCCGCCGGCGGTGCAGCGTGAGCGTCGAAACATTCGCCGGCACACACGCATTCCACCCGACAGTGCTCTCCGATACCGACGCCGATGAGCAGGGCAACGCCGACGCCATCGTCGAGGACATCGAGTGCGGACGCTGCCCACGCTGCCAGGGGCCGCTTCCGACCATGCCGGAGTGGCCCGCCGGGTCGCGTATCACTGAGTGCCGGTCTATCCCGATCTGTGGCAGATGCGGGATGGACGAGACATTCGAACTACTCGACGATGCAACGGGTATCGGATTCGGACTTTCCGCCGCTGGGGAGTGGCCTGTCGACGTCGACGAAATCGAGGAACGTCATGCCCGATGGATGGACAAGGCCAGGGCCACGATCATCACCGGCGACGGGCGCTTAATCACCGATGACGGCGTCGGCCAAATCATCAACCCGTGCAACACCGGCGGGTGGGCACAGTACAGCACTTGCACAGGGCAAGGGGACGCATGACCACCTAGACCGCAGCGCAATTCATCACATCGAACCAGCTCCGCGGGACCAATTCAGGTCATTGACGGGCCGCGGCATCAACCACCCGAAGGAGCTGATGCGCCCCATGAGCGCACACAAAAAAGAACGCCCCAGCCGGAACTGGGGCGCCCAACACATCGAAGCAGCTAGAAACCATTATGCCACAGGCGCCAACGCGCAAGCCAACTTTGAACGGCTAGCGCAACGCGCCGGCCAGATCCGCGCGGCGGGCGGTGCGGCATGAGCGAGATAGCAGCCTACGCACGCATCCTGAACTACCAGCCGGGCGAACGCGTTTCGGTCAATCATCAGGTACGCCCAGGCGGGGAATTCACATCCCGAATCATCGACACCCGCAACCTCGGCGCCGCCGTCGACAATGCAACCAACCAAGCCTGCTACTGGATCGGCGTTAACCCGACAAATGCCACAACGGGGCGCGGCAAAGAGAAGGACGCGTCCCGCCTCGCGGCGCTCTACTGCGAGCTAGACGACAAAAACACCACCGAGGCGCAGCAGACCGCCATCATCGCTAACCTCGGCGACTTATTCGGGTCGCCGTCAATGATCGTCCACTCGGGACACGGCGTGCACCTGTACTGGCCCATCCGCGGCGGTGACATCAACGACTGGTTCACACCTAAAGACGCCACCCAACTGCTCAAACGGTTCGGTCGGATCGTCACCGAGGTCGCGGCCAAACACGGCGCCGGAGAACCCGACCCCGTATGGGACTTGGTGCGGGTGCTCCGCCTACCTGGCACAGTGAACTACAAAAACATCGACGAGCCGATCCCTGTACGACTCACTGTCAACGAGGCGGGGCACGACCTGACTGTGGCCGAGGCCGCGACCCACCTCGACGCCGCCGATGCGCTGCACCCGCCGCCAGCACCCAAACCGGCCATCGCCAACGTGGTGCAGTTCCCCAGGCCCGACTACGACGGCGAGTCGATAGCCGAACGGTACAAAGCCGAACACACCTGGGCGGATATCCTCGAGCCTCACGGATGGCGATGCCGCACCGCCGACCCGGACGCCGATGGCGCCATTTGGCTGCACCCCACCCACACGTCGGACTGCTCGGCAACAATCAAAAACGGCTGCCTGTTCGTATACAGCCCAAACACGCCTTTCGAGGTCACGACATCGGGATCCCCGCACGGCTATACCAAGTTCCACGCCTACGCCGTTCTCAACCACGGCGGCGACATGTCGGCTGCCGCGAAAGCGTTAATGCCGCCGCCCGACTACGGCCGCACCGACTTCGACCCCGATGTACTCATGGAAACAGACGACGCGGGGCAGCCCACCGAGGACGCGAAAGACGCACTCGACGCCGCTATCCGCAACCGCGCCCTACAGCTACGCATCGACAAGGCGGCGAAAAAGCTGGTCGACGCCGAAGATCGCCCGAAGGTCGAACACCCTCCTGTTCGTTCATTGACTGCGCTGCTTGCCCAGCCGTGCCCGCCGACGCGGTGGCGCATTGAGCAGGTAGCGCCGATCGAAGCGCGGACGATCCTGGCGGCGCAATTCAAAGCCGGGAAAACGACGCTGACGGGCAACCTGATCCGATCACTCGTCGACCGTGAGGATTTTCTTGGCCGGTTCGCCATTGCAAAACCGGCCGATAACGTTGTGTTGATCGACGACGAGCTGTCTGAGTACATGGTGCAGGACTGGCTCGGGCGCCAGAATATTCGCAACACAGACGCACTCGCCGACGTCGTAACGCTCCGCGGCAAGCTGGCATCGTTCGATCTGTTCGACGACGACTGCCGGGCAGAGTGGGCGCAACGGTTCCGCAACCTCGGCTGCGACTACCTAATCCTGGACTGCCTACGCCCGATCCTCGACGCATTCGGGCTCGATGAGAACCGCGACGTCGGCCGGTTCCTAGTCCAGTTCGACGCGATGCTCGAGGCAGCCGGGATCCGCGATGCGCTGCTCATACACCACATGGGGCACCAAGGGGAGCGTTCGCGCGGCGACTCGCGGCTGCTGGACTGGCCCGACGTGAATTGGCGGATCATTCGGGAGGACGCCGACGACCCCAGTTCCCCCCGCTTCTTCTCCGCGTACGGCCGCGACGTCACCGTCCCAGAAGGGCGCCTGTCCTTCAACGAGACCACCCGCCACCTGACCTATGTGGACGGCTCCCGCGGTGACGCGAAAACCGAGGCAGCGTTGCAGGCCGTGCTCACGGTCCTTGCCGCGGACGCGCGGTCAGGCGGTAAAGGTTTGAGTGGGCGCGCCGTCGAGTTCGCGGTATCCGACGAACATACGCAGAAGGCGACCCGTGCCGCGCTCAAACTTGCCGCTCGCCGGGAATTGACAGCAAAGGCGCCGGGGGAGCGCAACGCCACCCTTCACCGGATCGCGCAGCCGTGCTCGATGTGCGGGCACCCGTTGGCCGCAGGGCAGGGGACACGACACGAGGAGTGCGCGAGGGAGGTCGCGGCATGACTGTCAACGCCACCCAGTGCGTCAGTGCGTTGCACCGCGTTGCCAGCGCGTTAACGCAGTGGCGTCAGTGCGTCAGTGCGTTTATAGGACGCACACGCGCTCGCACTAAACCAACCGAGCAGTGCGTTAAGCCTTCAAAGTTGGAATCACCCGCAGCCGCAGTCCGGAGCGACGCGTGAACCGCGCTGAGCGTCGCCGCGCGGAACAGCAGCGGCGGGCCGGGGAACGGATCTTGGCCGCGATCGAAGCCGGCCGCCCGGTCGTTGGACTCGTCGGCGCGTGTAGCGATTGTCCGGCTACCGGGTCGTTGACGCCGTTGCCGGGCGGCGCGGTGCTCGGCGAGGTGTGGCACGCCCCAGGCTGCCCGGCGGCGTCGGGAGTAGTCGAGTGGCGGCCGGTCGCATGAGCGGTAAGGATGCTGCGCCGACCGGTTGGGTTGCGCTGTTGGCTGCGGTGCTCGATGGCGTGCCGGCGTTGCCCGGTGCGGCCTGTCGCGGCCGCCCGGAGTGGCATGAGCCGGCGGCACCGGGTGAGCCTGCGGCCGTGGTGGCGGAACGTCACGAAGGTGCGATGCTGCGATGTCTGTCGTCGTGTTCCGCGTTGCGACACTGCAGGGCTTGGGTCGACGCCTTGCCACCAGCCCAACGTCCGGCCGGTGTGGTGGGTGGCTACTTACCTGGCGAGACGCCCGCCCAGCGGCAACAGGGCGGGACGAAACCGCCCCTGCTGGTACCGGAACGCCCCGACAATGCCACAGCGGCGGCTAGGCCGGTAACTGGGGCGCGGCGCCGTGACGCGCTGCTGGCGGCGGCCGCCGCACCGAGCGGTTGCACTGTCGATGAGGCTGCGGCTGCGCTGCATGGCGACCAGGTGACGGCAACGCTGCGTGAGGCCACGAGGCAGAGTTTGGCGCGCATGGCCGCCCGCGGGCTGTTGCGTCGTATGGGCAGCGACGGCGGTGGGCGGGGCAACGTGGCGAGGTATGTCACGGTGGACCGCGAGGAGGCGGCGTCGTGACCGGGGCGACTGCTGCTCGCGAGGGCGACGCCGGCGACGCTATCCCACACCAGAAACGCATCCTGCGTGGTGCGGCACTGGTGAACAGTAAACGCACCCATTGTGTCCACCTGCACCCGCTGTCGGGTGCGAATTTATATGTGTACTACGACCATTTGGGCCGGCGGAAGCGCATGTGTCGCCGCTGTAATGCTGATCGGGCAGCGGCGCGAAAAGCGCGGCCCGCACCAGGCGGTGGGTGATGCCCGGCGCCGGGTTGACGCCCGCGGAGTTGTCGTGGGCGCGTGCAGCGGTCGCGGAGGTGGTGGTGCGCCGGCGCCGGACCGGCGAGCTGGTGCCGCACGCTTACGGTGCGTTGTTGCGGCGTATCGACAGTTTGCTGTCTGCTGGTGCCCTTTGCGGCACTAGCGGTGAGAGTGATTCGGTAAGTTTGGATTCAATGATAGATACGGCCGAGGCTGCGCGTTTGCTTGGGTGCCGACCCGAGTATGTGCGGCGCATCGCGGAACGGCTGGACGGCCGCCGCGTCGGGCGCAGGTGGGTTTATCCGAGAACAGCAGTTCAACAGCACCGAGAAGGGATGAGGCGGTGACCGCTAACGACATTGTGCAGCTCGCAATCGAAACCTATGTGCGTGAGCTGCCCGAAGAAGACTTCGCCCGCCTGCTTGCTGTTGCCCGCCCGACCGGGGCGGCGGCGCTGCACCATGCAGCCGCAACGACGATGAACCGCGCTTCGCGTGACTGTGAGCCACACGAAGACTCAAGCGAAACAGGGTGGCGCGCATAGCCGCTCACGACAAATTTAGGAACACACCATGACCACCTCATACGATGCCAGCCTAGCCGCAGACCGCGCCGTGTCCGCCTACGGCTCAGCGCATTACAGCGCCAGCGCGGCGCGGGGCGACACGTACAACGCGGCGCCTAAGCCGCAGCCGGCGACGTTGCAGCTGCCGATAGCCACGGCGATGACCCACCCGGCCGGCGCCACTGCCGCCCAAAAGGCTTGGGCTGACGCGCAGCACGCGGCGACGAAGCTGGACGAGTACGTGAACGGGCTGCGCGCAGCGGCGGCCGACCCGAAATACACCAGCGACAACGTCCGTGAGCACATCGCGGCGTTCGCCGACACCGAAGCGGGGCGGGCCGTTACACGCAGCGTTGAGACCGTGCGCGCTACCGCTGAAGCCGCCCAGTTGGCCGCTCAGCGTGCGCTGGGCCGAATCGTTGGGCAGGAGGGCGACACGGCCGCGGAGTTGCGTAATAGCAGGTTCTGGGCGCGCACTGAGCGGCTGCTGGACGCCATCGACAACGGCGCCTACCTCGGCAAGGTCAGTGACCTGGTACGCAACGCCAACCCCAACGAACTGGGCGTGCTGGCACAGGAACTCCCGGCGTATCTCGAATCGAAGGGCGCCGATGCGGGGTTCGTGGACACCCTGCTAGCTGAAGCGGCACCCGAGTACGGCGCTGCCAAACGCCGCGTGACCGCCGCCAACCAGGCGCTGCTCATCGCCGAGGCCAACCAGCGCCACCTGCAGCGGCGATACGCGCAGGCTTACCCGACACCAGCCGGCCACCAGCCGCTGCCCACCACGCCGTTGGCCGGGTGGGACGCCAAGTTCGATCCCGAGTTGATCTAGTGGAGCAACCGCAGCCGCTAGTGCTCAACCTGCCGCCGCTTCTACCTCGTGTGGAGCGGCTGCGGGTTTCAGGTGAGCACTGGCCCACGCATGTCAGTAAATGGCGTGCGCGTCGGCGGCGTGATGGGCAACGACGTGGCCGGCGGTGACGGTGCAGTGTTGGGCGGGAGTCGAGGCTTACCCGCCCGGCGCTATGAGGCGGCCCATACGGTGCGATGCGCTGCCCTGCCGTGTGCTGCGCTGGCTGCTGCGCTGCGATGTGCTAGGTCAGCCTGCCGCGCTGCTGCGCCGGCCGCCTGCGCTGCCGTGGTGACGCCGGCCTGCCGTGTGGCGTGCGGCTGCCGTGGCGGTGGACGCCGTGATGCGGGGTGGTGGCCGCGGCTGCGACAGAGTGCCTCGCTGCCAGCCTGCCCTGCCAGCAAATTCGATAAGCTAACCATTCCGACGCGGGGGCAATGTGTATCGAACATGCGTTCACCCTGCAACGTGCTGACCTGCGGTTATGCGGCGGGCGCAAATAACGCCCTGACCTGCGGTTATAGGGGTGGCGGGGAACCCGTACCCCCTGGTCAAATGCCCATCGGCCGCCGCCTCGGACGCATCTGCGTACGTTTCCCCCAGCTTTTTGGTGCGCTTTGGAGGCAATATTCGAAGAAACGTTCGAATATGCCCAACGGTCCAGCAAACGAAAGGCCAGACCATGCCCCGGCCGCTAAAGCATCCGTCGGCGCGAGCCCGCCGCAACAAAGCTAGCACCCGCGCCACCCTGACCGCCGACCACGACATAGAGGCGCCGCCGCTGCCCGATTCGTTCGTGTGGCACCCGTTGACCCAACGGTGGTGGGCCGATTTGTGGCGGTCCCCGATGGCACCGGAGTACGTGGCAATGGACATTAACGGCCTGTACCGGGTGGCTATGTTGATGAACGACTTTTGGTGTGCCGAATCCCCGAAAGCCCGCGCCGAAGCGCAGGTGCGACTGGAGAAGGCGGACAGCGACTACGGCGCCAACCCGCTGGCCCGCCGCCGGCTGGAGTGGCAGATCGAAGTCACGGAGGACTCGAAGCGCCGCGGCCGCAAACGCCGCGCAGACGACGCCGGCGACCAGCCGGCCGATGGTGCAGCGTCGGGCACGGATCCACGGGCGCTATTCCTGGTGTCGTCAACGTGACCGCCAATAGCCGGCGGCGCCTGCGGGTGCGGCGAACCCGGTTGATCGCGTCGCTTCTGCTGCGCGTGGTGGCTTTGGAGCGGCGGGTGGCCGACCTCGAGGCGCAGCGGCCGCGGATTGTGCGCGTGGGCAGCGGCGAACGCAGCCAGCCTGGTTTCAACGCGACGGTTACGCCCGTTTAACGAATGGCCAGCTCATGTCGATGGTGGTTTTCCGTGGACGCTGTGGCTGCTGCGTGCCCGCCTGGCAGGCTTGCAGGTGGCCGCGCACTCTTTCGGCAAACTGCGGAGCGCCGGCCTGCTGAAGCTGCGTGCAGAGGTTGAACTGTTCGCGTTTTGCTTTCCAATAGTCGAGCTGCTTTTGGCTGACCACCTTTATCGCGTTCGGGGACGAGTCGTCGAGCAGACAGAAGAAGCTGTCCGGGCTATGCACTTCGTAGAGGAGATCGTCGAGTTGGTCGGCTAGTTGCTCAAAGTCGTTGTCGGCTGTTAGCAGGAAATCGACCCTTGCGTGGACCGCGGCGGCGTGGACATGCGCGTCGAAAATATCTGGGTACGGCACGTCGGCATCGATCACATAGCCGGCGACCCTGCCCGTGCTAAATGTCTCGACTAGCTGGTCACGTACGCCGCCGATGTGCCGATCGGAGGCTGTCGGATACCGCTTGCGGAGGTGGTAGATGAACTCGGCCATGATGTCTTCGGTCCACATGACCTCAAACCACCCGTCCACTTCCAGGTAGCACAGCGCCAACCAATCGCGCAGGGTTCGCGAGTAGAAGACATTGGCATCAACGAGGACCGTCGTCGTCAACGCTCCTATTGCCATAGGGTCACATACTACGTTGTGGCACTGTGATCTACGGCTCTATGCCGACCTCGTCGTCCAGCTTCCGCAACTCTTCGAACGCACGCCGTTGGTCCGCGCGCCGCTTCTCGTGAAAAGAGGTCACGTCACTGGTTAGCAAGCGCGTGTGCGTGCCAACCTTATGGGCTGGCAGCTTTTCTTCGGCGATCAGTTTCATGAGCGTTGGCCTTGAGATGCCGAGCATCTTCGCTGCGGTAGTTGTGGTCAACTCCCTCGGCAGGGAGTGAATGGTTACAGTCGCGCCTCTGCTCACACCTTCGATGACGGACTGTATTAGCCCCGCGAGTGCAGCCGGTATTGGCACCATCCGGCGCCCCGGTGAGCCGATTTCGAACTCGATTTTCGCAGTAGTCCGCCGCACCTCCGCGAGGGAGGTGCTCACCGTACGCGCTTCATCGATCTCCGTCGCGTCGACAGTTAGCACCGTTCTGTCATCGCGCGCTTGTAGGACGCTCATTGTTCACCGCTCCTTGTGAATGAGTCACCACTAGCATAGGCACTTGCACTTATAAGTGCAAACAGGGTTGACCTGTGCAAATGCTCACATGCTTGTTGCTCATTGCCCGGTGCTGTCCTACGTGAGCCGAAGCCGAACTGGGGGCGCGCCACGCGACGGTTCGGTGCCCTAACCTACCGGAGTTGCGGGGGCCGGCGGTTTGGGGCGCCAGATTCCGGCGAGGTCAAGTATGACGGGTACGTGGTCGCCGTGCTTGAACAGCGTGAACGGATAAACCACCGTTGGGTCTGTCGGCAAGCCCGCTAGATGCTCCTCGATCGCGCGCCTAACAGAATCGTGCATCGGCTCGGATTGCGCGACGATCCACAGGCATCGCCCATGCCTTAGCGGCATCTGGCACACATCGCCGATGTGGTTGCTCAAAGTCAGCTGGGCGTGTTCGGGATCCCCAACGTACACATGGAAAGCCAGTTGTTCAGGGTGTGGCGGCGGCGCCCACCACTGGATCGTGTCACCACACGGTTTTTCGTCGAAGGCGCCGAAGGTTGTGGTGGGTGTCGCGATCGTGAGTTCGTGGCGCCATCCCAACGCCACAGTGGGCATCGGTTCCCAATGCTCGATTAGCCGCTTAGCCAGTTTCTTGTCTTTGGCGTACTCCTGCGTGAACGCAAGGCGCGTCGTGGCCGGTAGCCCTCTAACCGGGTCGGCGTCATGCAGGCTGATTTTGACGGAACCCATCGTGTGCTGCGTGCTGATGTAGATGTCGTCGCAGCCGCGCTGGTTGCTGCAACCTCGTGCCATCCACGTGTGCGATCGTGGACCTGTTGGGCTGCCCACGGCCCAGCGGACGGCTTCGGGGCCGTCGAACATCGCCGGTGCGGGAGCCAGTAGTTCATCGTTCATAGTTCTATTGTCGTCCCGTTTGCGGGTTCGCTAATGCAGGCGCGATCCGCTGGGCGCAAACAGGCGACAAGGGGAGCACCCGACCTCTAGATGCCGGTCCGATTCAGGGGTTGCGACAAGGAGAGGCGTGGTCGGGGGCTCCGGTCAGGTCAGCATAGCCCCGCAGGCCGGCATCGGGGCGGGGTTACGGCAGTAGTTGCGCGACGCCGCCGTGTCCGTGGCATGTGCCGCCGGACAGGGGGTGTTCGCTGAACGAGTAGTCGCCGTCTACGCATATGGCGGTAGCGCCGCGTGGCGGTGAGGATGCCGGTTCCGGGTCGTGGACGCAGTCGCCGTCGGAGCTGATGTAGTCCGGCCCCGCGCATTCCGGGGCGAAGCTCGCCGCCGGCGCCGCACTAATTCCGGCTGCTGCGATCGCGGTCGCAATGAGGGGTGCGATACGGATGGACATGGTGCGCCTGGTTTCCTCGGGGTTATCGCGTCACCCGAATGGACAGCAGGGTACGCGCATGGCCGGGTGGGTGCGGCGCAATGACCGGGGGAGCGCAAAGAAAACCGCTCCCATCCTTGCTTTGGGAAGTGACCGGCGGCCGCGGTTTGCCGCGGGATGAAGTGCCCGGCGATTGGCGTCCACGGTGGCATGACGATGCTGTGACGGCCGGCGAGGCGCAGCCGTGACCGCCGATCGGCAGCGGTGATACGACACCACGGGCGAGGCGGATCTAGCGCGGACCGCGCCAGTCGGGGATGATAGTGCCCTGAAAAACGACAGCGAGAGGCAAGTTACTTGCCTGATCAGCGGGGGTGTCGAATCGTGGCCGATAAACTGCAAGTAAATCCCGCGGCCCTGCATCAGGGTAGTGAGCACGTCGCCGACACGGCCTACGAGGCGGGTAGGGCTTTCTCGGATCACGACGACGGTATCGGCAACGCCGGGCGGCGTGGATGGATTGGCGCCTCCCAGCAGGCGCTACAAGAGGTATCCGAAGCGTGGGCGGCGCGGCACGCCCAACTTCAGGAACGGCTCGCGGAGCTGAGCCGGAACATGGCCGACGCGGCGTTGCGCTACGCCGCCGCCGACGGAGGCGAGACGGGTCCGGGGCCAAGCCAGGCGACCGATCCCGGCCAGGATTTGAGGCTGTGACCGCCGACCTGACATTCGACGAAGTCCGGTTGTGGTGGGATCCGGCAATGATCAACGAAGTGTTTCGCATCGCGCACCAACGCGCCGCCACCATGGCGAAACTCGGCGACAACCTGGTAACCGCCCAGCGGTTCGCGCTGGAACACTGGGGCGGCGAAGCCGCAGAAGCGTTCCACGCCGAGGCGGGCAAACATCGCAGCGATATTGAAGCCGACGGGCAAGAATCGAAACGGGTGGCTGCGGCAATCGGGCAAGCTGAGAACGACATCCGCAAATGCCAAACCGAAGCCGAAAGCATCTACCAAACAGCCAAGGATTACGGCTGGACCGTCACCCCCAGCTGGAAAATCGACACCGGCGACGTCGGAACAATCGGATTCGACGACTCGATGGCAGTGCAGGAACAGCTACTACAGGACCGCCTAAACACGCTCAACGCCGACGCTCACACCGCCGACCATGAACTTGCCACCGCGCTCCGCGCAGCAGTCGGCGAAGTGCAACTCGACGAACAGGGGCATGAGGTCGGCGCGCCACCGCAGCCACACCAACCGGACCAGAATCCCGGCGCCCCGGTTGCCGGGCCGGACGGGCACCCGCCTTACGCGAACGGGGCGCAGCCTACGATGATTCCGGGCGCAAAAACCATCCCGCTCGCAGATAACCCGCCCGGCTTCCCGCCCGTCGGTCCCGGCGCGCAGCGTGATCACAACTGGCAGCAATACCTAAACGGCTTCAACGCCGACGGGTCGCGCCGCGTCCAGGTAGGGACACCACCGGCCGCATTGCCGAAACCGGAAGCTGTGCAAGACCGCGGGTTGCGGGCCATCGGGGCGGCGGGACGCCAGCAAGGTGTTTCCTATGCCTGGGGCGCCAACCACAGTGTGCAAGGCCCATCGAAAGGAACGCTGGCCGGTGACCCGCCCGACGGCGGCGCGCATCAGTACCACGACGACCAACGCATCGGGTTCGACTGCGGCGGGCTAGTGCGCTTCTCGGAGTTTCAGGCCACCGGCCACGATGTGTTTCAACGAAGCGACGGACTCGACTCGGGGGCGGGCACAGACCGAATCGACAAAAGCGCATCGCTTAGCCACGTCGACGGGGGCGACGGTATCCCGTCGGCCAGAATATCTAGCGTCGCCCAACCCGGCGACGTCCTCGTGTTCGAGATACCCGGCAGCGGACACGAACCGTACAGTGGCACGAATACCCAACACACCGGAATCTACGTCGGAAACGGATTCATGATCAACGCCCCCGAATCCGGCGAGCCGATCCGGCTCGACAATGCGGACCGCGACGGACGCCGAACCGACATCCTTAGGCCCAAACCATGATTAAACGATTCGCCGCAGTGCTCGGGTTTGCGCTCACGGCGTGCACGACTACGACCACACCAGCCACGAGCACCGCGCCCCCGGCCGCATCCCCAGTTGTCCGCACATCGGTGCCCGACACCGATGGGGTGATCACCCGATTCACCAACGACATCTGGCCCGCCGTGGAGGGATACAGATCCCCTGGAGAGGGCGGCCCTCAGTACAAACGGTATGTGGCAATCGTGGACAAGGGACTCAGCCCGGAGCAGTGGGGCGCCTTGCGGGAGGCCACGTCCCACCTGGGCAACGTCGGCGACAGATTGGCTCCGCAAAGCTTCCCTGACGAAAATGGCCTGCACCTGAGCCGCGCGTCGGTGTCTGCTCTCAACGGCGCAGATGCGACCGTCATCGCCTGCTACACGTTCACCTCACTACGCGCAGCCGCGCCGACCGATCCGGGGGTGCCCACAACGTCAGAAGCTACTTTCGGGCTGCACAAAACCGACAACTGGTACCTGCATGACATCACCGACGACCACGTGGTGCCAGGCTGCCAGTCCGACGCCGCCTAGCTAGGCGATTCCCCGCAGGCTTCATTGAACAAACAGACCGCCCCCAACCGTTGCGGCTGGGGGCGGTCTGTTGGGTGCGGCTCAGCAGGCGGGTGCCCGGCAGCCAGTCTCGATCCGCCAGCCGCTGCCCGTCCAGTAGGGGACGCACGAATAGCCCGGTGTGATCCCAAGCCTGGCGCCATGTCGCACTCGTAGCCGACGCGGGGGGACAAGGTCGCCGCTAGTCACGTCGGCGCCGCCGCTGCGGTCGGGGTGGTCACAACGGCCGCCGCAAACGCCAACGCCACCGCGAGGCGGGTCACTGCCCGACCTTCCGTTGCGCGTCGGCCAGCGCCATCGAGGCGCGGCGCAGGACGCTGCCCAGCGCCATCAGGTCGTCGGGGTTGGCGCAGGCGGCGAGGTCGACGCCGTGGCGGTCAACGAACACGTCGAACCGGGCAGGTTCGCCGGGCATGTCGTGGCGTTGCACGATGGCGCGGAACTTGCCGCCGCCCGCGGACTTGATGACCTCGACGTCGGTGGTGGCGATTCTAGCCATTGGTGCGTTCATGGGTGTTCCTTTCGGGTTGCGTGCTAAGTGGTGCCGACAGTAGCCCGGTCCGGGGGTGTTGGCACGAAGTTGATTTTTGTCAAACACCGTTTGACGCAGGGCTATTCGTGGTTGGGACGTAGAGCGGCCGGTAAAACAACGCGGTAGCGGGCGAGGCACCGGACGCCGTTTGCCGGCCATGTGCGGATCCGGGCGGTGGTTGTCGGCTGTGGCCGCCTCGCAGGGGTGTCGCAGGTCGCGGTAAACCGGCCCTGAGTCGCGTACTCCGCCGGCGGCCGGTACGCAGTGGGTACGCAGCAGATTCGATAGCGGCAAACGGAACCAACTGTTACCAACGCGCTGACCTGCACGTTTCTCTAGCGGCCAACGCGGCAAGCGACAGCAAACGCCCAGATAACAGAATCCGGCTTACAGGCCAGCTCGTCCGCCCGCGAGAAGACGCTAAAGTCCCCGATAACCAGCGGTTTGGGGGACTTTAGCGTCTTCTCGCCAGAGGTGTCAGCGCGCCTTACGCATCGCCTTGTCCAGCTTGCGCAGCTTGCGCCCCAGATTGGCCCGGCAGCGGCGGGCGAGCGCGTCCTCCCGCAGGTACAGCACGCCGTAGCTGAACGTGTCTTCGCCGGCCGCCACCGCCGCGTCGGCCTGCTGCAGCAGATGCGCCCGGCTCACCACGCTGTCCTGATGTTCCCCGAGCAGCGATTGAACCGCTTTGGCGCGCTTGGCCACCCGCGGCGCCTTCGTCGCCGCCGCGGTGTAGCGGAGACGCTTGGCGCGCTTGCGGATCCGGTGCAGGGCATCATCGCGGTAATCGGCGGCCTTGGCGGCCTTGACGGCCTTGCGCACCCGCCGGTACGCGTCGGCGACGGTGGCCTTTGCGGCGTGATCCCGCGCCCCGGCCAACAGGTCGTCGAGCCCGTCCAGCAGCCGAAAGTAGCGCGGTGACCGCATCGCGGCCAGCGCCCGGCGCCGCCCGGCCTGATACCGCTGGGCGGCGCCGTCGACCAGGCGTTCGCGCACCGGGCCGCGCACCAACTCCGGCGGCAGCGCATCGAGGGCCCGCCGGTAGCGCTGGGCGAGCACCTCGGCGTCGCGGGCCACCCCCAGCACCGCGGCCAACTCCCGCAACTCGTCGAGAATGTCCGCCGACCCGATCGCCGCGGAGTCGCGCAGCAGGCTGCGGATCTTGCGGGTGACCACCCGCATCTGGTGCACCGCGTCCTCGGCGTCGGCCCGCACCGCGCGGTCCCACACCAGCAGCTGGTCGACCTGCTCGGCCACCGCGCGGTGGATCGGGTCGGGCGGCGGCGTCGGCGGCTGGTCCGGGCCGGTGGCCAGCACCCGGGCCAGCTTGGAGCCGAACCCGGCCGGGGTGGCCCCGGCGTCGCGCAGCCGGGTGCTCAACTGGTCCAGCAGCGCGACGTCGGCCTGCCCGAGCTCCAGTTCCCATTCCCGCCAGCGCTGTTCGGCGCCGTCGTCGGCCCAGGCGCTGACCCGGTCGTCGCAGAACTCGGCCAGCACCGCCCCGTCGGCGTCGTGCAGCAGCGCGACCCGGCGGGCGGTGCTGATCCGCGCGACCGGGGCTAGCGGCCGGTCCCGCACGATCGCCAACACCACATCGCGCAGCTCGGCGGGCACCTCGTCGCCGGCGGACAGCGGCACCCGCACCTCGGTGCGGGCGTCGGGGCCGGCCGGCAACTTCAGGTGCCAGCCGGCGTCGGCGCCGCCGGTGCGGCGGCGCAACGTGATGTGCCGGGCCGCCAGATCCCGTGTCGGCGTGTCGAAATACACCGCGTCCAGGGTGTCCGGCGGCGACGGGTCGATGCGGGCCACCGCCGCGATGCCGTCAAACGACGGGGACATGGTGGCATCGTTGACGTCGAACTTGCGCTCTACCTCCAGATGACGCGCAGGCACGCCGTCCAGCCTGCCACATCCTCCGGTCGCGTCGAGCCCGTACGGAGAGCGTATTTTTCCTCGCGCAGCCGCGGCCGGTTACCGGCTCGGCGCGAAAACGCCTAGAAGCTGTGCTCCTCGGCCGGGAACACCCCGTCGGCGACCTCGGCAGCGTATTGCGCGGCCGCACTGCGCAATTCGTCGCCGAGGTGGCCGAACCGCTTGACGAAGCGGGCGGTTTTGCCGCTGGTCAGCCCGGCCATGTCCTGCCACACCAGCACCTGGGCGTCGCAGTTGGGGCCGGCCCCGATCCCGACGGTGGGGATGGTCAGTTTGCCGGTGATCTGGGTGGCCAGTTCGGCGGGCACCATCTCCATCACCACCGCGAACGCGCCGGCTTCGGCGACGGCGATCGCGTCGGCGATGGTCTGTTCGGCGGCGTCGCCGCGGCCCTGCACCCGGAAACCGCCCAGGGTGTTGACGCTTTGCGGGGTGAAGCCGATGTGCGCCATCACCGGGATCCCGGCGGCGGTCAAGGTGGCGATCTGCTCGGCGACCCGCTCGCCGCCTTCCAGCTTGATCGCGTGCACCCCGGCCTCCTTCATGAACCGGGTGGCGGCGGCCAGCGCCGCGGCCGGGCCGGCCTCGTAGCTGCCGAACGGCAAGTCGGCCACCACCAGCGCGTGCGGGGCGCCGCGCACCACCGCGCGCGCCAGCGGGATCAGCTCGTCGATCGAGATCGGCACGGTGGTGTCGTAGCCGTAGACGACGTTGGCGGCGGAATCACCGACCAGCAGCACCGGGATGCCGGCGTCGTCGAAGATGCGGGCGGTGGAGTAGTCGTAGGCCGTCAGCATGGCCCACTTGTGGCCTTCGGCCTTCATCTGCTGCAGGTGCGGGATGCGGGTCTGGGTGCGGCGCGCGGGGGCACCGGACCCGTAAACGGTGTGTTCAGACATCACTGTCCTTGGTGGTCGGGTCGATCCTCGTGGCCCTAGCGGGTCCCCGGGTTCGTCTGACTCTGCCAGTGTGCCACCCGAGCCGACGCGGGTGAACTCCGCCGCGCAGTGGATTTGCTCACACTGCCGTGCCACCCGGCGCTGGTTAGGCGATTCCGGCGCCGCCGCGGGGTTGCCCACCTAACATCGGCGCCATGCAGCGGCTCAGCGGTCTCGACGCCAGCTTTCTCTACTTGGAAACCCCTTCCCAGCCCCTCCACGTGTGCTCGATCCTGGACCTGGATGCCTCCACCATGCCCGGCGGCTACAGCTTCGACCGGCTCCGCGAGGCGCTGGCGGTGCGGATGAAGGCGATGCCGTCGTTCCGGGAGAAGCTCGCCGACCACCCGCTGAACCTCGACCACCCGGTGTGGGTGGAAGACACCAGCTTCGACGTCGACCGGCACGTGCACCGGATCGGGTTGCCGCCGCCGGGCGGCCGGTTCGAGCTGGCCGAGATCTGCGGGCACATCGCGTCGTTGCCGCTGGACCGCAGCCGACCGCTGTGGGAGACCTGGGTGATCGAGGGCCTCGACGGCGCCGACGCCCAGCAGGGGGGACGGCTGGCGGTGATGACCAAGGTGCATCACGCCGGCGTGGACGGGGTGACCGGCGCTAACTTGATGTCGCAGCTGTGCAGCACCGAAGCCGACGCCCCCGAACCCGAACCGGTGGACGGGGTCGGTGAGGCCAGCGGCCTTCAGATCGCGGCCAGCGGGCTGGCCCGTTTCGCCACCCGGCCGGTGCACCTGGCCACCAACGTGTTGCCCACCACGGTGTCCTCGGTGGTCAAAACGTTGCAGCGGGTCCGCGCCGGTTCGACGATGGCGGCCCCGTTCGCCGCGCCGCGCACCGTGTTCAACGACACGGTCACCGGGCATCGCAACGTCGCCTACGCCCAGCTGGATCTGGGCGCCATTAAAAAGGTCAAGGACCATTTCGGGGTGAAGGTCAACGACGTGGTGATGGCGCTGGTGTCCGGGGTGCTGCGGCAATTCCTGATCGACCGGGAAGAATTGCCGGAGTCGTCGCTGGTGGCGATGGTGCCGGTGTCGGTGCACGGCCGCTCCGACCGGCCCGGACGCAACCAGGTGTCGGGCATGTTCTCTCGGCTGGAAACCCAGATCGCCGACCCGGCCGAGCGGCTGCAAGCCATCGCCGCGGCGAATGCGGTTGCCAAGCAGCACAGTTCGGCGATCGGTGCCACCCTGCTGCAGGATTGGAGCCAGTTCGCCGCGCCGGCGGTGTTCGGGGTGGCGATGCGGCTGTACGCCAAGACCCGGCTGACCTCCAGCCGGCCGGTGCACAACCTGGTGATCTCCAACGTGCCCGGACCGCAAATGCCGCTGTACTTTTTGGGCTGCGCGATCGACGCCATGTATCCGCTGGGCCCGGTGTTTCACGGCTCGGGCCTGAACATCACCGTGATGTCGCTCAACGGCAAACTCGACGTCGGGCTGATCGCGTGCCCGGAATTGGTGCCGGACCTGTGGGACCTGGCCGACGGCTTCGGCGTCGGGATGGAAGAACTGCTGGCGGCCGCGCGGTAGCCGCCCGGTTGCCCGGGGCGGGGATGCGCGCATGGCAGCATAGGGCGGCATGGGCCTGCCTCGCCGCGACGCGCTTGCGCGCACCACGCTGATCTGCCTGGTTTTGACCGTGACCGCCGCGCTGGTGTTCATCATCACCAAGGACCGCGTGGTCGCCGGGCGCGCGGTGATGCCCGGCCCCTCGCTCAACCAGGCGCTGCAGTGGGGCGGCTGCCACGTTTCGGCCGGTAGCACGGTGAAACTGCCCAAGGATGCCCAGTGCGGTGCGGTGGCGGTGCCGGTGGACTACGACCATCTGGACGGCGAGACCGCGAAACTGGCCGTGATCCGTTTCCCGGCCACCGGAGCCCGGATCGGTTCGCTGGTGATCAACCCCGGCGGGCCCGGCGAGTCGGGCATCGAGGCCGCGGTCAACATCGTCAAGAGCCTGCCGACGCAGGTGCGGGAGCGGTTCGACCTGGTCGGGTTCGATCCGCGCGGGGTGGCGTCGTCGCGGCCGGCGGTGTGGTGCAACTCCGACGCCGACAACGACCGGCTGCGCGCCGACCCGCAGGTCGACTACAGCCCCGCCGGTGTGGAGCACATCGAAAACGAGACCAAGGCCTACGTGCAGCGCTGCATCGAGAAGACCGGCATCAAGTTTTTGGCCAACATCGGGACGGTCAACGTGGCCCGGGATTTGGATACGCTGCGCGCCGCGCTGGGCGACGACAAACTGACCTACCTGGGCTACTCGTACGGCACCCGGATCGGCTCGGCCTACGCCGAGGCCTACCCGCAGAACGTGCGGGCGATGATCCTCGACGGCGCCATCGACCCCAACGCCGACCCGATCGAGGAGGACCTGCGGCAGGCCGCGTCGTTCCAGGACGCGTTCGACAACTACGCCGCCGACTGCGCCAAGACGCCGAGCTGCCCGCTGGGCACCGACCCCGCCAAGGCCGTCGACGTCTACCACAGCCTGGTCAACCCGCTGGTCGAGAAACCCGCGCCGACCAAGGATCCGCGCGGGCTGAGCTACAGCGACGCCATCGTGGGCACCATCATGGCGCTGTACTCGCCGTCGTTCTGGTCGCATCTGACCGACGGGTTGACCGATCTGGCGCACGGCCACGGCGACACCATGCTGCTGCTGGCCGACATTTACATGCAACGGGATTCCAAGGGGCACTACACCAATGCCACCGACGCCCGGGTGGCGGTCAACTGTGTGGACCAGCCCCCGGTCCGCGACCGCGCGAAGGTGATCGAGGAAGACCGCCGCTCCCGTGAGGTGGCCCCGTTTTTGAGCTACGGCGAGTTCACCGGCGACGCGCCGCTGAGCACCTGCGCGTTTTGGCCGGTGCCGCCGACCAGCGAGCCGCACACCATCTCCGCGCCCGGCCTGCCGCCGACCATGGTCGTCTCGACCACCCACGACCCCGCCACGCCGTATCAGGCCGGGGTCGATCTGGCCCACCAGTTGCACGCGGCGCTGCTGACCTTCGAGGGCACCCAGCACACCGTGGTGTTCGAGGGCAACGACTGCGTCGACAAGTTCGCCGGCGCCTACCTGATCGACGGCGCCGTGCCGTCGGACGGCGCCAAGTGCTGAGCTGAACGGCCTCTGGCCACTCGGCGACGAACGGCGGCGCGGGGCGCCGATTAGAGATCGACGCGTGACGTTTCCGAGACCCATTGGCGCCCCCGGCCATGCGACGATGACACGCGTGTGGCGCATGAGACTGTTGAGCTCTGCGCTGCTCTCTTTTGCGCTGGCGGCGGCGCCGATTACCCACGCCGCCCCGGATTCCGGCCAGGCGGCCGAGCCGGGGGCCGCGGCGCCGCAGCCCGGGTGGGGCAGCTGCGCGCCGTTCGTCGGCGCCACCGACAAGGTGCCCACCGCGCGGTGCACCCGGGTGGCGGTGCCGATCGACTACGACCAGCCCAACGGGCAGCAGGCCCAGCTGGCGATGATCCGGATCCCGGCGACCGGCCAGCGGATCGGGACGCTGCTGATCAACCCAGGCGGGCCGGGCGCCTCGGCCGTCGACACCGTGGCCGCGATGGGCGCGTCGCTGGCCAAGACCCCGGTCGGCAGCCACTTCGATCTGGTCGGCTTCGACCCGCGCGGCGTCGGGCATTCCACCCCGGAGCTGCGGTGCCGCACCGACGCCGAGTTCGACGCGTTCCGCCGCGAACCGATGGTGGACTACAGCCCGGCCGGGGTCGCCCATATCGAGGGCATCTACCAGCAGCTGGCCCAGGAGTGCGCGAACCGGATGGGGCTGAACTTCCTGCGCAACGTGGGCACCGTCGCCGCCGCGCGGGATATGGACATGGTGCGTCAGGCGTTGGGCGAGCAGCAGATCAACTACCTGGGCTACAGCTACGGCACCGAGTTGGGCACCGCCTACCTGGAGCGGTTCGCCGAGCACGCCCGGGCCATGGTGCTCGACGGCGCCATCGACCCCAGCGTCGACCCGGTGACCGAAAACATCAACCAGATGGCCGGTTTCCAGGTGGCGTTCAATGACTACGCCGCCGACTGCGCGAAATCCGCGGCCTGCCCGCTGGGCACCGACCCGGCCCAGGCCGTCACCCGGTATCACCAGCTGGTCGACCCGCTGGCGCTGCGGCCGGCGGCCACCAAGGATCCGCGCGGCCTGAGCTACGCCGACGCGATCACCGGCACCATCAACGCGCTGTACACCCCGCAGTACTGGAAGTATTTGAGCCTGGGGCTGCTCGGGCTGGCCCGCGGCACCGACCCGGGTGCGCTGCTGGCGCTGGCCGACGACTACCAGGGCCGCAACCCCGCCGGGCACTACACCAACATCCAGGACGCGTTCAACGCGATTCGCTGCGTCGACGCGCCGGCCCCCACCGACGCGGCGGCCTGGGTCGACGCCGACCGCCAGATCCGTCAGGTGGCGCCGTTTTTGTCCTACGGGTCGTTCACCGGCCACGCGCCGCGGGATCTGTGCGGGCTGTGGCCGGTGCCGGCCACCTCGACGCCCGGTCCGGCCGCGGCGGTGGCGCCGGGCAAGGCCGTCGTGGTGTCCACCACCCACGACCCGGCCACCCCGTACCAGGCGGGGGTGAACCTGGCCGCTCAACTCGGCGCCCCGCTGATCACCTTCGACGGCACCCAGCACACCGTGGTGTTCAACGGGGACCGCTGCGTGGACACCGCCGTGGTGCGGTATTTCGTCGAGGGGACCTCGCCGGGCAACATCCGGTGTTAGGACGCGATACGCTTCGCAGCATGGATCGACAAAAGGAATTCGTGCTGCGCACGCTGGAAGAACGAGACATCCGGTTCGTCCGGCTCTGGTTCACCGACGTGCTCGGTTACCTCAAGTCGGTCGCGATCGCCCCGGCCGAACTGGAGGGCGCCTTCGAGGAAGGGGTCGGCTTCGACGGCTCCTCGATCGAGGGGTTCGCCCGGGTGTCGGAGGCCGATACCGTGGCCCGCCCCGACCCGTCGACCTTCCAGGTGCTGCCCTGGACCACCAGCTCGGGTCACAACCACTCGGCGCGGATGTTCTGCGACATCACCATGCCCGACGGGTCCCCGGCCTGGGCGGACTCGCGGCATGTGCTGCGCCGGCAGCTCAACAAGGCCGGTGACCTGGGATTCACCTGCTATGTGCATCCCGAGATCGAGTTCTTCTTGCTGGAACCGGGCCCCTACGACGGCTCCGAACCCATCCCGACCGACGACGCCGGCTACTTCGACCAGGCCGTGCACGATTCGGCGGCCAACTTCCGCCGGCACGCGATCGAAGCGCTGGAGTCGATGGGGATCTCGGTGGAGTACAGCCACCACGAAAACGCCCCCGGGCAGCAGGAGATCGACCTGCGCTTCGCCGACGCGCTGTCGATGGCCGACAACGTGATGACCTTCCGCTACGTGATCAAGGAGATCGCGCTGAACGAGGGGGTGCGGGCGACGTTCATGCCCAAGCCGTTCGGGCAGCACCCGGGCTCGGCGATGCACACCCACATGAGCCTGTTCGAGGGGGAAGTCAACGCCTTCCACAGCCCCGACGACCCGCTGCAACTGTCCGACATCGCCAAGTCGTTCATCGCCGGAATCCTCGAGCACGCCCCGGAGATCAGCGCGGTCACCAACCAATGGGTCAACTCCTACAAGCGGCTGGTGCACGGCGGTGAGGCCCCCACCGCGGCGTCGTGGGGGGCGTCCAACCGGTCGGCGCTGGTGCGGGTGCCGATGTACAGCCCGCACAAGACGTCGTCGCGGCGCATCGAGGTGCGCAGCCCCGACTCGGCCTGCAACCCCTACCTGGCGTTCGCGGTGCTGCTGGCCGCCGGGCTGCGCGGGGTGGAAAAGAACTACGTGCTGGGCCCGGAGGCCGAGGACAACGTGTGGGACCTCACCCCCGAGGAGCGCCGCGCGATGGGCTACCGCGAGCTGCCGTCCAGCCTGGACGGCGCGCTGCGCGCCATGGAAAGCTCCGAGCTGGTCGCAGAAGCGTTGGGGGAGCAGGTGTTTGACTTCTTCCTGCGCAACAAGCGGACCGAGTGGGCGAACTACCGCAGCCACGTCACCCCGTATGAGCTGAAGACGTATCTGTCGCTGTAGCGCCCGCCCGGTGCGCTACCGTCAAGGTCGTGGCCAAACCGACGACGCAGCGGTCGAAGCTTCCCAGTGTCGGGCGCCTGGGGCTGGTCGACCCGAACGCCGGCGCCGACCTGGCCGCGCTGGGCTGGGACACCGACGCGCACGTCGACGTGCTGTGGGCGCTGTCCCGGGCGCCGGACGCCGACGGCGCGCTGCGCGCCCTGGTCCGGTTGTCCGAAACCCCCGACGCCGACTGGGCTGAGCTCAACGAGCTGCTGCAAACCGACACCAGCCTGCGCGGTCGGCTGTTCGCGGTGCTGGGTTCCTCGCTGGCGTTGGGGGAGCATCTGGCCGCCCACCCGCAGTCCTGGCGGCTGCTGCACGGCGAGATCCGGCTGCCCGACGCCGACGAATTGCGGCTGCTGCTCGCCGATTCGGTGGCCGACCTGCCCGAGATCGCCGACGCCATCCCGCGGCTGCGGACCCGCTACCGGGACCGGCTGCTGGTGCTGGCCGCGCTGGATACCGCACCCACCGTCGAGGACGAGCCGGTGCTGCCGTTCGCCGCGGTCGGCGCCCACCTGTCGGATCTGGCCGACGCCGCGCTGGGCGCGGCGCTGACGGTGGCCGCCGCGGCGGTGTGCGGTGCGGACCCCGCGCCGCGGCTGGCGGTGATCGCGATGGGCAAATGCGGTGCCCGGGAACTGAACTACGTCTCCGACGTCGACGTCATCTTCGTCGCCGAGAACGCCGACGCGGTCAGCACCCGGGTCGCCGGGGAGATGATGCGGATCGCCTCGGAGGCGTTCTTCGAAGTGGACGCCGGGCTGCGTCCGGAGGGCCGGCACGGGCAGCTGGTGCGCACCCTGGACTCGCACATCGCCTACTACCAGCGCTGGGCGAAAACCTGGGAGTTCCAAGCGCTGCTGAAGGCCCGGCCGGCCGTCGGCGACCCGGACCTGGGCCGCGGCTACCTGGACGCGTTGATGCCGATGGTGTGGACCGCCTGCGAGCGGGAGGGGTTCGTCGCCGACGTGCAGGCGATGCGGCGCCGGGTGGAGGAGCTGGTGCCCGCCGACGTTCGCGACCGCGAACTCAAACTGGGCACCGGCGGGCTGCGCGACGTGGAGTTCGCGGTGCAGCTGCTGCAGCTGGTGCACGGCCGCAGCGACGACGCGCTGCACGTGGCGTCCACGCTGGATGCGTTGGCGGCGTTGGGCGCCGGCGGCTACATCGGCCGCGACGACGCCGCCAACCTGACCGCCTCCTACGAGTTCCTGCGGCTGCTCGAACACCGGCTGCAGCTGCAGCGGCTCAAGCGGACCCACCTGCTGCCGGCGTTCGACGACGATGAGGGGCTGCGCTGGCTGGCCCGCGCCGCCCACATCCGCGCCGACGGCCGGCACGACGCGCTGGGGGTGCTGCGCGAGGAGCTCAAACGCCAAACCGTGCGGGTGTCCCGGCTGCACGTCAAACTGTTCTACCAACCGCTGCTGGAGGCCGTCGGCGCCGATCTGGGCCTGTCGGAAGGCCTGAGCCACGAGGCCGCCGAACGCCAGATCGAGGCGTTCGGCTATCAGGCCCCACAGACCGCGCTGACCCACCTGGCGGCGTTGACCAACCAGAGCGGGCGCCGCGGGCGGGTGCAGTCGGTGCTGCTGCCCACGCTGCTGTACTGGCTGTCGGACACCCCGGACCCCGACGGCGGGCTGCTGGCCTACCGTCGGCTCAGCGAGGCGATGAGCGGCCAGCACTGGTACCTGCGCACCCTGCGCGACAAGCCCGCGGTGGCCAAGCGGCTGATGCGGGTGCTGGGCACCTCGGCCTACATCCCGGAGCTGCTGATGCGGGCCCCCGACGTCATCCAGTCCTACAGCGACGGCCCGTCCGGGCCGAAGCTGCTGGACACCGAACCCGACGCGGTGGCCGGGGCGTTGATCGCCTCGGCGGGCCGCTACGCCGACCCGGTGCGCGCGATCGCCGCCGCGCGCAGCCTGCGGCGCTACGAGCTGGCCCGGGTGGCCTCGGCCGACCTGCTCGGCATGCTTGAGGTCCGCGACGTGTGCACCGCGCTGACCTCGGTGTGGGTGGCGGTGCTGCAGGCCGCGCTGGAGGCGATCATCCGGGTCAACCTGCCCGAGGACGGGGTCGCCCCGGCGCGCATCGCGGTGATCGGGATGGGCCGGCTGGGCGGACGGGAGCTGGGTTATGGCTCCGACGCCGACGTGATGTTCGTCTGCGAGCCGAGCGACGGGGTCGCGGATTCGGAGGCGGTGCGGTTCGCGGGGTCGGTCGCCGAGCAGCTCCGGGCGCTGCTGGGCACCGCCAGCGTCGACCCGCCGCTGCAGGTCGACACCAACCTGCGCCCGGAGGGCCGCAACGGCCCGCTGGTGCGCACCCTGGCCTCCTACGCCACCTACTACGAGCAGTGGGCCGAGCCGTGGGAGATTCAGGCGCTGCTGCGGGCGCACCGGGTCGCCGGGGATCTTGAGCTGGGCCAGCGGTTTTTGCTGATGGTCGATAAGACGCGGTATCCGGCCGGCGGGGTGTCGGCCGAGGCGGTGCGCGAAATCCGCCGGGTCAAGGCCCGGGTGGACGCCGAGCGGCTGCCGCGCGGCGCGGACCCCAACACCCACACCAAGCTGGGCCGCGGCGGGCTGGCCGATGTCGAGTGGACGGTGCAGCTGCTGCAGCTGCGGCACGCCCACGAGATCCCCGCCCTGCACAACACCTCGACGCTGGAGTCGCTGGACGCCATCGAGGCGGCCGCGCTGCTGGACCCCGAGGACGTGGACCTGCTGCGCCAGGCCTGGTTGACGGCGACCCGGGCCCGCAACGCGCTGGTGCTGGTCCGCGGCAAACCCACCGATCAGCTGCCCGGGCCCGGCCGCCAGCTCAACGCGGTGGCGGTGGCCGCCGGCTGGCCCGACGACGACGGCGGCGAATTCCTGGACAACTACCTGCGGGTGACCCGGCGGGCAAAGGCCGTGGTGCGCAAGGTGTTCGGCGACTAGTTTCGTTGCGTTGTCGGCGCCGAGATCGACGCCAGCGTGCGGTCCACTCGCAGTTTTCCGCGCCGGCGTCGACCTCGACGGTGCCCCGCGCCGGGGTGGTGCTAGTAAGGTTAGATGGACTTCACGTTCGACGTCATCGCCGCCGACGAGCACGACCGGCAGCAGGCGCTGTACTCACCGCTGACCCAGGCCATTCGTGAGCTGATCGACGCCAGCATCCGCACCGGGGTGGACGAAGCCACCATCCGCGGGGCGCAGGCCGCGATCGATGCGGTGACCGCGACCCTGGAACGCACCCAGCACGACGCCGCGGGGCCGCTGCGGCACGCCGACACCGGCCGCCCGGTGGTGTGGGCCAACCCGGTCGTCGGGCAGCGCAACGCGCTGGCCCCGCCGCTGACCGTCCACCACGACGGTGACGGGCGGTGCTGGAGCGAGTTTGAGTTGGGTGCCGTCTACGAGGGGCCGCCGGGCTGGGTGCACGGCGGTATCTGCGCGCTGGTGCTCGACCACGTGCTGGGGGAGGCGGCCAGCTCCGGGCTGTCCAAGCCGCTGTTCACCGGGACCATCACCTGCAAATACCTGCGCGGCACTCCGCTGGGCCCGCTGCGGGTGGAGGCGTTCGCCGAACGCGTGGAAGGGGTGAAAACCTTTGCCCGCGGCTATCTCAGCGACGCCGAGGGGGTCACCGTCGAAGCCGACGGCGTGTTCATCATGCCGGCCTGGGCGCGAGACGCCGGATGAAGTTCTACATTTCCAGCGCGTTCCTGGACACCGGCGAGATCGTCGAAATCGCCAAGGCCGCCGACGAACTGGGTTATGACGGGATGGCGATCCCGGATCATGTCGTCAACCTGGAGACGCTGGACACCCCGTACCCCTACACCCGCGACGGGCAGCGGCGCTGGCCGCCGTTCACCGACTGGCCCGACCCGTGGGTGCTGGTCGGGTCGCTGGCGCAGGCCACCACCCGGCTGCGGTTCGTCACCACCGTCTACATCCCGGCCATGCGGGATCCCTATTCGGCGGCCAAAGCCATTGGGACCGCGGCGTATCTGTCCGGCGGCCGGGTCGAACTCGGTGTCGGCGTCGGGTGGTGCGCCGAGGAATTCGCGCTGATGGGGCAGCGGTTCGACGCGCGTGGCCGGCGCACCGACGAGATGCTGGAGCTGATGCGGGCGCTGTGGGCGCCGGGGTGGACGGAGTTTTCCGGCGAGTTCTACACCACCCCGAAGCTGGAGATGACGCCGACCCCGCCGCCGATCCCGATCTACGTCGGCGGGCTGTCCGAGATCGCGTTGCGCCGCGCCGCGGCCAACGACGGCTGGATCGGGGATCTGATCAAAACCGACCGCGCCATCGAGGTGGCCGGTGCGCTGCGCGCGCTGCGCGCCGAGAACGGGTTGTCGATGGAGGATTTCACCATCCTGTCGCCGTTGACCGATGCGTTCACCGCCGAGGATTATCAGCGCGCCGAAGCCGCCGGTATCACCGGGGTGCTGACCATGCCGTGGATGTTCTACACCGGGCCGCAGGCCAGCCTGGCCGAGAAGGTCGACGGGATGCGGCGCTTCCGCAAGGATCTCGGGCTGGGGTAGGTGCGCGAGCAGACGCAAAAGCCCCCTTCTGGGGCCAGAATTGGGGGCTTTTGCGTCTGCTCGCGGTGGTTACAGCGAGCGGGCGATGATGTCCTTCATCACCTCGTTGGCCCCGGCGTAGATGCGCTGCACCCGGGCGTCCTCATACATCCGCGCGATCAGGTATTCGCGCATGTAGCCGTAGCCGCCGTGCAACTGCACGCAGCGGTCGATGACCGCGCACTGCTGGTCGGTCAGCCAGTATTTCGCCATCGCCGCGTCGGTGACGTCCAGTCGGCCGGCCAGGTGGGATTGGATGCAGTGGTCCAAGAAGGTGCGGCAGGTCCGGGCGATGGTGGCGCACTCGGCCAACTCGAACGCGGTGTTTTGGAACTGGAACAGGCTGTGCCCGAATGCTTCCCGGGATTTGGTGTAGGCGATGGTCTCGTCGACGGCGCGCTCCATGCCGCCGACCGCCTGCGCGCCGACGATCAGCCGTTCCTGGGCCAGCTGGGCGATCATCTGCCCGAAACCTTGGCCCTCGGCGGGCCCCAGCAGGTTCGACACCGGAACGGCGACATCGGTGAAAGACAGCTCGGCGGTGTCCGCGCCGTGCTGGCCGACCTTGTCCAGCACCCGGGTCACCTGATAGCCGGGGGTGTCGCGCAGGTCGACGATCAGCAGCGAGATGCCGCGGGCGCCGGCCTTGGGATCGGTTTTGACCGCCAGCACCGCCATATCGGCCGAACCGCCGTTGGTGATGAACGTCTTGGACCCGTTGACCACGTAGGTGTCGCCGTGGCGGACCGCGGTGGTGCGGATGGCTTTCAGGTCGGAGCCGGCGCCGGGTTCGCTCATCCCGATGGCGCCGAGCACCTCGCCGCTGGCCATCGGCGGCAGCCACTGCTGCTTTTGTTCTTCGGTGCCGTACTCCACCAGGTAGTGCGGCACGATGCCGCTGTGCACGGCGATGCCCAGCGACAGGTCACCGGCGTAGCCCTGCGCGTCGAACACCGCCAGATCGTGGGCGAAGGTGCCGCCCCCGCCGCCGTATTCGGCTGGAACCGAGCACAGCAGCAGGCCGAGCTTGCCGGCCTCCAGCCACACCGACCGGTCGATGTGGCGCTGGGCGTCCCACTTGTCGATGTGGGCGACGACCTCGCGCTCGAAGAACCCGCGGGCCAGGTCGAATAGGGCCTGCACCTCATCGTCGTACCAGGACGGGGTGTGCTTGATGCTCATGGCGGAAGACTACCGCCGCCGGTGCCGCCGGGTGTCCAGCGCGTAGCCGCCGGGTCCGGTGAACACCAGCAGGAAGAACGCGAAGCAGTACAGCACCGAGGGTTCACCGCCGCCGTGGCCGCCCTGGGCGGGGTCGATCGGCCACAATGCGTGCGGCTGATGCTCCCAGAAGTAGGCGACCGCCATCTGCCCGGAGGCCAGGAAAGCCGCTGGGCGGGTGAACAACCCGACCAGAATCAGCAGCCCGGCGCCGAACTCGATCACGCCGGCCCACCAGAACGGCCAGATGCCGACCGGCACCCGGGTCGACACCGGGTAGCCGAACAGCAGCGACGCGCCGTGCGCGGCGTAGAGCAGCCCGAACACCGCCCGGAACAGGCTCAACACGGTGGGGGAGTAGCGGGTCAGCCGGGCGTCCAGGTTGGGGGCCATGAGGTGAGGTTACGGGCGCCAAGCACCTCCGCCCGCACCGGTAGCGCCCGGCATCATCGGGTTGGTGCCCGGCGGCTGGAACGCGATGGGCGGCGCGGGACTACCGCCCGCTAATTGCAGAGGAAATGGTGCGTCGCCGTTGGCGAGCGATGTCATGACGCCCGGGCATTCCATCTGTATCGCCATACCGGTGACAAATCCGGCGATGGCCGGAGACAGTCCGGTGTTACCGGCCAGTTGCGAGGCCACCGAGGCGAAAGTCGCGCCCGGCTGCACCAGCATCGGGCAAATGGACTGGCCGATACCGGCAACGGCGGTGCTGAGCGGGCCGTTGTTGCCGATGCCGACGCTGGTCAACACGTTGGTGCTCGAGTCGCCGGGCGGGTCGGCCTGCGCGGGCGCCGCGCCCGTGGCCGCCGCGGTGATGACCGCGATCGACACCACCAGTGGACGAAGCGCCGATCCGGCCGCACCGAGCAGATCCCCCCGCAGCACCCGTGGGTGAACCACGGTGGCGGGCCGCAGCGTTGGCGCGATCCCTGGTCCGTGCATGGTCGGTGTTGGCATCGCGGCGCTCCTCGATCGTCGTGGAGCGCCCTCGTGGCACCCATTTCACTTTGGTCACGATGCATGACAACTGTCTCGTTTATAACACGATTGGATAAAGGTTTGTGATCTGCGCGTTTCCTTACCGTTGCCTTAGCGATGCTGGTGCGACACTGCGCGACCCGCGTGACGGCGCCGCTCGCCGGCGCCGAAAATGCGGTCAGGGCTGTGCTCAAGCCAAAAGCACAGCCCTGACGGCAATCTCGAGGCGGTCGATCACCTGCGCCAGCTGGGTGGGCGCCTGCGGGATGTTGTAGCGTCGCGTTGCGTCAGGGTGCTTCCTTGATCCAGCACAGTGCCGTCCCGGAATCAGCGGGTGCGGCGCGCGGTCGCTCATAGCGCCGGGCCAACCGGTAACCCAGCCGGCGAGGCACCGCTGCGCTGCGCACATTCGCCGCATCACAACGGATTTCGACACGATCGATCAGCGGGGAGCGCAGCGCGAGCTCGGTCAGCATTCCGACGGCGCGGGTGATGATTCCTCTGCCGGTGTTGCTGGTGCGACACCAGTACCCGATTTCCACCGCCCGAGGGCCAATCGAGTCGTGCAGGGCGACCGTGCCCAGCACGGCGTCGGCGGTGTCGAAGATCCCGTAGGTAAATGAGCCGTCCGGGTCCGGCCAGCACAGTTGGTAGCGCTCTATGAGCTCCCGGAGACCGTCGAGCGTGGGTGGCTGCGTGCATCAGTCCATCCACTGATGTAGCTTCCGGTAGGACTCCTCGATGGCCTCCAGCAATGCGGACACATTGTTCATGGCCCACCGCTGCAGCACGACCTCGCTGAGCTCGATGCGCTCGGGGGCGGTGAAGTCGGGGATGTAGCGGGTCGTCTCGGCCACCAAACCATGAGAGCACGTGCGCGGCATTGCGGGTCGCACCAGTTGCTTTTCCCGTTGCCCTGGTTGAAAGACAGCTGTCGCCTGGTGAAGCTGCGCCTGTACCGCTGATTTGACCGATGCGAACGCCGCCGGCGGCGACGATGTTGCTACGACTGTTTACCTTCGGCGATGGCGACAATGCGAGGGTCGGTCTTCTTACCGTTTGCCGTGTTCGCGGCGACCACCAGCCTCGCGGCGGCGCGCCGAACCTCGATGGGCCGACGGCGGCGCGCCGGTGTGCTCTCGCGCTCGGTGGTGGTCATTTGTCCTCCTTGTCCCTAGTATCCACCGCGTCATCACCCATGTCTTCGCTAATGGCCAGGGCCACGGGTGTGGCCCACTCAACGAACAAATCACGGTCGGATCGGGTAGCCAGCCGGGACGATTGGAGTTTGACCAGGACGTCGAACCCAACTATTTGAGCATCCACGTCCTCAGAGAGGGTGTGATCGACTGCCCAGGTGGCGCGACGCCACCACTCAGCCCGCCGGTCAGCGTACGTCCGCTGCATGATCCCTGCGATGACACCGGCGAACCCGACCGCTCCGACGACCAGGGTGATCCAGGCCTGAGCAGGCATAACGCCCCCAATCGGATGAACTCGCAGAAGGCACCCCTGGGCCTCCACCGTGCCGTCCACGGCAGCGGATGTCGGGTTTCGTCGGCAATTCTGGGTTCACGCGTCGTCTCCTTGTCTGACGAAGCAGACGGACCGGCGGGCTCCACCGAAATGGAGGCGATCTGATCCGCTAAACCTGGTGGTCAGCTCGACGAAGCGGACGGCGCTGCCGTTCAGCGGTCACAACCAAGCCAGTAGTTTTGGCGGTGGATGGTGCCGGCAACGTCGGCGCGCCGACCAGTACAACCGTCGCGTGGTGGAGCTGCCAGCGGAGTCGCCGCCGCCGAAAATGCCGTCAGGGCTGTGCTCAAACCAAAAGCACAGCCCTGACGGCAATCTCGACGAGAAGAAACCCCGACTTACACGTCGTAGTACAGGGCGTACTACCTACTCGACGTTTGTACAGCTTAGCTGCGTTGGCGCCGTTGCGAAACTGCAGGTCACAGCGTTGGCTTTGTTGGTCGACGCGAGCTGTCGCCAGACCTGCTGCGGACGCACTGCGGACGCGCGCTCGCCACCGAGCGTTTCTGGCCGATCCCGTCCCATGTCCAAAACAACCAAGTAGATCGCGAAAGGAATTCAGCCATGACCACACCAACCATCCCCAACGTCCCGTTGCCTCCCGGCGCCGTGCACGCCGACGACTGGCAGCCTTACGAGCCGCCTTACCGCATCGTGACCGGCCCGACCCGCGTCATCGGCAGCTACGGCGTCTGGGCTGCGGCGGCGCAGTTCGCCGACGGCAGTATTGACGACGGCAGCCAGGTCGAACACCCGACCGTGCACGTCACCCTGACAGGCGGCCGGGACGACCTGACGACCGCGGAGGCGCGTCAGTTGGCGCGAGCGCTCATCGCTGCGGCTGACCAATTCGATGAGGCCCTCAACGCCGAGGGCGGCGACAACACGGGGGTGACGCGATGAAGCGCCTACTGCTTGCCGCGCTGCTGGGGTTGACGGCTTCCACGCTGGTGGCCGCTGCACCTGCCCATGCTGACCCGACGACCGACGCGGCCTGTGCGGCGCTGAATCTGGGCATGCCGCCGGGCCAGATCCTCACGCAGATGCGCCACGCCGACCCGCGCTTGAGGGGGCCGCAAGGGGCACTCCGGGTCACTTGGCCAATCATCTCCGGGGAATGCGGCGGCTAGCCTCCACAGGACCCAAAGACGGCCCCTAGCTCACGCTGGGGGCCGTTTCTCGTACACCCCAGAACTCTGGCTACCCGGTCAGGTCGACGACGCTGGCGCCGGGGGCGTTCTTTTGCACCGACTCAATGCCGTTCTTCGCGCTGGCCTTGCTCTCGTAGGCTTCACCGCTAGCGATGATTTCGCCGTTGCCGGCCTTGAGTCGGAACCGGTACTTACCAGCCTTGTCGGTATAGATTTCGAACTTGCCCGCCATGTTTGTGCCTCCCCTTTCGCAAAGTGCCAAACTAACCGTCCCCGGCCCCCGGTGGTGCAAGGAGAATGGGAAACACCACTGGGAGCCAGGGCGCGGCCTGGTGTCCAGCATGCGCCCACGTCCGGCGGTTTGTCTTGGAAACAAACCGGGCGCTTAGACGTGCTGGGGCCGCTTTTCGCCTGAACCGTGCCCACCACCGGCGATGTGTGGCTCAATGAGAAAGCCCATCGTTCGTGTAACGGAAAAGGGGAGCCGAAATGCCTGAGCCGGTGAATGATGATGCTGCCCACCAGACACGGGAGGCGCAGGACGCGGCTTGCGCAGGCAAGGAAGTTCCCGACTTGGAGAACATAGCGGCGTTCGGGGCCGCCATCAAAGGAACGCCGATCGTCGCCGCATCTAAGGACGTGTGGGGCGCGCTGCTGGCGATGGCACAACCTTCCGGCGCACAAACCACACAAACCGCCTTCAACAACCTGTTAAACCAGCTGATCGAGAGCGCCGAACCCATCCCCGAAGAAAAGTCGGCCTACGGCCCAACGTACGAGTCGACGGTCCGGGATCTGCGCGTCAGGATTGACCCGTTCTACAGCGCCGTTAACTACAAGCTGTACTACCGCCTAATCACGGCCTAAACCCGCCCGATAGCGGCTAGTGGTTTGGGTGGCCGGCCCGGCTCAGAAAAGGGATCCAAAAAGACCGCCAGGCCGGCCACCACGGGCGGCGGGAGAACCCCTCGGGGAGCTTTCCAGGGGGTTGGCACTCTCGACCGCCGCCACGCTTTTTAGGTCCAGCCAGCCACCTTCGCCGGCTGGACCAACACGTCACCCCAGCCGTAGCGGGTACGCAGCACGCGCAGCTTGGCGAGCTGGCGCACCCGTTCCGGGGTGATGTTCATCGTCCTGGCGCACTCGTCCACCGTTACGAACGTCTCCAGGTCGTCCTGGCGTTCGTCGTGGTACGGGTCGACCGGGACGGCGAACGGCATCGCTAGCTCCCGCCGCCCAGGGACACGACCGCGAACGCCTGCGGACGCAAGATGCCGATCCCGCACGGGATCTCGGCCCTGAGCTGGAACGCGTTCGTCTGGAACAGGTCGGGACTACCGCCGGTCGTCGCCACATCGATACGCATGCTGTGCCGCAGGAACAAGGCCAACTCTTTGAAGTCGGCCAGGATGGCGGTGCCTTGCGGCACATGCGGGGTGACGATGCGCTGGATCGAGTTGTCGCCGAAGATGTTGGCACTCGTGCCGTACCGCTCGACGGGGTTATTCGCGTAACCCTCCGATAGGAAGCCGCCGCCCGTACCCCACCGCAACAGGTCGATCGCAGCAGCGTCGTGAGGATTGAGCGCCCAACCGGTCGGCCGCTCGCCGAGGGTCTGCATTGCGGTGATCGCCGAGCGCAGCGTGGTCGGCAGGTCGGTCGTGAACGGAACCTGTGTGGTTCCGGCCTGGTTCAGAATGCCGGTGGCGTTCAGGCCGGTGCCGTTGCCGGAGACGGCCTGTTGCTCCATCGCGTCGTAGATCGAGCCAATCAGCTGAACGTGTAGCCAGTCCACCAGCGATGGGAAGTCCCACCAGATACGGATTGGCGCCGGTTCGCTCAGGGTGGCGATGATCTGAGCGCGTCCCGACACCGCTTCCACGGTGAGCGTCGAGGTCGGTTTCTGGCCGAGGTCCGCGACGGGTGCAGCGTTATTCGTGCGCGCGGTCTGTTGATAGAACTCGTATACGTAGCTGTCGATGCTGATCCGGTTGCCGAAAGCGTCGATGAGGCGCGCCGGGAAGGGCAAGTCCATCAGCGGCACCGGCAGATCGACCAGCACCGGCACGTCCACCGAGCCGCTGATGACGGCGCGTTGCTCACCGCTCATCTTCTGCAGGGCGTGCCCGATGTCGGTCGCCAGGCGCCGGCCCATCGTGTCGGCGTCGGTGCCCTGGTGGCCTAGTGCGGTGGTTTCCAATATTCCGCCGGGTCCGTGGCCGCTGCGCACGATTTCGGCTTTTGTGTCGTCGATGCGCTTCCGTAGCGATTCGACAGTGGCGCTCACCTCGCGGAAAGCCATTGTCTCGATGTTGTCGAGATTGTCTCGGCCGTCCCGTTTGGCCTCGTTGACGATGGCGCGGCGCTCGGCGCGCGCGTCGGCAAGCTTGCCTTCGAGCATCGCGAGAAATTCATTGCTAGGCATTGTTTTTGTCTCCTGACTAGTGCGCGTTTGAGCGCACGACGAATAAAAGGGGATTGGTCGGCGCTCTAAGTCAGGGGCCTGGACATTCCCGCGCTGGGGGCCGGCCTACGTGTCGAGGCGGCCGGCAGGAACATCGCTAGGCCCCATAATACCCCATAGGGGTTACCCGTACTAGCAGCTTGCCGTGTCGTCAGCCACCTCGATCTGCGCGTCGATGAACTCGATCTGAGAGTCGAGGTGAGTGACCTCGGCGCGTAACGCCTCGATGTCAGCGATTTTCGCGTTCAGGTTCGCGACGCGCTCCCGCAAGCGCTCCCGATCCTGGAACAGCGTTGCGCGGCGATCGACAAGCCCCTGTAGGTGCTCGCGGTCCTCACTCATCATCATTCGTCCCCTTCCCTGCGAAAAACAGCCCAGAGGCCCGCTCGGCCTCCACACCGACATTCACCGTCGAACCCATCAAGCGGCGAAACTCGGCCTCATCGATCGCACGCATCGCGTCGGCAAGCATCCGCTCCCCGACACCGCGACGCGCCGACTCCGCCACAAACTCAGCGCCGCGCTCGGCACGCAACCGCGCCAGCTCGGCAGACCATTCATTCGTCATTTCCTTTTCTCCCTAAATTGGTGCACCGAGACGAGACGGCCTCGGCGTGCACGTTCCCCTGACGCGGCGCGTAACTTTTTGAGAATCCGATCCATGACCCCGGACGCGCGCGGGTGAGTCGGATACTGCTCCGGGTCGTCAAGAATGCGGGCCATTGCTACGACGCAGGCAACGTCACCCGGCCGGTTCGCCGCCGCGCTGAGGGTCGCCATCTCGTCGCGCGCGGCCTGCTCAACCGGACCCGGTTCCGACGTGCCGAAGTCGTCCAGACCGCGGCGCTTCGCCCGCAGATCACGCTGGTGACGGCGATTCGCCGTCTTACATGGATCGCAGCGGCAGCCCTCGACATAGCGTGACCGGGTGCCGTGGTCGGCCATAGTTACCTCCTTCCCTCCTGCTACACGTGTAGCAGGTAAAGTCATAGCGTCGACGACGCCGAAACATGTTGGTGGGCAACGTAATTGACGTGCAGCGCAGGCGTTTTTCGTCCTGATACCGTCAACCCTCCAAGCCATATGGAGTCGCGACACCGAGGTGCCTTCTTGCGTGTTTGCCAACTTTTTACCCGCCCCCCGTTTGCGCTGGCCAGGAGGATCCATCGGTGCAGGCGTAGTTTGCTGGATGGTCATGTCAGGAACTCCTTTCGATACCATCCCTGAGCTTGGATGTCGTTGTGCACCAACGTATTTGGGGTGGTGAATGTCGTTGGTTGCCAACGGGATTGGTGACCATCCCGACGTTTGCTCGGCAGGATGGTTCCGGCAGGCAGACGCAACGCAGGAACTCCCCAAGCGCGCAGGCTTGCAGCTTCGCCGCAGGCGCCGACAGCGCAGGCTGGTTCGCAGGGCTCGCAGTTCGCAGGCAGGACCGATAGCTCAGGCACGCGACGACCGACAGCTCAGGCAGTGACATCGGGTCGCAGGTCACACCACCGGTTGAGTTGGATGCACCGGTTGGGTTGGTTGCAGGACACCACCGGTTGGGTTGGTGCAGCGGTGCAGGACCGACGTTTGGATATGCCATGGTCATCAGCCTTTGCGCCCATCTGTGTCACCGAACACTTCATCGAGCAGTCGGTGGACGAAAACCGTGCGGTATCGTCCGCGCCGTCCGGTGGCGAGCGCAACGTACCTGCGCCCGTCGCGCGGGTCTATAACGATGCGGCGCAACCGCGATTGAACGGGATAGGGGCGCCCATCACGGCACCTAACCGTGTGCGCGACGGTGCGGACGCGGCCTTGGTCGCTGACCTCGTAGCGACCGACGAAGCCGGGGACTGGCAGCCATCGCTCGGTCATTGCGCCACCTCCGTGCGCGGACGGTTCACCTGTCCGGCGACAACGCCGGCGGGTCGATCGCTGGCACGCAGACCATCCGCCCAATCGCCGCAGTCGGTCAGCGCTGGGCAGCTGCGGCATATCGCCACAGCCAGCTCCCAGTCGCCGTCGTCGGCGTCGAACACGTCGGCGTTGTCAACGCACGCAGCACCGTCCAGCTTTGGTGTATCAGCGAGGATCTTGGCGAGCAGCTTCACGGTGCCCTCCGGGTCGAGCAGCGCGCTAGTCATCATCGCCCCCGCCCTGCGTTACGACCGTTACGTCCGTTACGTTCGCTTGGTTCCGGTAGGGGCCGGCCCGTAACACTCGTAACGGTCGTAACGCTGGTATACGTGCCCGTGGCCGCCTTGACGATGCGGTCAGACTTTGCGAGCCGATTCAGATACACACGCGCCTGGTCATTGTCGATCCCGAGGATCTTTGCCACGTCGGCCGCGGTCGTGTGATTGGCCGGCGCACGCTCGTTGACCAGCGCTATCACGTCCATTGCCCGATCGCCGTACCGCTTGCTGTCTCGACGACGCTCAGCTTCGGCGGCAGCCTCGGACAGTTGGTTTCCGACCAGCGTCCAGACGCCCTCAGCGATTGTGAATGCGTACTCGCCCTCAGGAGCGTCGCGGCCGGTGACCTGCAGGGTGGCCTCGCTGCTGTTACGGGGGCGCCGTAACACCAAGACATAGTCTGCGGACCCGGCGAGTCCCAGCGTCCCCGATAGGTCGTCCACAAAGTCCTCCGACGACGCCTTGCGCGTGTGGTGCACGCCGAGCAACGCGCTGCCGGGGAAGGCGTCGACGACATTCTTGAGCGCAACACCCGCTTGGTAGTCGGCTAGGTAAGCGTCGTCGCCGGGACGGCGCTGCTGCCTAGCGCGCCCCAAGGTATCGAGGATCACGAGGCCGCCGGAATGGTGCATCAGCCACTCGGTGGCCGTCGGAATCAACAGGCCCGGCCCCAATGTGGTCAGGATATGCAGCCGGTGCGGCGGCGTGCCGTCGCCCCACGACGCCCGGATTCGGCCCTGCAGCCGCCGCGGTGAGTCTTCCAGGGCTAGCAGCAGCACATCGCGCTGGTCCACGGGGATCTTACCGAACACACGGCCGCCAGCCGCTACACCCAAAGCGAGATTCAGCGTCCACCAAGACTTCCCAAGTTTGGGAGGCCCGGCGACGATCCCGAAGCCCTCGGTAACGACACTGTGGACGAACTGGACCAGCTCAGGAAAATTTTCGTGATGCAGCTCGGCGGCGGTGATCACACCAGACAGCAATGACGGTTCGGGGGTCACGCGACCACCCCGCACCGCTCGGCAATGCTGTGCGCCAGCCGTTGGGAACGACCGCCACGACGCCACATAGCGCGCAGCGCAGCCAGGTCGGCGAACGGCGTCAGGTCGTGGTCCAACAGGTGCGCCGCCGCTGCCTCATAGGAGTCGACCGACAGCATTTCGCTATCGCCGCAGCGGTGCCGATCGTAGGCCGGGTCGCGCACGCAGCCACACGCGCTGATCGGCGCCGAGCGCACCGAATGGTAGCGGCGACGGCGAGCACCATTCAGCGCGCCATATCGGCTATGCTCTTGGCTATCGACTGGGTTGGTCGTGGCGGGTGCCGGTTCCGAGGGGGCCGGCACTTCGCATTTGTCGCTCGGTGCAGTGGAACCACCGAATCCGGGTTGGGCCGTCTGGCCGGGTGGACTCATGCCGTTGCTTTCTCCCGACTCTCCAGCCACGCCAGGACGGTGGATCGCTTCCACACGCGGCGGCGTCCGAGTTTGAAGCTGACGGGTCCTTCGCCAATCATCGCCCAGTAACGCCAAGTCGACGCTTTTGTGCCGGTGAGGCTTTCGAGGTCTTGGGAGTCGAGGTATTCGCTGTTCACACTGCGTATCCTTCCTGTTTTAGCGAGGTTCCCCGGATTGGGAATAACATCAGTGTGAGCGCGTCGGTTGTGTTGGTCAACCCAAGTCGGGTACAGTTGCGAATATGGGAAGACGGCCGAGCGCCGAAAGCTATTTCAGGAAACGGCTCAGGACGGAACGCTTAAGCCGCGAGTGGTCGCAGGCTCGCATGGCACAGCTGTTGTCCACCAAGGGAATAGACGTGCACCCGACCACCATCGCAAAGCTCGAAGCCGGCGATAGGTCCGCGAGGATCGATGAGGTTGCAGCTATCGCAGACCTCCTCGGGGTCTCGATCGACACGTTGCTCGGGCGCTCGACGGCACCCAAGAACGACCGGTTGTATACCTTCCGGGCTCTTGCGGACGCGGCACGCCAGGCGTCCTGGCAGATCCCCATAATCGAGTCCACGCTGCGAGACAGGGTCACTGAACTCGCCGCTTTCGGCCCGAATGGCTTAATGAAGTCGACCGCGACCCGATGTGAGCGTGCGTGCGACGCGCTCGCCGAGGCGGCCAAGGCGCTCGGCGAAGCTCTTAATCCTCCCGGCAGCGAGGCCGCTCAGCGGTCTCTAGACAAGCTGTTTCTCAAATGGGTCAAGGAGGACCTGGCGGATGAAGCGCAATCGTAGGTCAGGCGTCGAGGATCGCTGGCATAAGGTCATCCGCGACGACAACGGCAAGCCTCACTCTGTGCCCAGCGCCGCGCACGGCAAGGGAAGACGCTGGCGCGCAAGGTACGTCGATGAACGTGGGCAGGAGCACGCCAAGGGATTCGTGCGCAAGGTCGACGCACAGAAGTGGCTCGACGGCCAGACGGCCGCAATCGTCTCGGGTACTCACGTTGCGCCGCGGGACGCGCAGCAAACGGTTCAGCAGTGGTGCGACAGGTGGATTGAGGGATACGGAGTCAATCGTGACTCCACGGTGCGTGAGGCGCGTACGCACATCAAGCACATCACCGCGGAGTTCGGCGGGATGCAGCTGTCGGAGGTGCGGCCGTCCCATGTCAAAGCGTGGGTCGCAAAGCTGAAAAAAGACTTCCAGCCAAGCTACGTCTATGCCCTACATAGTCGGCTAGGGCAGATCATGGGCGATGCGGTGCACGACGGTGTGCTCGGCCGCAACCCGTGCTCGCGGCGTACATCGCCCGCGACTGGAAAATCGAAGGTGTACGTCGCCACCACCGACCAGGTGTGGGCGCTCCACGACACGGTGCCCGACCACCTCCGGGCGGCAGTGCTGCTGGGGGCGTTCGCCGGGTTGCGGGTCGCCGAGGTATCCGGGCTGCGGGTGGCCGACGTGGATTTCATCAGGGGAGTGGTGCACCCGGTTCAGCAGTGGCCTGACCGGCCACTCAAGACGGAGGGTAGCGACGCGGCAGTACCAATCCCGCAAGACCTCGCCCTGTTGCTATCGGCGTCAGTGCAGAAATATGGCGGTCCGATGATGGTCACGAACGGCCCCGGTACCGATCGCTGCGGGCCGTGGATTATTGAGCGCGCGATTCGGGATGCCAAGTCGAGGATCGGCGGGCTGCCCGAGAAGTTCAGCTTCCACGACCTACGTCACTATTTCGCGTCGCTGCTGATCGCGTCGGGCGCCGACGTAAAGACGGTGCAGGCCCGGATGCGCCATGCCACGGCGCGTACCACGCTCGACACGTACGGCCACTTGTGGCCGGATGCTGACGAGTCCACCCGTACCGCGATCGGTGCAGTGATCGCGGCGCGGATGGAACCTGCTGCGGACGCACTGCGGACAGACGGCAGTCGGCAATGATATCCGCGCAGGTCACGCGTATTTGCCCCTTTACACGTCGTAGTAGAGGGCGAACTCGTACGGGTGCGGGCGCACGTTGATCGGGTTGATCTCGTTCTCCCGCTTGTAGGTGATCCACGTCTCGATCAGGTCGGGCGTGAAAACCCCGCCCTCGGTGAGGTATTCGTGGTCCTCCTCGAGGCGGTCGATCACCTGCGCCAGCTGGGTGGGCGCCTGCGGGATGTTGGCGGCCTCGTCGGGCGGCAGCTCGTAGAGGTCCTTGTCCACCGGCGCCTGCGGCTCGATCTTGTTCTTGATGCCGTCGATCCCGGCCATCAGCATCGCCGCGAACGCGAAGTAGGGGTTACCCGAGGAGTCCGGGCAGCGGAACTCCAGCCGCTTGGCCTTCGGGTTGGTGCCGGTGATCGGGATGCGCACACACGCCGACCGGTTGCGCTGGCTGTACACCAGGTTGATCGGCGCCTCGTAGCCGGGCACCAGCCGCTTGTAGGAGTTGACGGTGGGGTTGGTGAATGCCAGCAGCGACGGGGCGTGGTGCAGGATGCCGCCGATGTAGTGCCGCGCGGTGTCGCTCAGCCCGGCGTAGCCGGCCTCGTCGTAGAACAGCGGTTCGCCGTCCTTCCACAGCGACTGGTGCGCGTGCATCCCGGACCCGTTGTCGCCGAACAGCGGCTTGGGCATGAAGGTGACGGTCTTGCCGTTCTGCCAGGCGGTGTTCTTGATGATGTATTTGAACAGCATCAAATCGTCGGCGGCGTGCAGCAGCGTGTTGAACTTGTAGTTGATCTCGGCCTGGCCGCCGCTGCCGACCTCATGGTGGCCGCGCTCCAGCGTGAATCCGGCGTTGATCAGGTTGGTGGTCATCGTGTCGCGCAGGTCGACGTACTGGTCGGTGGGCGCCACCGGGAAGTATCCGCCCTTGGGGCGCACCTTGTAGCCGCGGTTGGGGCTGCCGTCGGCCTCGGTGGCCGCACCGGTGTTCCACCACCCCGACACCGAGTCCACCTCGTAGAACGAGCCGTTGATGCTGGAGTCGAACGACACCGAGTCGAAGATGTAGAACTCGGCTTCGGCGCCGAAGAACGCGGTGTCGGCGATGCCGGTGCTGTTTAGGTAGTTCTCCGCCTTGCGGGCGACGTTGCGCGGGTCACGCGAGTACGGCTCGCGGGTGAACGGGTCGTGCACGAAGAAGCTCAGGTTCAGCGTCTTGGCCGCCCGGAACGGGTCGATCAGCGCGGTGTTGGGGTCGGGCAGCAGCATCATGTCGGATTCATGGATCGACTGGAAGCCGCGGATCGACGAGCCGTCGAAAGCCAAGCCGTCGTCGAAGACGCTCTTGTCAAACGCCGACGCCGGGATGGAGAAGTGCTGCATCACGCCGGGTAGGTCACAGAAGCGGACGTCGATGTATTCGATGTCCTCGTCGGCGACGAGCTTGAGGATGTCGTCGGCCGTCTTGTCGGTCACAGCAGTGTTCTCCTCTACGTTGTAGCCCCACGAAGACGTTATGGAGCCGATGTTGCCCGAACGTAACCGCCTGTTGCGCAGACGTTACGCAACCGCCCACGGCGCCGCCGAGGTCGGGTAGTCTGCGTCAGCCTAGGGTAGGGGGCGTGGCCCGCACCATTTCATCCTGGTTGTCCGGTCCCGGATCGGCCGAGCCGGGGCCGCCCACCGGCTACCCCGGCCAGCGGTTGGGTTTGCCCGAACGCGGCCCGGGGTCGCTGGCACCGCTGGGCCGCCGGCTGCTGGCGTTGCTCGCCGACTGGCTGCTGGCCTACGGCCTGGCCGGGCTGGGGCTGGCGTTCGGCGTGGTCACGCCGGCCGGGCTGCCGCTCGCGGTGCTGGTGGTGTGGCTGGTCCTCGGCGCGGTGGCGGTGCGGCTGTTCGGCTTCACCCCGGGCCAGCTGCTGTGTGGGCTGCAGGTGGCGTCGGTGGATCGGCGCGGTGTCGGCATCGGCCGCGCCGCGGTCCGCGGAGTGCTGATTGCGCTGGTCATCCCGGCGCTGTTGGTCAACGCCGACGGCCGCGGGGTCCAGGACCAGTTCACCCACACCGCGGTGGTGCGGCGTTAGCAGCGCCCAGAAACGCTGAAAGCTAGCGTCGACGCGCGGTGCGCTGCACGCCGCGCATCTTGGCCCCCGCTGGCAGCGGCCCCTTGGGCATCCCCGCCATCCCGGTCCGCGACCCCAGCGCGGCCAGCCGCGACTCCAGCGCGTCCAGCTGCTTGACGGTGATGTTGGCCGGCAGCTTGCTGAGGTGGCGCTCCAGCTTGGCCAGCGGCACCTCGCCGTCGCCGTTGCCGACGATCACGTCGTAGATCGGGACCTCACCGACCAGCCGGGCGGTGCGCTTTTTCTCCTGCGCCAGCAGTGGCTTGACCCGCGCCGGTGACCCTTCCGCGACGAAGATCACACCCGGCCGGCCGATCACCCGGTGCACCGCGTCGAAGTGCCCGGTGCCGGCCACCCCGGGGGTGACCCGCCACTTGCCGCGCAGGTTGTCCAGCGCCCAGGCCGCCGCACCGGCCTGGCCTTCGGCTTTGCGGTAGACCGAGCGTTGGGCGCGGCGCCCGAAGATGATGAACGCCACCAGCAGGCCCAGCACCACCCCCAGCGGGATCATCAGGAGCATCGTCGGCCCGCCGGCGGGCACCCCCAGCGCCACCGACCCGGCGACGATCAGCACGAACGCGCCGATCATGTACGGCAGCAGCCGCTTGTCCTCCTTGCGCTGCACGGTGAACGCCTGCCACAACTGGGTGCGGCGCTCCTTGGCGGCCGCCTTGCGGGCGGCCTTCGCCTCGGCTCGGGCGGCCTTGTTCTCGGCCGTGCTGCGGGGTTTTGCCATAGCTCCCAAGGATACGGAACCGCGGTCAGCGCGGGGTCCGTGCCTGCCGGTGCTCGACGGCCTGGGCGTAGAGCCGCCCGGCCCGGTACGACGAGCGCACCAGCGGGCCCGACATCACCCCGGCGAAGCCCAGCCGTTCGGCGTAGCCGGCGTGCTCGACGAACTCGTCGGGTTTGACCCAGCGCTCGACCGGGTGGTGGCGCACCGAGGGGCGCAGGTACTGGGTGATGGTGACCAGCTCGCAGCCGGCGTCGTACAGCTCGCGCAGCGCAGCACGGATCTCGTCGGGGGTTTCGCCCAGGCCCAGGATCAGGTTGCTCTTGGTGACCAGGCCGGCGTCGCGGGCCGCGGTCAGCACGTCCAGGCTGCGCTGGTACCGGAAGCCGGGCCGGATCCGCTTGAAGATGCGCGGCACGGTTTCGACGTTGTGCGCCAACACTTCTGGCCGGGATTCGAAGACCTGCGTCAGCAGCTCGGGCTGCCCGTTGAAGTCGGGGATCAACAGCTCCACCCCGGTCGACGGGTTGAGCGCCTTGATGGCGCGGACGGTCTCGGCGTACAGCCAAGCCCCGCCGTCGGGCAGGTCGTCGCGGGCCACCCCGGTGACGGTGGAATACCGCAGCCCCATCGCCTGCACGCTTTCGGCGACCCGGCGCGGCTCATCGCGGTCCAGCTCGGCCGGTTTACCGGTGTCGATCTGGCAGAAGTCGCAGCGCCGGGTGCACTGGTCGCCGCCGATCAAAAAGGTGGCTTCCCGGTCCTCCCAGCATTCGTAGATGTTGGGGCAGCCGGCTTCCTCGCACACCGTGTGCAGGCCTTCGCGGCGGACCAGGTTCTTCAGCTCGGTGTACTCCGGGCCCATCCGCGCCCGGGTCTTGATCCACGGCGGCTTGCGTTCGATCGGGGTCTCGGCGTTGCGCACCTCGAGGCGTAGCAGCTTACGACCTTCGGGAGCGACAGTCACAGTGGCGATGCTACCGGGGAAGCGGGGTGCGCACCCACGGCCAGTACCCCGTCCAGCGCGTCGAGCACCGCCGCGGCCACCGGGCCGCGCACCTGCTCGACCCCGACCCGGCGGCCCAGTTCGGCCGACAGTGACGTCACCCCGGCGTCGGTGATGCCGCACGGCACGATCGCCCCAAACCCGCTCAGGTCGCAGTCGCAGTTGAGGGCGAACCCGTGCAGCGTGGTGGCGCGCGACACCCGCACCCCGATGGCGGCCACCTTGCGCGCCGGCCGGCCGCCGCCGGCCGGCAGCCACACCCCGGACCGGCCGTCGACCCGGCCCGCCGCCAGCCCCAGCCCGGCGCACACCGCGATCAGCGCCTCCTCCAGGCGCCGCACGTAGTTGACCACGTCCAGCGGCTCGGTCAAGCCGATGATCGGGTACCCCACCAGCTGGCCCGGGCCGTGCCAGGTGATCTTGCCGCCCCGATCGGTGTCGACGACGGGGGTGCCGTCGGTGGGCCGTTCGTGGTCTTCGGTGCGCCGCCCGGCGGTGTAGGTCGGCGGGTGCTCCAACAGCAGCAGCGTGTCGGGGCCGCCGGCCACCCGGGCGTCGGCCAGCTCGCGCTGCAGCTGCCAGGCGGCGCGGTAGTCGAGGCTGCCCAGCTGGCGGACGTCGACCGGGGCGGTGGCGGACCGGATGGAGGCGGCCATATCTCGACGGTACCTACACCGTGACCGGGCGCGCGGTGGCATAGCCCAACGCTTCGCCAATGGTGTTGTGGTGGAACCGGAAACCGGCGTGTTCGAGCACCGCGGGGATGGCCCGCTGCCCGGTCAGCAGTCCCTCGTCGGCGAATTCGCCCAGCGCGGCCCGCACCGCGAAGCCGGGGAACAACAGCGGGGTGGGGCGGTTGACGGCGCGGCCCAGCGCGGCGGTGAACTCGGCGTTGGTGACCGGCGCCGGCCCGGTCAGGTTCACCGGCCCGGACAGGCTGTGGTGGCCGATCGCGAACTGCAGCGCCCGCACCTCGTCCTCCAGGCTGATCCAGGACATGTATTGGCGCCCGTTGCCCAGCCGCGCGCCCAACCCGAGCCAAAACAGCGGCCGCAGCCGGCCCAGCGCCCCGCCCGACGGGGCCAGCACCAGGCCGGTGCGGGCCAGCACCACCCGCACCCCGGCGCCCGCGGCCGGGGCGGTGGCCGCCTCCCAGTCACAGCACAGCTGGGCCAAGAAACCCGTTCCGGCCGCGGCGGTTTCGTCGACGGTGCGGTCCCGGGTGTGCCCGTAGTAGCCCACCGCGCTGGCGTTGACCAGCACCGGCACCCCGGCGCCGGCCACCGCCTCGGCCAGCACCTCGGTGGGGGTGATGCGGGAATCGCGCAGGTTCTGCTTGAACGCCCCCGACCAGCGCCGCTGACCGAGGTTGACCCCGCACAGGTTGACCACCGCGTCGACGCCGCGCAACGCGGTGGCGTCGAATTCGCCGCTTTCGGGATCCCAGTGCAGCTCACCGGCGTTGGCCGGGGTGCGCCGCACGATGCGCAGCACGTCGTGGTCGGCGGCGCGCAGCGCCGACACCAGGGCAGAGCCGATCAGCCCCGAGGAACCCGCGATTGCGACCCTGGCCATCGGCTCAAACCTTCCTTACAGCCCCAGGTCCGCCTCGAACGCGCCCTCTTCGAGCCGGTGCTTGACCGTGGTCAAAAACCGTCCGGCGTCGGCGCCGTCGATCAGCCGGTGGTCGTAGGTCAGCGGCAGGTAGCAGACCGAGCGCACCCCGATCGATTCGTTGCCGGCCTCGTCGACCACCACCCGCGGCCGCTTGACGATGGCGCCGGTGCCCAGCATGGCGGCCTGCGGCGGCACCAGGATCGGGGTGTCGAACAGCGCGCCCTGGCTGCCGATGTTGGTGATGGTGAAGGTGCCGCCGGACAGCTCATCGGGTTTGAGGTCACCGCTGCGGGCCCGGTTGGCGATGTCGGCGATCGCCCGCGCCAACCCGGCCAGCGACAGGTCGCCGGCGTTGTGGATCACCGGCGACAACAGGCCCTGCTCGGTGTCCACCGCGATGCCCAGGTGCTCGGCGTCGTAGTAGGTGATCTCCTTGCTGTCCTCGTTGTAGCTGGCGTTGACGTTCGGGTGGGCCTTGAGCGCGTCGATCACCGCGCGGGCGATGAACGGCAGGTAGGTCAGGTTGACGCCTTCGCGTTCGGCGAAATCGTTTTTCGCCCGCGCCCGCAACGCCACGATCCGGGTCATGTCGACCTCGTGGGTTTGGGTGAGTTGCGCTGTGGCCTGCAGGGATTCGCGGGTCTTCTTGGCGGTGATCTGCCGGATCCGGCTGGCCTTGGCGGTGGTGCCGCGCAGGTGCGCCAGCGCCGGCGCCGGGGCGGCGGCCGCCGGGGCCGCAGCGGCCGACGGCGCCTTCTTGGCCTCTTCCTTCTGCTGGGCCGCGGCCAGCACATCCTGTTTGCGGATGCGCCCGCCGACACCGGTGCCCTTGACCTGCGCGAGGTCGATGCCGTTGTCGGCGGCCAACTTTCGCACCAGCGGCGTGACGTAGGGCGTCTCCGACGACGACGCGGCAGCGGGCTGCGGTTCCGGGGCGGGTGCCGGCTCGGCTTTGGGCTCCGGCTTGGGCTGGGGCTCCGGCTGGGCGGCCGGCTCGGCCTTGGGCTGCGGTTTCGGCGCGGGTTCGGGTTCCGGCCGCGTGTCGGCTTGGGGCTGCGGCGCGGGTGTGGGCTCGGGCTGGGCCGCCGGCGCGCCGCTGCCGATCTTGGCCAGCTCGCCGCCGACCTCGACGGTGGTGTCCTCCTCGGCGGTGATGGACAGCAGCGTGCCGGCCACCGGGGAGGGGATCTCGGTGTCGACCTTGTCGGTGGACACCTCCACCAGCGGATCGTCGACCTGCACCGCGTCGCCGACCTTCTTGAGCCACCGGGTCACGGTGCCCTCGGTCACCGACTCACCCAGCTCGGGCATCAGCACCGGGGTGGCGTCACCCCCGGCCGGCTGGGCCTCGGCCTGCGGGGCCGGCTCGGCCTGCGGTTGCGGCTCGGGCTGGGCTTCCGGCTGGGGTTCGGGCTCGGCTTGCGGCGCGGGCTGCTCGGCCGGACCGCCGCCCTCGGCGGCGTCGCCGATCACCGCCAACTCACCGCCGACCTCGACGGTGTCGTCTTCCTGGGCGACGATCTTGGTCAGCACACCGGCGGCCGGCGACGGGATCTCGGTGTCGACCTTGTCGGTGGACACCTCCAGCAGCGGTTCGTCGACCTCGACCGTGTCGCCTTCTTGTTTGAGCCAGCGGGTGACGGTTCCCTCGGTGACGCTTTCACCGAGGGCCGGCATCTGGACTGAGAAGGCCATCGTTGTTGACTCCTCGATCGATCGGTCGGCCGCCACGGGTCGTCTTCCGGCTTACCACAGCGTCGTGTACCGGGTCAGGCACCCAGGTGGGATTGTCGGGACCATCCTGTCACTGCAGCGGTGCGGCCCCACACGCAGGTCCACGACCGGGCGCCGGTTGCTTGACACCCACGGACGGGCCGGGCAAGGTCAAACCCACTCGACACCAACGGTATGACCTACTGGCGGTCACAGTAACTTTCTTCGTCGCTGGAGGCTCGATGGCAGCATCAGGGCAGGCGGTCCGACACGTCGTCGACAGCGCCGACGGCACCCGCATCGCGGTCTACGAACAGGGCAACCCGGACGGACCCGTCGTGGTGCTGGTGCACGGCTGGCCCGATTCGCATGTGCTGTGGGACGGGGTGGTTCCGCTGTTGGCCGACCGGTTCCGGATCCTTCGCTACGACAACCGCGGCGTCGGCGAATCCGGTGCGCCCAAACCGATTTCGTCCTACCGGATGGCGCGGTTCGCCGACGACTTCGCCGCCGTCATCGGCGCGCTGAGCCCCGCCGCGCCGGTGCACGTGCTGGCCCACGACTGGGGCTCGACCGGGGTCTGGGAATACCTTTCCCGGCCCGGCGCCGACGAACGGGTGGCGTCGTTCACCTCGGTGTCCGGACCCAGCGCCGACCACCTGGCCCACTACGTCGGCATGGGTTTGCGCCGGCCCTACCGGCCCCGACGGTTCGGCCGGGCGCTCAGCCAGGGGGTGCGCCTGAGCTACCAGATCGCGTTCTCGGTGCCGGTGGTTGCCCCGCTGCTGATCCGGGCCGCGCTGGCGGCCGGGCTGATGCGCCGTGCACTGCTGCGCGACGGCGTCCCGCCGGCGCGCATCCACCACGCCGAGAACTTGGCCGCCGACGCCGCGAGAAGCCTAAAAGTCTATCCCGCCAACTACTTTCGTTCCCTGGCCCACGCCCGGCGGGACCACTACGTCACCGTGCCGGTGCAACTGATCGTGGGCACCGCCGACCCCTATGTGCGGCCGCACGGCTACGACGCCACCGGCCGCTGGGTGGGCCGGTTGTGGCGGCGCGACATCAAGGCCGGGCACTGGTCGCCGATGTCGCATCCGCAGGTGCTGGCCGCCGCGGTGGGCGAGATCGCCGACTGGACCGAGGGCCAGCCGGCCAGCCGGGCGCTGCGGCGCGCCCGGGTGGGGCGGCCGCGGCAGCACTTCGCCGACACCCTGGTGTCGGTGACCGGGGCGGGCAGCGGCATCGGCCGGGCGACGGCGCTGGCGTTCGCCGCCGAGGGCGCCGAAATCGTGGTCAGCGACGTCAACGAGGCCGCCGTCAAGGACACCGCCGCGCAGATCACCGCCCGCGGCGCCGTCGCACACCCCTACGTGCTCGACGTTGCCGACGCCGACGCCGTGGAGGCGTTCGCCGCGCAGGTGTGCGCCGAGCACGGGGTGCCCGACATTGTGGTCAACAACGCCGGCATCGGGCAGGCCGGGCGGTTCCTGGACACCCCCACCGAGCAGTTCGACCGGGTGCTCGACATCAACTTCGGCGGGGTGGTCAACGGCTGCCGGGCGTTCGCGCGGCGGCTGGTCGAGCGGGGCACCGGAGGGCACATCGTCAACGTCGCCTCGGCGGCCGCCTACACGCCGTCGCAGGCGATGAACGCCTACTGCACCGCCAAGGCCGCGGTGTACATGTTCTCCGATTGTCTACGGGCCGAGCTGGATTCGGCCGGTGTCGGGTTGACGACGATCTGTCCGGGCGTGATCGACACCAATATCGTGCACACCACCCGCTTTGACGTGCCGGCGGACAAAGCCGACCGGGTCGAGGCCCGGCGCGCCCAGCTGGAGAAGATGTTCGCCCGGCGCCGCTACGGCCCAGACAAGGTGGCCCAGGCGATCGTGTCCGCGGTCCAGAAGAACACGCCGATCCGACCGGTGGCACCGGAGGCCTACCTGCTCTACGGCACGTCGCGGCTGGCGCCGCAGGCGCTGCGCAGCACCGCCCGCGGGCAACTGCTCTAGCTTCGGCGGTTAGCCGTGCGCGGCGATGTCCTCCAACACCGCGAACATGGTGCGGGTCGGCACCCCGGTGCCGCCCTTGGGGGTGTAGCCCCACGGGCCGGAGCTGTTGTAGGCCGGGCCGGCGACGTCGATGTGCGCCCAGGCCACCTGATCGGCGACGAACTCGCGCAAATACACCCCGGCCACCAGCATGCCGGCGAACCGCTGACCGCTGACATTGGCCAGGTCGGCGACCTGCGATTTCAGGTCGTCCTTGAGTTCGTCGGGCAGCGGCATCGGCCAGCCGTTCTCGCCGACCGCCTGCGAAATCGCCGCGACCCGGTCGCGGAACTCCGCTGAGCCCATCACCCCGGGGGTGCGCGCACCCAGCGCCACGGTCTGCGCCCCGGTCAGCGTCGAGGTTTCGATCAGGTAGTCCGGGTTGTCCTCGCAGGCCCGCACGATCGCGTCGGCCAGGATCAGCCGGCCCTCGGCGTCGGTGTTGAGCACCTCCACGGTGGTGCCGCCGTACTGGGTCAGCACATCGCCGGGGCGCTGCGCGGTGCCCGACGGCATGTTTTCGGCCATCGGCACGGTGGCGGTGACGTCGAGCGGCAGCCCCAGCCGCCCGGCCAGCAGCACGGTGGCGATCACCGCGGCCGCCCCGCCCATATCGGAGGTCATGTGGTGCATCGAGGCCGCCGGCTTGATCGAGATGCCGCCGGTGTCGAAGGTGACGCCCTTGCCGACCAGCGCCACCTTTTTGGCCTGGGCCGGGTTCTTGGCCAGCTTGGCGCCGCGGTGGATCAGCCGCACCAGCCGCGGCGGCCGCGACGAGCCCTGGCCGACGCCGATCAGCCCGCCGTAGCCGCCCTTGGCCAGCGCCTTCTCGTCGAGCACCTCCACGTCCAACCCGGCGGCCTCGGCCAATGCGGTTGCCCGCTTGGCGAACTCGCCGGGAAACAGGTGACTGGGCGGGGTGTTGACGAAGTCGCGGGCGGTGGCCACCGCGGTCGCGACGGCCTCGGCGTGCGCGGCCTCGGCTTTGGCGGACTTGGCCGCCGACAGCACGGTGATCTTGGTCAGCGTGGGGTCCTTGGGGGCGGTCTTGGCCGAGCGGAACGCGGTGAACCGGTAGTTGCCCAGGATCAGCCCCTCCACGGTGGCGGCCACCAGGCCGTCGCCGCGCAACCCGGCCAGGGTGCTGAGCACCGCTTCGGTGCCGTTCAGGGCGCGCGCGGCCGCCCCGGCGGCCCGCCGGACCACGTCGGCGGGCCAGTCGTCGTGGCGTTTGCCCAGGCCGACCGTCAGCACACTGGCCACCGGCAGCGAGGCGGCGACCAGGCGGTGCACCTGCTCGGCGGTGCCCTTGGCGTTGACCGCGGCCAGCCCGGCTTCGATCTCGGCGATCGCGTCGGCGGGCAGCGTCGGCTCGGTCAGCGCGACCAGCGCGCCGGATTCATCGCCGGTGGAGACCACCGGCACGATCAGCACCGCCTTGGCGGTGCCGCGGCCGGGCAGCGCGGCGGCGACGGTGACGGTGGGGGGCTGGTAACCGGGTGCGGTGCTCACGAACACCTACCTTAACGGGCGGCCGCCACGCAGGTCATACGGTGCCACCGGGTCCTGGAAGCCTTTGAGCGACAACGGATCCAGCGGCGTGGCCGGCCAGTCGGGCAACTCGTCGCGGATGTCGGCGGTGGCCAGGATCTGGCCGGGCTCCGCGGCGCCGACCAGCCGGGCGGCCAGGTTCACCGGGTTGCCGAAGTAGTCGCCGTTGAGGGCCAGCACCTGGCCGTAGCCGAGCCCGCCGCGGACCTGCAGCCCGACCCGGCGGGCCTTCGGGTGCTCGACCAGGTCGACCGCGGCCCGCGCCAGCCGCTCCGGGGTGGTGCTGACCCACATCACCGCGTCGCCGATGAACTTCACCACCCGCCCGCCGTCGGCGTGCACCACGTCGCTGACGGTGGCGCCGAAGTCGGTGAGCAGGGCCGCCAGCTCGGCGGAGGTGAGCTGCTGGGTCAGGGCGGTGAAGCCGGTCAGGTCGACGAACCCGACCCCGCACACCACGCTCGCCGACGGCCCGCCCGCCAGCCCCTCCAGGAACGTGCGTGCGCTGACCTGGTGGTGGCGGTGCACGGCGTCGATCATCGCGCCCAGCCGCGGGATGAACTGCGCAATCAGCCGCCAGGCCCGGGCGGTGGCCACCTCGTCGCCGGTCTGGCCGAGCCACATGTCGGGTTGGGTGAGCCGGATCATCGACGACTCGGCCTCGGCCAGCCGCGCCATCGTCGCCCCCAGCACCCGCAGGAAGCCGTCGACGGGCTCCCCGAGGTACGACCGCATCTCGGCCCAGGTGGCCAGCCCGTCGACGTCGGCCTGGCTCAGCGCCGGCGTGTCGGGGCTGGCGACACGCAGGCCGAGCATCGTCCAGGCCCGCTCGACCTCGCCGACCGGCACACCCAGCGTGTCGGCGGCGGTCCGCAACGTGTAGCGGGGCGGGCCCGAGCGCCCCACCACGTCCCCGGCCAGCCCGAACAGCCGGCCGCGGCGTTCGGCGTCCACCATCTCGGCGGCGGTGAACCCGAGGCCGTGCAGGTATTCGATCAGGCCCGCGCGGTCACGGGCGTTGGTGACTCCCGCCGCCTCCAGCTCCTTCAGATCGACCACCTGCACAAGTGTGCCGGTTAGGGTGGATCGTCGTGAGCGAACTGCAACACGGACCGCTGGAAGACCGCCACCGCGACCTGGGCGCCAGCTTCGCCGAGTTCGGCGGCTGGCTGATGCCGGTGTCCTACGCCGGCACCGTCGCCGAACACACCGCCACCCGCGGCGCCGTCGGGCTGTTCGACGTCAGCCATCTGGGTAAGGCCACCGTGCGCGGGCCCGGCGCGGCGGCGTTCGTCAACGCCACGCTGACCAACGACCTGAACCGGATCGGGCCGGGCAAAGCGCAATACACGTTGTGCTGCACCGAATCCGGCGGTGTCATCGACGACCTGATCGCCTACTACGTCGCCGACGACGAGATCTTTTTGGTGCCCAACGCCGCCAACACCGCCGCGGTGGTCGCCGCGCTGGCCGCGGCCGCCCCGGCCGGCATCACCGTCACCGACGAACACCGCTCCCGCGCGGTGCTGGCCGTGCAGGGCCCGCGCTCCACCGAGATCCTCGACGGGCTGGGGCTGCCGACCGCCATGGACTACATGGGCTTCGCCGACGCGTCGTTGTCCGGGGTGCCGGTGCGGGTGTGCCGCAGCGGCTACACCGGGGAGCACGGCTACGAGCTGCTGCCGCACTGGGAGTCGGCGGCGGTGGTGTTCGACGCGCTGGTCGCCGCGGTGAGGGGGGCCGGCGGCGAGCTGGCCGGGCTGGGGGCCCGCGACACGCTGCGCACCGAGATGGGCTATCCGCTGCACGGCCACGAACTTTCGTTGGACATCTCACCGCTGCAGGCCCGCTGCGGCTGGGCGGTCGGCTGGAAAAAGGACGCGTTCTTCGGCCGCGACGCGCTGCTGGCCGAGAAGGCCGCCGGCCCGCGGCGGCTGCTGCGCGGGCTGCGCGCGGTGGGCCGCGGGGTGCTGCGGCCGCAGCTGGCCGTGCTCGACGGGTCGGCGACGGTGGGCGTCACCACCTCGGGCACGTTCTCGCCGACGCTGAAAGCCGGGATCGCGCTGGCGCTGATCGACGCCGACGCCGGCGTCGAGGACGGCCAGCGCCTCACCGTCGACGTGCGGGGCCGGGCGCTGGACTGCGAGGTGGTGCGCCCGCCGTTCGTCACAGCAAAAACCCGGTAGCGGCCGGCGATACAATCGCTGCCATGGCGACCGTTGGCCCGGAAGGCGACCTCCTCGAGTTCACCGTTGCACGCAACCCGCGGCCGGCGACCGTAGCGGCCCGCGACGCGATCCTGGCCGATCCGGGGTTCGGCAAATATCACACCGACCACATGGTGTCGATCAACTACACCGCCGAGCGGGGCTGGCACGACGCGCAGGTGCTGGCCTACGGGCCGATCGAACTGGACCCGTCGGCGATCGTGCTGCACTACGCGCAGGAGATCTTCGAAGGCCTCAAGGCCTACCGCTGGACCGACGGGTCGGTGGTGTCGTTTCGGCCAGAAGCCAACGCCGCGAGGCTGCGGGCGTCGGCGCGTCGGCTGGCGATCCCGGAGTTGCCCGAGGAACTGTTCATCGAGTCGCTGCGGCAGCTGATCGCCGTCGACGGCGCCTGGGTGCCCCCGGCCGGCGGGGAGGAGTCGCTGTATCTGCGGCCGTTCGTCGTCGCCACCGAGCCGGGGCTGGGGGTGCGCCCGGCCCGCGAGTACCGCTACCTGGTGATCGCGTCGCCGGCCGGCGCGTACTTCAAGGGCGGGGTCAAACCGGTCAGCGTGTGGCTGTCGACCGAATACGTGCGGGCCTGCCCGGGCGGCACCGGGGCGGCCAAGTTCGGCGGCAACTACGCCGCGTCGCTGGTGGCCCAGGCGCAGGCCGCCGACCACGGCTGCGACCAGGTGGTGTGGCTGGACGCCACCGAGCGCCGCTACATCGAGGAGATGGGCGGCATGAACCTGTTCTTCGTGTTCGGCAGCGGCGGGTCGGCGCGGCTGGTCACCCCGGAGCTGTCCGGGTCGCTGCTGCCCGGCATCACCCGGGATTCGTTGCTGCAGTTGGCCACCGACGCCGGATTCGCCATCGAGGAACGCAAGATCGACGTCGACGAGTGGCAGAAGAAGACCGCCGCGGGGGAGATCACCGAGGTGTTCGCCTGCGGCACCGCCGCGGTGATCACCCCGGTGTCCACCGTCAAGTCCGCCGACGGCGAGTTCACCGTCGGCGACGGCCAGCCCGGGGAGGTGACAATGGCGTTGCGCGACACGCTGACCGGCATCCAGCGCGGCACCTTCGCCGACACCCACGGCTGGATGGCCCAGCTGGGCTAGGTTTCGCGGCCATTCGCGGCCGGCGTTCTCGCGCCGGCGTTCTCGCGAGCGGCACCCACACGACGTCGCACCGGCGTGTCGCGTCGCGAAAGTGCCACTCGCGGTGGTGCTCGAGCTAGAACGCGGCCAGCCCCACGGCGGCCACCGTCGTCGTCAGCTCGATCACCGCGCCCAGCACGTCACCGCTGATCCCGCCGAACCGGCGCACACAGTGGCGGACCAGCACCGCCGCGCACCCCAGCGCCACCAGCACCGCGACCGGGCCCTGCCACGGCCGCGGATCCGCCCACCCCGCCGCCCCGAGCAGCACCACGACCCAGCCCGCCACCACCGGCGCACGCTGGCTGCCGGCCACCGCCGCGCCCAGCGTGCTGCCCGCGGCCGCCGGCACCGCGCGCCTGCCGGCCAGCACCGCGCCGACCCGGCCGGCGGCGACGGCGACCACGATCGCCGCGGTGCCCAGCGCGGCAAACGCCAACCCCTGCACCGCGATCACCACCACCACCGCCGCCACCCCGAACGGCCCGGTCGACCCGTCGCGCATCACCTGCAGCGCCCGGGCCGGCGGCCCGTAGCAGCCCAACCCGTCGGCGGTGTCGGCCACCCCGTCGATGTGCAGCCCGCGGGTGACCGCCAGCAGCGCGGTCACGGCCAGCAGCCCGGACAGCGCGCTGTGCGCGCCGAACGCCAGCCCGCCGGCCCAGGTCACCGCCGCGGCCAGCCCACCGAGCGCGGCCCCGACCACCGGCAGCGCGGTCAGCGTGCCGCGGCCCACCGGCACCGCCGTCCCGGGCACCGGCAGCACCGTCTCGAACGCGAAAGCCGCTGCCAGCGAACGGATCATGGCGCGGCCGGACCGGACACCCCGGCCTCGGAAAACGTCGACATCGACGCCAGCGCGGCCACCGCGGCCCGCAGCACCGGCACCGCGACCGCAGCACCGCTGCCCTCGCCCAACCGCATCCGCAGGTCCACGATCGGTTCCAGGTCCAGTCGGGTCAACGCCAGCGCGTGCGCCGGCTCGGGGGAGCGGTGCCCGGCCTGCCACCAGGCGCGGGCGCCCGGCGCCAGCCGGTCGGCGACCAGGGCGGCGGCCGTCACCGCCAGCCCGTCCAGCAGCAGCGGGGTGCGCCGCACCGCGGCCTGCGCACAAAACCCCGCCATCGCGGCCAGGTCGGCGCCGCCGCAACAGCGCAGCAACGCCACCGGATCGGTGCGCACCGGGCGCGCCCGGAACAGCGCGTCGCGCACCGCCGCGGTTTTGCGGGCCCAGCCGGCGTCGTCGACGCCGGTGCCGTAGCCGACCACCGTCACCGGTTCGGCGTCGGTCAGGGCGGCCACCAAAACCGCTGCCACGGTGGAGTTTCCGATGCCCATATCGCCGGCGATGAGCAGGTCGGCGCCGGCGTCGACCTCCTCGTCGGCGATCCGCTGGCCCGCGGCGATCGCGGCGGCGGTCTGCTCGGCGGTCAGCGCGTCCTCGACCGCGATGTTGCCGCTGCCGCGCCGCACCTTGTGCGCGCCAACGGATTCGGTGAACGGCTCGGCGTCCACCCCCAGGTCCACGACCCGCACGGTGGCCCCGGCCACGTCGGCGAGCGCGTTGATCGCCGCGCCGCCGGTGGCGATGTTGGTGACCATCTGGGCGGTCACCGCGGCGGGATACGCCGACACCCCGGCGCCGGCGACACCGTGATCCCCGACGAACACCACCACCCGGGCCCGGTCGAACGGGTGCGGCGGGCACTGCCCCTGACACGACGCCACCCACACCGACAGCTCTTCGAGGCGGCCCAGCGCGCCGGGCGGTTTGGTGAGCAGATCCTGGCGGGCGCGCGCGGCCGCGGCGACGTCCGGCTCGGGCGGCGGCACCGGCGCGAACGTCATGCCCGGCACCGGGCGCCGGCGTTACTCAACCCGCTCGCCGCGGTTGACCTGCGGGCGGGGCGCCCGCATCCGGCGCAGCTGTGAGGCCCGGCCGGCGGCGTAAAGCCCCAACTTCCACCGGCTTTCGACATTGTCGGGGAACTTGGCGTCGGCCAGCCGGTTGACCTTGCGGGCCAGGATGACCGCGTCGACGGCCATCACCGCCATCAGCACCAGCATCGCGGGGTACAGGTAGAACTGCAGCGTGGGGACCGCCATGCTGATGAACAGCAGCCCCAGCGCCGAGGGCATGAACAAGCCCAGCACGTTGCGGCGCGCATCCACCACGTCGCGGGCGAACCGGCGCACCGGGCCCTGATCCCGGGGCAGCAGGTAGGCCTCGTCGCCGGCCATCATCTTCTCCCGGCGTTCGGTCATCCGGTCGCGGCGCTCGGTCTTGGCGGCGCGGCGTTCCTCGCGGCTCAGCTTGGGGCCGGCCATCGCCTTGCGGCGGGCGCGGGCCTCGGCGGCGGTCATCGGGGCCGGGGCGATCGGGCCGCGGCGCTTGGCGGCGTCGCTGCGCTTGGGGGTGGGCCGGCCCTTGGGCGCGGTGGTGCGCGACCCGGCGGCGGTGTCGGTGACCGGCGCGGCGTTCTCGCCGGCCGCTTCGGCGTCGGCGGCGTCCTCCGGGGCGGTGACCTCTTTCTTGCGTCCCAGCAACTTCACAGTGGCCAGGTTACTTCGCCGGCGCGGTTCCCCGGCGGGCAGCCGGGCGGGCTCGCTACCGTTTGGGCTATGAGCGGCCCCCCGGTTTCCTCGGCGTCGGAGCCCCCGGTCGAGACCCGGACCGCGGCGCCGACCACCCTGCGGGTGCTGATCGCCCCGGACAGCTACGGCGAGAGCCTGACCGCCGTGCAGGCCGCGGCGGCGATCGCGGCCGGTTGGCACCGCAGCCGGCCCGGGGACCGGCTCACCATCGCCCCGCAATCCGACGGCGGGCCCGGTTTCGTCGCGGTGCTGGCCAGCCAGCTCGGCGAGCTGCGCCAGCTGCGGGTGGCCGGACCGCTGGACGGCGACGTCGACGCGCAGTGGGTGCTCGACACCGAGGCCGGCACCGGCTACCTGGAGTGCGCGCAGGCCTGCGGGCTGGCGCAGCTGGGCGGGCCGCCGACGGTGCGGACGGCGCTGGCCGCGCACAGCCGGGGCGTCGGGCAGCTGATCGCGGCGGCGCTGGCCGCCGGGGTGGCCCGGATCGTGGTCGGGTTGGGCGGCAGCGCCTGCACCGACGGCGGGCGCGGCCTGGTGGACGAGCTCGGCGGGCTGGCGGCCGGGCGCGCGCGGCTGGCCGGGGTGGAGCTGATCGCCGCCTCCGACGTGGAATACCCGCTGCTGGGGCCGTGGGGGGCGGCGCGCATCTTCGGCCCGCAAAAAGGCGCCGACGACGCCGCCGTGGCCGCGTTGGAGCACCGGCTGCAGGACTGGGCGGTGGACTTGGATGCGGCGGCCGGGCGTGCGGTCAGCGCCGAGGCCGGCGCCGGCGCCGCGGGCGGGATCGGGGCGGCGCTGCTGGCGCTGGGCGGGGTGCGCCAATCCGGGGCGGCGATCGTCGCCGCACACACCGGGTTGGCCGCCGAGATCGACGGCGTCGACCTGGTCATCACCGGGGAGGGCCGGTTCGACGAGCAGTCGCTGCACGGCAAGGTGGTCGGTGCGTTGACCAACACGGCCCGGGCGCGCGGCGTCCCGGTGCTGGTGTTGGCCGGTCAGATCGGCCTGGATGAGCCCGGGCTGGCCGCGGCCGGCATCCTGGCCGCCCGCGCCATCGCCGACTATGCCGGCTCGGTGCGGCTGGCCATGGTCGACGCCACCAACCAGCTGATGGGGCTGGCCTCGGCGACCGCGGCGCAGCTGGGCAGCCGGGAGCCGCCCACCGGCTGACTCGGGAATAGCGCCGCGACACGGTACCGTTGATCAGGTGGGTTTATCCGCGCCGAGCGCACCCACCCCACGATTTCGAAATACGGTAGGGAGAAGTAATGACTGTTCAGGACCAGTCGACCACCGCAACCCACGGCGTGACGTTGACCGACGCCGCCGCGGCCAAGGCCAAGGCGCTGCTGGACCAGGAGGGCCGCGACGACCTGGCGCTGCGGATCGCGGTCCAGCCGGGCGGCTGCGCGGGGCTGCGGTACAACCTGTTCTTCGATGACCGTTCGCTCGACGGTGACCTGACCGCCGAGTTCGGCGGCGTGACCTTGACGGTGGACCGGATGAGCGCCCCCTACGTGCAGGGCGCCTCGATCGACTTCGTCGACACCATCGAGAAGCAGGGCTTCACCATCGACAACCCGAACGCCGGCGGGTCGTGCGCCTGCGGCGACTCGTTCAACTGACGCAGTCGTCAGTACGTTCCCGAGGTGTGCAGCACATAGGAGCACACCAGGATCTTGTTGTCGGTGGCCAGTAGCTGCGCGACGCCCTGGGTGTCGCGCGACGCGCTGCCGCCCGGGGCCACCACCCGCATGGTGAACAGCACCTGGGCCTGGTAGCCGGACAGGTACACCACCTTGTCGATGGAGGTCACCTCGGCCTCGGAGAACTGCTTGCGGAACGCGTCGCTGTTCAGCTTGGCCACCGCGTCGTCGGACTGCTTCTCCCGCACCGCGTCGTAGATGCCGCACAGCGTGTTGCGGGCGATGCTCTGGATGTCGCGTTTGGACAGCGCATCCAGGTAGCCCTGAATCGCGGTGCGGGCCTGCTCCTCCGAGATCGCCACCGGTGCTTCATCGTCGTGCACGACGTAGGCGGTCACCGCCACCAGCGCGGTCAGCAGCGCGACCACCAGCACCGCCGCCACCACCGCCCGTTGCCGGCGGTGCTGGCTCGGGTAGGGCAGCGCCGGCGGCAGCGGCCCCGGGTAGGTCGCCGACACCGCCTCGCCGGGCGGCGTCTCGGGGTAGGTGGGCAGGCTCGGATGGGGTGGCCCCTCGGCGCCGATATCGTGGCTCGACGGGTGGGGTCCGGCCATCAATGTCTCCTCCGGGGGTAACGGGGGCGGCAAGCGGTTCTCGCTGAGAGCATTCGGGCCCCGGTGTCGAACCCAGCGACATGAACTCGCCTACGCAGGCTAGCGCACTCCCGGGGGAAGGCGGTGGGGGCGAAACCGCTACCGTGGGTAGTATTACCTAGGCCAGCTTAGAAAATGAAGGGTGGATAGTTCGTGACGATTGCGGTGACCGGTTCGATCGCTACCGACCATTTGATGCGGTTTCCGGGCCGGTTTTCCGAGCAACTGCTGGCGGATCACTTGCAGAAGGTGTCGCTGAGCTTTTTGGTCGACGATTTGGTGATCCACCGGGGCGGGGTGGCCGGCAATATGGCCTACGCCATCGGGGTGCTCGGCGGCGACGTGGCGCTGGTCGGCGCGGCCGGCGACGACTTCGCCGACTACCGGGGCTGGCTGGTGGCGCACGGCGTCAACTGCGACCAGGTGTTGGTGTCTAAGACCGCGCACACCGCCCGGTTCGTGTGCACCACCGACACCGAGATGGCCCAGATCGCGTCGTTCTATCCGGGTGCGATGTCGCAGGCCCGGGACATTTCGCTGGCCACGGTGGTCGACGCCATCGGCACCCCGGAGTTGGTGATCGTGGGCGCCAACGACCCCGAGGCGATGTTCTTGCACACCGCCGAGTGCCGCACGCTGGGGCTGGCGTTCGCCGCCGACCCGTCCCAGCAGCTGGCCCGGCTGTCCGGGGAGCAGATCCGCCAGCTGATCGACGGCGCCACCTACCTGTTCACCAACGACTACGAATGGGAACTGCTGCTGTCCAAGACCGGCTGGACCGAGGCCGAGGTGATGGCGCAGGTCGGGCTGCGGGTCACCACGCTGGGCGCTAAGGGGGTCGACATCGTCGACGCCGACGGCACCACCATCCACGTCGGCGTGGTGCCCGAAACCAGCCAGGTCGACCCCACCGGGGTGGGTGATGCGTTTCGGGCCGGGTTCTTGACCGGGCGCAGCGCCGGCCTGAACCTGGAGCGCTCCGCGCAGCTGGGTTCGCTGGTGGCCGTGTTGGTGCTGGAATCGACCGGCACCCAGGAATGGCAGTGGGACCGCCAGGTCGCGGTGCACCGGCTGGCCGGGGCCTACGGCGACGACGCCGCCACCGAAATCGGCGCCGCGCTTTCCTGACGAGCAGACGCAAAAGCCCCCTGTAACGCGGTTACTAGGGGGCTTTTGCGTCTGCTCGCGCTACAGCTGCACCGGGTAGTGGGGTTCGGCGATCTGCGGCACCACCGTGTGCTCGACGAAGATCGCGTGCCACAGCAGGAAGATCAGCACCGTCCACAGCCGGCGGCTGTGATCGGCGGCACCGGTGCGGTGCTCGGTGAGCATGGTCTGCACCGCGGCGACGTCGATCAGGTGACCGGCCCCGGTGGCGGCCACGGTGGCGTGCGCCCACTCCAGCAGTTCCCCGGCCCGCAGCCAATGCCGCAGCGGCACCGGGAAACCGAGCTTGGGCCGGTGCAGCACGTGCGCGGGCACGATCGGCTCCAACGCCCGGCGCAGCGCGTATTTCGTGGTGGTGCGGGTGATCTTGGCGTCCACCGGCAACTTCGCCGCCACCGCGAACACCTCGGGATCCAAAAACGGCACCCGCAGCTCCAGCGAGTTGGCCATCGTCATCTTGTCGGCCTTGACCAAGATGTCGCCGCGCAGCCAGGTGAACAAATCGATGTGCTGCATGCGGGCCACCGGGTCCCAGCCCGCCGACTGCGCGTACAGCGGCGCGGTCACGTCGGTGTGGGTCCAGGCGGGGGAGAAGCCGGGCAGCACCGCGCGCAGCTGCGCATCGGAGAAGCTGCGGGCGTTGCCGTAGTAGCGCTCCTGCAGCGTCAGCGACCCGCGGTGCAGCAGGCTCTTGCCGCGCATGCCGTCGGGCAGCGGCGCCGACACCTTGCCCATCGAGCGGCGCACCGGCCCGGGCAGGTAGTCGAACGGCCGCAGCGACAACGGTTCCCGGTAGATGGTGTAGCCGCCGAACAGCTCGTCGGCGCCCTCCCCGGACAGCACCACCTTGACGTGTTTGCGGGCCTCGCGGGCGATGAAGTACAGCGGCACCAGCGCCGGGTCGGCCACCGGATCGTCGAGATACCAGACGATTTCGGGCAGCGCGGCGACGAACTCGGCCGGGCTGACCACCTTGGCGATGTGCCGGGCGCCGATCGCCTCGGCGGAGGCCGCGGCGACGTCGACCTCGGAGAACCCCTCCCGCTCGAAGCCGGTGGTGAAGGTGATCAGCCGCGGGTTGTGCCGGATGGCCAGCGCGGCGATCGCGGTGGAGTCGATGCCGCCGGACAGAAACGCCCCCACGGTGACGTCGGCGCGCATGTGTTTGGCCACCGAGTCCTCCAGCACCGCGGTGATCTCGTCGTAGCGGGCCTGCTCGGTGTCGGCACCGATCGGGGTGGCGGCGAACCGCGGCACAAAGTAGCGGGTGATCTCGGCGCCGGGCCGGCCCGGGCGGATCCGCGCGTAACACCCGGATTCGAGCCGACGCACCCCGGCGTGCAGGGTCTCGGGTTCGGGCACATACTGCAGCACCGTGTAGTGCTGCAGCGCCCGCGCGTCGATCCCGGTGTCCAGGCCCAGCACCTCGGCCAGATCCAGCAGCGACTTCTTCTCGCTGCCCACCGCGGTACCCCCGGGCCCGGTCGCCACGAACAGCGGTTTGATGCCGAACGGGTCGCGGGCGCAGAACAGTTCGCGGCTGCTGGCGTCCCACAGCGCGAAGGCGAACATGCCCCGCAGCCGCGGCAGCGCCGCCGCGCCCCAGTAGTGGTAGGCGGCGACGATGGCCTCGCCGTCACCGTCGGTGTGAAACACCGCGCCGTGCTCGCGGGTGAGTTCCTCGCGCAGCTCCAGGTAGTTGTAGATCTCCCCGTTGAACACCAGCATGTAGCGCTGCGGCGCCTCCGGCGGGCCCCAGGCCAGCGGCTGATGCGAATGCGCGATATCGATGATGGATAGCCGGTTGAAGCCGAGCACCACACCGGGGTCCGCGGCCAGGTCGGTCCAGGTGCCCAGCTCGTCGGGGCCGCGGTGCCGCATCAGGTGCGATGCGCGCGAAACCGCGTCGACGACGGGCTCGGTGCCGGCCGGGGTGCACACGAGGGCCAGCAGTCCACACACAGCGCCCCAGTATGCCGCACGGCGGCGCCGACCCACCGCGGCCGCAATGGCTGGCCCTTCTGGCCGCCGCGGTCGGGCGGTGGTCTACGCTGCGTAGTATTCGATTGCTGCACTGGAGTCAGCCGACTCGTCTGTGACACAGGAGGCGCCAACGTGACACCTCGCGGGCACGGCCGTTCGGGCGGCCGGAGCCGCTCGGGAATCTTTGCTGCGGGTTCGTCCCGTCGGCGGCTCGGGCCGTGGACGCGGCGGTTGGCGTCGGTCGGCGCCCTCGGGGTGCTGGCGGTCACCATGAGCGGCTGCACCTACCAGGACGCGCTGGGCCTGGGCTGGCCGAAGGGCATCACGCCGCAGGCCGAGACCAACTACAAGTTCTGGGTCGCCGCGGTGATCGCCTGCCTGGTGGTCGGGGTGATCGTGTGGGGGCTGATCTTTTGGACCTGCGCCTTCCACCGCAAAAAGGCCACCGACACCGAGTTGCCGCGCCAGTTCGGCTACAACATGCCGCTGGAGCTGGTGCTGACCGTGGTGCCGTTCCTGATCATCGCGGTGCTGTTCTACTTCACCGTGATGGTGCAGGAGCAGATGCTGCACGTCGAGGATGATCCCGAGGTGGTGGTGGACGTCACCGCGTTCCAGTGGAACTGGAAGTTCGGCTACCAGAAGGTCGACTTCAAGGACGGCACCCTGCGCTTCGACGGCGTCGACGAGGCCCGCCAGCAGGCGATGGCCTCCAAACCGGAAGGTAAGGACGCCCACGGCGAGGAGCTGGTCGGGCCGGTGCGCGGGCTGAACACCGAAGACCGCACCTACTTGCACTTCGACAAGGTGGAGACGCTGGGCTCCACCGACGAGATCCCGGTGCTGGTGCTGCCGGTCGGCAAGCGCATCGAGTTCCAGATGGCCTCCGCCGACGTGATCCACGCCTTCTGGGTGCCGGAGTTCTTGTTCAAGCGCGACGTGATGCCGCACCCGAAGGCCAACAACTCGGTGAACGTCTTCCAGGTGGAGAAGATCACCCGGACCGGGGCGTTCGTGGGCCGCTGCGCGGAGATGTGCGGCACCTACCACTCGATGATGAACTTCGAGGTGCGGGTGGTCGAACCCAACGACTTCAAGGCCTACCTGGACAAGCGTCGCGAGGGCAAGACCAACGCCCAGGCGCTGGAGGCGATCCACCAGTCGCCGACGGCGACCACCACGCACCCGTTCGAGTCGCGCCGCGGTCAGCAGGCCCCCCAAGCGAGCAGGTAGGGATCCCCGATGCACATCGAAGCCAGGCTGTTCGAGTTCGTGTCCGCCTTCTTCGCCCTGACGGCGGTGCTCTACGGCGTGCTGACGTCGCTGTTCGCCACCGGCGGGGTGGAGTGGGCCGGCACCACCGCGCTGGCGTTGACCGCCGGCATGGCGCTGATCGTGGCCACCTTCTTCCGCTTCGTGGCGCGCCGGCTGGACACCCGCCCGGAGGACTACGAGGGCGCCGAAATCAGTGACGGCGCCGGGGAACTGGGTTTCTTCAGCCCGCACAGCTGGTGGCCGGTGCTGATCGCGTTGGCCGGTTCGGTGACCGCGGTGGGTGCCGCGTTGTGGCTGCCGTGGCTGATCGCCGCCGGGGTGGTGTTCATCCTCGCCTCGGCCGCCGGCCTGGTCTTCGAGTACTACATCGGTCCCGAGAAGCACTGACCCGGCCAACGTCACGATCGGGGCAACAGTTGGTCCGCCGTCGGGTGGTCGAGCCCGCCCGGTCGGCGTGGTTGGGTAGGGTTTTCGGGTGCACAATTAGCATCGAAGTGGCTGCGGTGCGAATGCGCCGCGGTGCTGCGTGCGGCGGTGATGTAGTCGAACAGGACAGGCAGAAATGAGCGGGCCGAATCCGGGGTCGGGGGACCAAGAACTCGACGGCGAGCCCGGCCTGGACCATGCCGGGGACGCGATCGACGACATCGACGCGATCGGTGACCTCGATGAGATCGGGGACGTCGGCAAGGCCGACGAGACCGAAGCCTATTCGCGGGCCTACTCGGCCCCGGAAGCCGAGCAGTTCGTCAGCGGCCCCTACGTGCCGGTGGATCCGCTGCTCTACGACTACGACAGCTACCCGGCGCCCGACGAGGTAGACGACGACCACGCGCATCCGCGCTGGCCGTGGGTGGTCGGGGTGACCACCATCGTCGCGGCGATCGCGTTGGTGGTGTCGGTGGCGCTGCTGGTGGCCCGCACCGAGACCTCCGATTTGGCCACCCCGGACACCAGCACACCGGCGGCGTCCCCGCCGTCGACCTCGGCGTGGAACGACATCAGCACCACCGCGGTGCCCCCGCCGCCGACGACCAGCGAGGAACCGCCGCCCCCGCCGCCCACCGAAACCCCGGAGCCGCCGCCGGCCACCAGCGAGGCGCCGGCGCCGCCCCCGGCGCCGGCCCCCACGGCCGCGGCCCCGCCACCGGCGACCACCACGCAGGCCAAGCCCCGCCAGGTCACCTACTCGGTGACCGGCACCAAGGCGCCGTTCGACCAGATCACCATCACCTACATCGACGCCTCCGGGCAGCGACGGACCCAGAACAACGCCTACATCCCGTGGTCGTTGACGCTGACCCCGATCTCGCAGTCCGAGGTGGGGTCGGTGGAGGCCTCCAGCCTGCTGCGGTTGTCCAAACTGAACTGCACGATCACCTCCAGCGATGGGACCGTATTGTCATCCAATAGCAACGACGCCCCCCAGACGAGCTGCTGATGGTGGGCAGGGGATCTCCCGCCGGGCGGGGCCGGGGCGCCGGCTCGCCGGCGACCACCGACCGCATCCTGCTCGGCGGGTGCGCGGCGATCTGGCTGATCCTGCTCGGCGTCAGCGTGGCCGCGCTGGTGGCGCTGGTCGATTTGGGCCGCGGCTTCCAGAAGACCGGCGGCAGTTCGCATACCGCGCTGCTGTACGTGATCATCGGGATCTCCGCGCTGATCATCGTGGGGGCCATTCCGCTGCTGCTGCATGCCCGGCGCAACCCGCCCGCGCGGCCGGCGGGGGTGCCGGTCCGCCGGGCCGCGGGACCGCCGCGCCGGCCGGTGCAGCCGGGCGCCCGCGGCCGCACCGACAGCCTGGCCACCGAGAAGTTCAGCGCCGCCGGGCGGGGCAGCGCCCCACCCCCGGAAGGCCTGGACCGGATCTGGTTGCGCGGCACCACCACCCTGGTGGGCGCCTTGGGCATCGCGTTGACCGCCGTCGCCGGGGCCACCTACCTGATGGCCGTTGGGAAGGACGGCGCGGCGTGGGCCGGCTACGGGGTGGCGGCCGCGGTCACCGCGGCGACCCCGGTGATCCCGTGGCTGCATCTGCGCCAGCTGCGCGAGCTGGTGGCGCAATATCGGCCGTGAAGCGGGGGACGTGACCGGGCTGGCCGCGTCACGGCCACAATAAGATTCGGCTCCAGCCGGCCGGGTCGCGTTCGTAGCGCAGCCGCTGGTGGCGGCGCTGCGGATCGGCCTGCCAGAACTCGACGGTGTCGGCGGCCAGGCCGTAGGACACCCATTCGTCGGGTACCAGGGACGGGGTGCGGGCGAGTTCGAGGTGCGCCTTGTCCAGCGCCGCGTCGAGTTCGGCGGCATCGGTGTACGGGGCGCTTTGCCGGCGGGTCAGCGCCATCGCCCGCGAGCCCGCCGGGCGGGCCAGGAAATCGGCGGCCGTCACCCCGGGCGGATCGGCGGTCACCACGCCGCTCACCCGGACCTGCCGCCCCAGCGCGGGCCAGTAGAACGTCAGCGCCGCCGCCGGATTGCCGGCCAGCTCACGGCCCTTCTGGCTGACCGCGTGCACCGCGAAATGCCAGCCGGCGTCGTCGACGTCCTTGAGGATCAGCACCCGCCCCGACGGACGGCCCGCGGCGCCGACGGTGGACACCGTCATCGCGTGCGGTTCAGCGACCCCGGCGTCGATGGCGTGCAGCAGCCAGTCGGTGAACAACGCGACCGGGTCGGGCGGCGCCTGCGCCGGATCGAACCGCGGGGCCCGGCCGGTCAGCACCGGCAGCCCGCGCAGCACCTCCCGCAGGCCGCCCACCGCGGTCAGTGCTGGCCGTCGGGTGACCCGTTGAGGCTGTCCTGGTGCTCGCGCAGCGCGGTCAGCGCCCGGTGCTCGGCGGCGTGGGCGGACTCGCGCAGGGCGGCGTCCTCGGTGAGCGGGTCGGCGCGCAGGAAGCTGCCGCGGCCGGGGGAGCCGGCCGAGCCGAGCTTGTTCATCCGTTTGGGCACCGCCGCACCCTGGTACTCCAGCGGCAGCGGGTGGCCGTGGTCGTCGACCGGGCCCAGCGGCTGGTGCAGCTCGACGTAGGCGCCCTGCGGCAGCCGCTTGATGATGCCGGTTTCGATGCCGTGCTCGAGCACCGCGCGGTCGCTGCGCTGCAACCCGATGCACCACCGGTAGGTCAGGAAGTACACGATCGGCGGCAGCACCACCATCCCGATCCGGCCGATCCAGGTCGTCGCGTTCAGCGAGATGTGGAACTTCCAGGCGATGATGTCGTTCATCGCGGCCAGGGTCAGCACCATGTAGAACGCGATCGCCATCGCCCCGATCGCGGTGCGCACCGGGGCGTCCCGCGGCCGCTGCAACAGGTTGTGGTGGGCGTAGTCGCCGGTGAACTTCTTCTCCAGGAACGGGTACAGCGTCAGCAGCCCGAAGACCAGCCCCATGATCAGCGCCACCCCGACCGGGCCGGGGACGGTGTGGTGGAAGAAGTAGAACTCCCAGGCCGGCCACAGACGGGCCAAGCCCTCGGTCCACATCATGTAGAAGTCGGGCTGGCTGCCGGCCGACACCTGAGACGGCTTGTAGGGGCCCAGGTTCCAGATCGGGTTGATCTGCAGCAGCCCGCCCATCAGGCCCAGCACCCCGACGATCATCGCGAAGAACGCACCGGATTTGACCGCGAACACCGGCATCACCCGCACCCCGACCACGTTGTGCTCGGTGCGGCCCGGGCCGGGGAACTGGGTGTGCTTTTGGAACCACACCAACGCCAAATGCACCCCGATCAGCGCCAGGATGATGCCCGGGATCAGCAGGATGTGCAGCGCGTACAGCCGCGGGATCAAGATGGTGCCGGGGAAGTCGCCGCCCATCAGCGCCCAGTGCAGCCAGGTGCCGATCACCGGGATGCCCAGCGTGATCGACGACAACGCGGCGCGCAGCCCGATCCCGGACAGCAGGTCGTCGGGCAGCGAGTAGCCGAAGTAGCCCTCGAACATTGCCAGGATCAACAGCAGTGACCCGATCACCCAGTTGGCTTCGCGGGGCCGGCGGAACGCGCCGGTGAAGAAGATGCGCGCCAAATGCACCATGATCGCCGCGGCGAACATCAGCGCGGCCCAGTGGTGGATCTGGCGCATGAACAACCCGCCGCGCACCTCAAAGGAGATGTCCAGCGCCGACTCATAGGCCCGCGACATCTGCACCCCGCGCAGCGGCTGATACACCCCGTTGTAGGTGACCTCGGTCATCGACGGGTCGAAGAACAGCGTCAAATACACCCCGGACAGCAGCAGCACGATGAAGGAATACAGCGCGATCTCACCGAGCAAAAACGACCAGTGGGTGGGGAACACCTTGTTCAACTGCCGGCGCACCGCCGCCGACGGGTGATAGCGGGTGTCGATGTCGTCGCCCTGCTTGGCCAGGGCACTACCGATGTCGAGTTTCGGACTCATGAGGTGCGCTCCCAGAATGCCGGCCCGACGGGTTCGGCGAAGTCGCCGTTGGCGACCAGGTAGCCGTCGGTGTCAATGGTGATGGGCAACTGCGCCAACGCGCGCGCGGCCGGGCCGAACACGGGTTTGGCGAAGTGCAAGGCGTCGAACTGCGACTGGTGGCATGGGCACAGGATCCGGTAGGTCTGCTGCTCGAACAGCGACGACGGGCAACCCAGGTGCGAGCAGATCTTGGTGTAGGCGAACAGGTCGCCGAAGTTGAAGCTCTCCTGGCCCTTGCGTTTGACCACCTTGGGCATGTCGGCGGGCCGAATGCGGATGAGCATCACCGGGTTACGGACGCCCATCATGATCTCGTTGAGCTTCTCGTGCGACTCCGGGGTGGTGCCGTCGCCGTCGGACTCGCGCCACGGGAACACCGTCTCCATGCCGCCGGCGTCGATGTCGCTGGCGCGGATCTTGACGAACGGCGCGCCCAGGTGCTTACCGGTGGCGCGGGCCAGGTAGATGGTTTCGCCGGGGTAGCGCGGGGTCCAGCCCGACGTCCACAGCACCGCCTTCTTGCCCTCGGCGGTGTCGACCACCGGCTTCCACGGGTTCTTGATCAGGCCGCCGGCAAACGCCACCAGGGTGCCCAACCCGAACGCGCCGAACCCGATGCCCAACGACATGCCGATCAGCTTGCGGCGCCGGATGGTCGAGCCCTCCAGCGCGTCGGTCAGGTTGGCGGCCACCGTCTTGCGGTGAATCTCGGGGGAGGAGCCGTCGTGCCGCTCCTGGATCGAGATCTCTTCGGGGATGAACTTTTTGACGAACAGCACCGCGCCGATCGCGATCGCCAGCACGGACAGCCCGAACGTCACGCCGTACAGCGGGGTGGTCAGCGGGTACAGCGCGCTGTTGCCCTTGTCGGCGTGGGGGTACTCCCACGGCCAGAACAAGAACACCAGCAGCAGCGCCAGCCCGAACCCGCCGCCCAGCAAAAACCACAGCGCCACCTGGCGCTCGGCGCGCTTCTCGGCCCGGGTGCCCTCCACCGGCCAGCGCGGCTCCTTGTAGACGGTCTGAACGCCGTCCAGGCGCCCGCCCAGTTCGACGAGTTCCTCCCGGGACATCGCGGCCAGCTCCGCATCGCTGGGCTGGCCGGGCACGCCGGTCTGACCCGGGGTGTCGGTGCCGTTGACGTCACTCATTGTCCGCCGCTCCTCCTCATCGCTGCGCTTTGCATCGTCGCGGCGGGGCTCACGATCGCGCCCCAATCCACAGTGCTGCGCCGATGGCGGCAACCATTCCGATAATCCACATCGCCATGCCCTCGGGGGCGGGCCCGAAGCCGCCGAGGCCGTAGCCGCCCGGGTCCTTCTCCTCGGTCACCGACTTCACGTAGGCGATGATGTCGCGCTTCTCGTCGAACGGCAGCTGGCGGTCGGAGAACTTCGGCATGTTCTGCGGGCCGGTCAGCATCGCGGTGAGGATCTGCTGCTCGTTGGGGTCGGCCAGGTCCGGGGCGTACTTACCCGACGACAGCGCCCCACCCTTACCGGTGAAGTTGTGGCAGGACGCGCAGTTGAGCCGGAACAGGTCGCCGCCGCGGCCCAGGTCGTCGCCGCGCAGCGATTGCTGAGCAAGATGTCCCTGGGCGTCGCGGACCACCATCGGGCCGCCGCCGTTGGCCTGCACGTAGGCGCCCAGCGCGTCGGTCTGGTGGTCGTCGAAGATCGGCTCCTTGCGGGGCGCCTGGGCTTCGCCGCGGGCCGCGGGCATCCGGCCGGTGGACACCTGGAAGTACACGGCGGCCTCGCCGACGCCGATCAGGCTGGGGCCGCGGTCGGGCACACCCTGCAGGTTGGCACCGTGGCAGGTCACACACGAGGTGTCGAACAGCTGCTTGCCGGTGCGCAGCTGCGCCGACGCCGACTCGTCGGCGACGGCGACCTGCGGGGTGGGGGTCAGCACCGCGGCCAGCCCGCCGGCCAGCACGAGCGCCACCAACAGCAGCAGCCCACCGGATGCGCGGCGGCGCAACCGCCGCCGCGCCACGGGACTGCTGGCTCGGGTCAACCCCAGTGTCTTCAAGCGAACGCTCCTGTTCTTACGCGCTCTGGTCATCGGATGAAGTAGATCGTGGCGAACAGCGCGATCCACACGATGTCGACGAAGTGCCAGTAGTAGGAGACCACGATCGACGCGGTGGCCTGGGCCGGGGTGAACTTGCTCATCGCGGTGCGGGCCAGCAGGAAGATGAACGCGATCAGACCGCCGATGACGTGCAGGCCGTGGAAGCCGGTGCACAGGTAGAACACGCTGCCGTAGGCGCTGGACGGGATCGTGGTGCCGTGCTCCACCAGGTGGTAGTACTCGTAGCCCTGGCCGAGCACGAAGAACAGGCCCATCAGGAACGTCACCACATACCAGCGGCGCAGGCCGAACACGTCGCCGCGCTCGGCGGCGAACACGCCCATCTGGCAGGTGAACGACGACGCGATCAGCACCAGGGTGACCGGCACCGCCTGATACAGATTCAGGTGCGTCGGCTCCGGCGGCCAGTTACCGCCGGCTTGGGCGCGCGCGGTGAAGTACATCGCGAACAGCCCAGCAAAGAACATCAGTTCGCTGGACAGCCAGACGATGGTGCCGACACTGACCATATTTGGTCGGTTCAGCGAATGCACGCGCGACGTGATCGCAGTTCCCGAGGTCCCTACAGCGCTCGTCACATCCGCAAGTATGACGCTTTGTAGTTGTCGAACTCCAGCCGGGGCGGCAATTGTGTCCGGCCGGGTTGTTCTGCCCTGGTGGTGTGGCTTGGGTCCGGACGGGTCCTCGTGGGAGCATCGGCGCGTGGCCGAGTCTGTTCTGGGGGGATCCGAGGGGGCTATCGGCATGCCGCCACCCGCGCCGGGCGCACCGTCGTGGTCGCAGGTGCTGGGCCGGTTGACCGCCAGCGTCGACCTGGCCCGCGGCCAGGCGGCGTGGGTGATGGACCAGATCATGACCGGCACCGCGACGCCGGCGCAGATCGCGGCGTTCGGCGTGGCGATGAAGATGAAGGGCCCGACCGCCGGCGAGGTCAGCGAGCTGGCCGACGTGATGCTGCGGTACGCCCGCAAGGTGCCGACCGAACGGATCGGCACCGACACCGTCGACGTGGTCGGCACCGGCGGCGACGGGGTCAACACGGTGAACCTGTCCACGATGGCGGCGATCGTGGTGGCCGCCGCCGGGGTGCCGGTGATCAAACACGGCAACCGGGCGGCCTCCTCGCTGTCCGGGGGCGCCGACACCCTGGAGGCGTTGGGGGTCCGCATCGACTTGGGCCCCGACGACGTGGCGCGCTGCGTCGCCGAGGTGGGCATCGGGTTCTGCTTTGCGCCGCAGTTCCAGCCGTCCTACCGGCACGCCGCCGCGGCGCGGCGCGAGGTCGGGGTGCCGACGGTGTTCAACCTGCTGGGGCCCCTGACCAACCCGGCCACCCCGCGGGCGGGCCTGATCGGCTGCGCCTTCGGTGATTTGGCCGAGGTGATGGCCGGGGTGTTCGCCGCGCGCCGCTGCAGCGTGCTGGTGGTGCACGGCGACGACGGCCTCGACGAGCTGACCACCACCACAACCAGCACCATCTGGCGGGTGCAGGCCGGCACCGTGGACAAGCTGACCTTCGACCCGGCCGGATTCGGGTTCGCCCGCGCCGAGCTGGGCCAGTTGTTGGGCGGCGACGCGGTGGCCAATGCGGCCGAGGCGCGGGCGGTGCTCGGCGGCGCGCCCGGGCCGGTGCGAGATGCGGTGGTGCTCAACGCCGCCGGCGCCATGGTGGCCCACGCCGGGCTATCCAGCCGCGCTGAATGGCTGCCGGCGTGGGAGGACGGGCTGGCCCGCGCCACCGCGGCGATCGACTCCGGCGCGGCCGAACAGCTGCTCGCGCGATGGGTGCGGTTCGGCCACAAGCTCTGAGGCCAGGGCTTGTTCGGAGGCCAGCCGCGCGCTGCGGGCCGCCGCCGCCCAGTCCGCCCAGCCGCCGGCCGAGCGCAGCGGGGAGGCCCAGCCGGTGTCGGCGGGCACCCGCACCAGGCGCACCCCCGGGGTGGTCAGCCACCGTGCGATCAGCGCGGTCTCCTCGACCAGCGCCCCGCCCAACGGGGCGGCGGTGCCCACGATCACCTGCGCGCCGGCGCACAACGCGTCGACGACCGGCATCGGCGGCACCCCGCGGACGGCGTTGGCGGCGGCGGCGAGCTGACCGTGCCGGATCACCGCCAGCTGCCAGCCGCCGGCGCCGTCCGGGGCGGCGGCCACCACCTCGGGCAGCGCGGCCAGCGCCCGCAGCCGCTGGCCGCGCCACAGCACCTCGATCGCGGCGGCGGCGTGGTCGCGCAGCCGGGCGGCGCTCTCGTAGCGGTGCTGCCCGGCCAGCGCGGCCACCTGCTGCACGGCGGCGGCCAGCGCGGTGTTGTCGTGCCCGTCGATCAGGGCGGCGGCGCGCGCGACGGTCGGGGCGTACTCGGCGGCGGACAGGTGTTGGGCGGCCGGGCAGGGCGCGACCTCGCGGTCCGGGCAGGCGTGCCGTTTGGTCCGGCCCAGCCGGGCGGTGCAGCTGCGCAGCCCGGTGAACCGGGCCAGCAGCGCGGCGGTTTCGGCGGCGTCGGCGCGGGACCGAAATGGGCCGACGGCCCGGTCGTGGCGCGGGCTGCGCACCACCGACAGCCGCGGGAAGGCCCCGTCGGTGAGCACCACCCACCACCACCGGTGCGGGAACCGGGAGCGACAGTTGTACGGCGGGGCGTGGGCGGCCAGCAGCCGCAGCTCGGCCACCCCGGCCTCCAGCGGGTGCGCGCACTCGACGTGGTCGACGGCGCTGGCCAGGGTCACCATCTCCTTGATCCGGCCGCGCGGGTCGGCGCCGGTGAAGTATTGGCCGACCCGGCGGCGCAAATCGGTGGCGGTGCCGACGTAGAGCACCTCGCCGGACGGCCCGCGGAACAGATACACCCCCGGCCGATGCGGCAGGTGTGCGGCGAGGGTGCGTTTGCGGCGTTGCGCCGGGGACACATTGGGCAGATACGACCGCAGCTCGGTATAGGTGTGCACCCCCTGGTTGCCGACCCGCTCGATCAGCGCGTGCAGCACCTCGACGGTGGCGCGGGCGTCGTCGAGGGCGCGGTGGGTGGGCTCGGTGGCGACCCGGAACAGCCGGGCCAGCTCGGCCAGCCGCACGCTGGGGGCTTCCTCGCGGCTGAGCACCCGGCGGGCCAGCCGCACCGTGCACAGCACCGGCGGCTTGGGCCAGGCCAGCCCGCACCGCTCGGTGGCCGCGCGCAGGAACCCGACGTCGAAGCCGGCGTTGTGGGCCACCAGCACGCTGTCGCGGGCGAACTCCAGAAACGTCGGCAGCACCGCGGCGATGGTCGGGGCGTCGCACACCATCGCGGTGGTGATCCCGGTCAGCCGGGTGATCTGCGGCGGGATGGTGCGCTGCGGGTCGATCAGGGTGGCGAACTCGCCCAGCACCGTGCCGCCGCGCACCTTGACCGCCCCGATCTCGGTGATGGCGTCCGGCGGCGCGGCCGCGGTGGCGGCCGCGCGGCCGCCGGTGGTTTCCAGGTCCACCACCACAAACGTGGTGTCGCGCAGCGGGGTCTCGAACCCGGGCGCGCCGTCGGGGTCCAGCTCGGCGAAGCTCAACTGTGCCGCTGCGGTCACACCCATGGCGGTGACGTTAGGCAGCCGCACCGACAGCGCCGGGGTGCCGCGCCGTCCGGCGCGTCGATCAGCGGAAACGGGGCTGTCGGTGGCCACGGTTAGGGTGCGGCCAAACGAGCGAAAGGAGTCGCCGATGGCGCACGTCGACCCGACGGAACCGGTGGTGATCGACTGTGACGACTGCGCGGTACGCGGGCCCGGTTGCCGCGACTGCGTGGTCAGCGTGTTGCTCGGGGTGCCCGACACCTTGTTGCACGATGAGCGCGCCGCGCTCGACGTGCTCGCCGAGGCCGGCCTGGCGCCGCGGCTGCGGCTGGTGCCGATCCACCGCCCGCGCGGCTCGGGGGTGGCGTAATTAGTCGGCGCGCCGGTCTGCCGTTTTGAGAGCTCACCTGATAAATTTGGGCCTTCGTGATGGACAACGTCGTTGCCGTTTCGTAACCTGTCTGAGACCTAAGTGAGCTCGACGGTGGTACGGCACGACACGTCCCCCGGCAGTTTTAAGGATGCAAATCTTGAGGCTCGACCGTACGCACTGGACCTTGCGTGTTATCAAGCGACCTGCCGTCGGTGCGATATCGGGATTTGTCGTCCTCTCCGGGATCCTCGCCAGCCAGGTGCAGGCCGACCCCGCCGATGACGCGCTAGCAAAGCTCAATGAGCTGTCGCGGCAGGCCGAGAAAACCACCGAGGCGATGCACAGCGCACAGCTGGACCTGAACGAAAAGGTTGCCGCCCAACAGGCTGCCGAAAAAGCGCACGCCGACGACGAGGCCAAGCTGCAGGCCGCGAAATCACAGCTCGCAAACTTCCAGACAGCGGTCGACAAGTTTGCTGCCGCCACCTACATGGGCGGCCGCACCGACGGCATGGACGCCATCTTGACCGCCGAATCGCCGCAGCAGCTGATCGACAAGCTGGCCGTGCAGCGCGTCGTGGGCGCCGACATGTCCGCCCAGATGGCCCGCTACCGCAGCGTCGGCCAGCAGGCCGCCGACGCCGAGCAGGCCTCCGCCAAATCGGCGGCCGAGGCCAAGACCGCCGCCGAACACGCCGCCACGGTCCGCGCGGATCTGCAGTCCAAGCAGAGCCGGCTGCAGATGCAGATCGCCGTCGTCAAATCCCAGTACTCGACGCTGACCCCGGTGCAGCGGGCCACCCTGGCCGCCCCGGGCCCGGCGCCCGAGGCGCTGCCCGCCCCGGCCCCCGAGGCGGCGCCGCCGACCGAGGGCGCCCCGGACGCCGTCCCGTCCGAGGGTGGCCTGCCGGCGGCGGCTCCCGGCAGCGGTGAGGGCGCGATCGCGGTGCAGGCCGCGCTGACCCAGGTCGGTTCGCCGTACGTCTGGGGCGGCGCCGCGCCGGGCGGCTTCGACTGCTCCGGCCTGGTGATGTGGGCGTTCCGCCAGGCCGGCATCTCGCTGCCGCACTCCAGCCAGGCCCAGGCCAACGGCGGGCAGCCGGTGGCGCTGTCGGATCTGCAGCCCGGCGACGTGCTGACCTTCTACTCCGACGCCTCCCACTCCGGCATCTACGTCGGGGACGGCATGATGATCCACTCGTTCACCTACGGCCAGCCGGTCCGGGTGGTGCCGATGTACTCGTCGGGGCCGATCCACAACGCCCGCCGTTACTGAGCGCCGGCGCGTCGCGCTGGTCGGGTTGCTGCTGGTCGAGCTGATCGCGGCCGCCGCGGTCGTGTTCCTCCCGGCCCGACCGGCCACCGCGGACACGCCCCGCGCGGCCGACCCGGCTGCCGCACCGCTGCGGGTCGGCGATCACCGCGACGTCGACCTGATCGAGGCGGGCGGCCCGACCACCGCCGCGCTGTTGGACCGCGTCGCCGCGGCGATCGGCCCCGCCGTCGAGCGGGTCGAGGCGTTCTGGGGCACCGACTGGTCACGGCACATCGTGGTGCTGGGCACCGGCACCGACGCGCAGTTCCGCGCCGCCGCCGGCGGCGGCAGCGCCGAACAATGGGCCGACGTCGCCGCGGTCGCCGTCGCCGACCGGGTCGATCCGGCCCGCCGGTTCGCCGCCGGGCAACGGGTGGTGCTGGCGCCCGGGGCGGCCGCGATGAGCCCGGCGGCGCTGCACCTGGTCCTGACCCACGAGCTGTTCCATTACGCCGCCCGCCGCGACACCGCCCTGGACGCGCCGCGCTGGCTGACCGAGGGGGTGGCCGATTTCGTCGCCCGCCCCGACGCCCCGCGCCCGGGCCGGGCCGCGGCGGCGGCGCTGCCCACCGATGCCGACCTGGACGCGGCCGGGCCGCAGCGGACGCTGGCCTACGACCGGGCCTGGTGGTTTGCCCGGTTCGTCGCCGACCGCTACGGACCGGCCAAGCTGCGCGAGCTCTACCTGGCCGCCTGCGGGGCCGGGCACCCCGATCCGGGCACCGCGGTGCGCACCGTGCTCGGCACCGACCTGCCCGACCTGCTGGCGCGCTGGCAGCGGTGGCTGAGCTAAATCGCCCGGCTCCTCCTCGCGCCACTGCGTGGCGCGCATCGTCGCCGGGCGACCGGCTAACGTACTCGGGGTGAGCCGGGTCCTGCTGGTAACCAACGACTTTCCGCCGCGACGCGGCGGCATCCAGTCCTACCTGGAAGAACTCGTGCGCCGGGTGGTGCGCAGCGGGTCGCACGACGTGACGGTGTACGCGCCGGCCTGGAAGGGCGCCGACGCCTACGACGCGCAGGCCGGCTATCCGGTGGTGCGCCACCCGGGCACGCTGATGCTGCCCGGCCCCGGCGTCGACGCCCGGATGCGCCGGCTGATCGCCGACCACGGCGCCGACACCGTCTGGTTCGGTGCGGCCGCCCCGCTGGCGCTGCTGGCGCCCCGGGCCCGCCGGGCCGGGGCGACCCGGGTGCTGGCCAGCACCCACGGGCACGAGGTGGGCTGGTCGATGCTGCCGGCGGCCCGCTCGGCGCTGCGGGCCATCGGCGACCACACCGACGTGGTGACCTTCGTCAGCCGCTACACCCGGGGCCGGTTCGCCGCCGCGTTCGGCCCGGCGGCCGGCCTGGAGCACCTGCCGCCCGGGGTGGACACCGACCGGTTTGCGCCCGACCCGGCCGGGCGCGCCGAGCTGCGCGCCCGCTACCGGCTCGGTGCGCGCCCCACCGTGGTGTGTGTGTCCCGGCTGGTGCCCCGCAAGGGCCAGGACATGCTGATCCGGGCGTTGCCGGCGATCCGGCGCCGGGTCGACGGGGCGGCGCTGGTCATCGTCGGCGGCGGCCCGTACCTGGAGGCGCTGCGCCGGCTGGCGGCGCGGGTGGGGGTGGCCGACCACGTGACGTTCACCGGCGGCGCGCCCACCGCCGAGCTGCCCGCCCACTACGGGATGGCGGACGTGTTCGCGATGCCGTGCCGCACCCGCGGCGCCGGCCTGGACGTGGAGGGGCTGGGCATCGTGTTCCTGGAGGCCTCGGCCACCGGGGTGCCGGTGGTGGCCGGCGACTCCGGTGGCGCCCCGGAAACCGTGCGGGACAACGAAACCGGGCTCGTGGTCGACGGCCGGTCGGTGCAGCAGGTCGCCGACGCGGTCGGCGCGCTGCTGGCCGATCCTGACCGGGCCGCCGCGATGGGCGCGGCCGGGCGGGGCTGGGTGCTGTCCCAGTGGCGGTGGGATGCCCTCGCCGCCCGGCTGGCCGCGCTGCTGTAGTCCTGGCCGCGCGAGCGGCATCGTCGTGACGCGGAACCGGCGTGTCGCGTCGTGAGGGTGCCACTCGGCGACACAAGAAGGGCGACGGGGTCAGTTCTTGGCGTAGATCGCCTCGATCTCGTCGGCGAACTTCTCGGCCACCACCTTGCGCTTGACCTTCATCGTCGGGGTCAGCTCCCCGGTGTCCTCGGTGAAATCCACCGGCAGGATCCGGAACTTGCGGATCGACTCGGCGTGCGACACCGCGGTGTTGGCCTGCTTGACCGCGGCCTCCACCTCGGCGACCAGGTCGGGGTCGGTGGTCAGATCGGCCACCGACGCGCCGGCGTCCTTGCCGTTGCGCTGCTTCCAGCCGTCGATCGCCTCGGGATCGATGGTGATCAGGGCACCGACGAACGGTTTGGCGTCGCCGACGGCCATCGCCTGGCTGATCAGCGGGTGCGCCCGCAGCTGGTCCTCGAGCACCGCCGGGGCGACGTTCTTGCCGCCGGCGGTGACGATGATCTCCTTCTTGCGGCCGGTGATGGTCAAAAAGCCGTCGGCGTCCACCGCGCCCAGGTCGCCGGTCTTGAACCAGCCGTCGGTCAGCGCGTCGGCGCTGGCCTGCTCGTTGCGCCAGTAGCCGCTGAACACCACCCCGCCGCGCACCAGCAGCTCACCGTCGTCGGCGATGCGCATGCTGTTGCCCGGCAACAACTTTCCGACGGTGCCGACCTTGAGGTCGCCGACCTGGTTGACGGTGATCGCGGCACTGGTCTCGGTCAGGCCGTAGCCCTCGTAGATGGTCAGCCCGACACCGCGGTAGAAGTGGCCCAGCCGCACCCCCAGCGGCCCGCCGCCGGAGATCGAGGCCCGGCAGTCGCCGCCCAGCGCGGCGCGCAGCTTGTGGTAGACCAGCCGGTCGAACAGCGCGTGCTTGGCGCGCAGCACCAGCCCGGGGCCGCCGGTATCGAGGGCCTCGCTCCAGTCGACCGCGGTCTGGGCGGCGGCGGCGAAGATCCGGCCCTTGCCGTCGTTGGCGGCGTTCTGCGCGGCGGTGTTGTACACCTTCTCGAACACCCGCGGCACCGACACCACCACCGTCGGTTTGAACACCGCGAACATCGGCACCAGATTCTTGATGTCGCTGGTGAATCCGACGGTGACCTGGTTGGCCAGCGCGGCCAGCGTGATCGCCCGGGCCAGCACATGCGCCAGCGGCAAGAAGATCAGCAGCCGTTCACCCTTGCGCAACAGGGTCGGCAACACCTCCTTGGCGCCGCGGATCTCATAGACCAGGTTGGCGTGGGTGAGCTGGCAGCCCTTGGGCCGACCGGTGGTCCCCGAGGTGTAGATCAAGGTGGCGGGGTCCTCGGCCCGCAGCGCCTCGGTCCGCTTGGTTAGGTCGCCCGGCTCGACCGCGGAGCCGGCCTCGGCGAGTTCGTCGAGCGCCTTGGGCCCCGCCCCGTCGATGGTCAGCACCCGCTGCAGCGCCGGCAGGTCGTCGGTGAGCCCGCCGGCCAGCGTGGTGTGCGCGTCGGTTTCGGCGATCAGCAGCACCGCCTCGGAGTCCTGCAGCACCCAGCGCACCTGGTCGGCCGAGGAGGTTTCGTAGATCGGCACGGTGACCGCGCCGACCGCCAGGATGGCCAGATCCAGGATCATCCACTCGTGGCGGGTCGCCGACAACACCGCGACCCGGTCCCCGGCGGCCACCCCCTGGGCGATCAAACCCAATGCCGTCGAGCGGATCTGGGCCACCGCGGCCGCGCAGGTGACGTCCGCCCAGGCCCCGTCGACCAAGTGTTGATAGAGCACGAAGTCGGGATCGTTGCGTTCGTGCTCGAATACCGTGGCGACGACGTTGTCACGCTCGCCGACGGTAAACGGAGCGGGGACACTGAACTCACGCACGTTGCTGACCTCTCCTGGGCGCCGTTTTATGCTGACCAAGCCTAATGGGCGGGCGTCGCGGGCTGTGATGGTGTTCACGGCGGGCCGCGCCGGCGCGGGTGGGTGTGCCGCCGCGCGGGGCATATGTGAAGGTAGGGCAATGAACAGCATCCAGGTCGCCGACCAGACCTACGTCGCGGCCGACGCCGCGCGGGTCGGTGCGGCGGTCGCCGACCCGGCGAGCTGGCGGCGGTGGTGGCCGGACTTGCGGTTGACGGTGGTCGAAGACCGCGCCGACAAGGGCATCCGGTGGTCGGTGACCGGGCCGCTGACCGGCACCATGGAGGTCTGGCTGGAGCCGGTGCTGGACGGGGTGCTGCTGCACTACTTCCTGCACGCCGAGCCGTCCGGGGCGACCGCCCGCGACCTGGCCCGGATGAACCTGGCCAAGATGGTGCACCGCCGCCGGGTGGCCGGCAAGAAAATGGCTTTCGAAGTCAAGACCACCCTGGAACGGTCCCGGCCGGTGGGTGTGTCTCCGCTGGCGCTGACGCACTAAGTCCTAACCGGCGCCGCCGCCGGGAGGTACCGTTTGTCCCCGGGGCGGCAGGAAGTGATAGGGAAGCACCAGGTGGCGGATAAGACGGCGCAGACGATCTACATCGACGCGGACCCGGGCACGGTGATGGACGTCATCGCTGACATCGGGTCCTACCCGGACTGGGTGTCGGAGTACACCGACGCCGAGGTGCTGGAGACCGACCCCGACGGCTACCCGAAGGTGGCCCGGCTGGTGTTGGACGCCGCGGTCCTCAAGGACACCCTGGTGTTCTCCTACGACTGGCCCGCCGACCGCGGCTCGGTGCGTTGGTCGCTGGTGTCCGGCTCGCTGCTCAAGTCGCTCGACGGGGAATACCGGCTCACCCCCAAGGGCTCGGGCACCGAGGTCACCTACGAGCTCACGGTGGATTTGGCGATGCCGATGATCGGGCTGCTCAAACGCAAGGCGGAGCGCCGGATCACCGACACCGCGTTGAAGGACCTGAAGAAACGAGTCGAGGCTGAGTGAGTCTGCCGCATCCCCCCGGGCGCAGATCAGTCTTTTCGTCGGCAAGGGTGGGGTAGGGAAGTCCACGCTGGCGGCGGCGACCGCCGTCGGTGATGCGCGCGCCGGTCAGCGGGTGCTGCTGGTGTCCACCGACCAGGCCCACTCGGTGGGCGATGTGCTCGGGGTCGCGGTGCCGCCCACCGGGCAGGGCGATCCGGTGCCCGTCGTCGTCGACGACGCCGGCGTGCTGGACGCGTTGGCGTTGGACACCGCCGCGCTGCTGGAGGCGCGGTGGCGCGAGGTGGCCGCCATGTTCGACGAGCGTTTCCCCGACTCCGAGCTGGGCGCGGTTGCGCCCGAAGAACTCTCGGCGGTGCCCGGCATCCAGGAGATCCTCGGCCTGCACCAGGTGGGCGAGCTGGCCGCTGCGGGCCGGTGGGACCGCATCGTGGTGGACTGCGCCTCCACCGCCGACGCGCTGCGGATGCTGACCCTGCCCGCCACCGTCGAGTTCTACGTGGAGCGGGCCTGGCCGCGGCACCGGCGGCTGTCCGCCGGCGCCGAGGGCGCCGCGTCGGTCGCGGTGGTGGACCTGCTGGAGCGGGTCAACGCCGGCGTGCAACGGCTGGGCGCGCTGCTCACCGACGGGCAGCGGGTGCGCGCGCACCTGGTGTTGACCCCGGAACGGGTGGTGGCCGCCGAGGCGGTGCGGACGCTGGGTTCGCTGGCGTTGATGGGGGTGCACGTCGCCGAGCTGATCGTCAATCAGGTTTTGGTGCAAGATGATTCCTACGAGTACAGCAACCTGCCCGACCATCCGGCGTTCGACTGGTACGCCGAGCGGATCAGCGAGCAGCGGGCGGTGCTCGACGAGCTGGACGCCGCCATCGGGGACGTGGCGCTGGTGCTGGCGCCGCATCTGGCCGGCGAACCGATCGGCCCCAAGGCGCTGGGGGAGCTGCTCGACACGGTGCGGCGCCGGGACGGCGCGGCGCCGCCCGGGCCGCTGCGGCCGGTGGTGGACCTGGAGTCCGGATCGGGACTGGGATCGGTGTACCGGTTGCGGCTAGAGTTGCCCCAGATCGATGCCGGCGCGCTGAGCTTGGGCCGGGTCGACGACGACCTGATCATCAGCGCCGGCGGGATGCGGCGCAGGGTGCGGCTGGCGTCGGTGCTGCGGCGCTGCACCGTGCTAGACGCCACGCTGCGCGGCGCCGAGCTGACGGTGCGGTTCCGACCCGACCCGGAGGTGTGGCCCCAATGACTTCCGCCGGCGACGATGCACAGTTCCGCGATGCGGAGGAGCGGCGGCGATGACTCGAGTCCACCCCGACTTAGGTGAGTTGGGGCCCGAGTTGCGCAAACTCGCGCAGGCCATCCTGGACGGGATCGACCCGGCGTTGCGGACCGCCGCGGCGCTGGCCGCGGCCGGCGACCCGGGCAAATGCCAACAGGTGTGGTGCCCGGTGTGCGCGCTGGCGGCGGTGGTGTCCGGCGAACAACACCCGCTGCTGACCGTCATCGCCGAGCACAGCACGGCGCTGCTGGCGGTCATCCGCGCCATGGTCGCCGACACCGACGGGGCTGGGGACCAACCACCCCCGCCGGGCGGCCCACCCGGCGAGGAGTCCGCCGGCAAAAGCCGGTATCAGCCCATCCCGGTCACCGTCCAGGATTGAGCAGGTTCCACAAACCGGCGGCCCGGCGCAGCATTTCGCCGCCGGTGAGCTGTGGTGACTTCCACAGTTGGTGGGTAAGGTTGTCCCAGAGCACGGTCCGGTGCGGGCAAGCGGGAGGGTCCATGTGGTATTGGCTGTTCAAGTACATTCTCCTGGGCCCACTGCTGGCCCTGCTTGGCCGGCCAAAAGTCGAAGGGTTGGAAAACGTCCCGGACGATGGGGCGGTCATCCTGGCCAGCAACCACCTGGCCGTCATGGACAGCTTCTACCTGCCGCTGGTGGTGCGGCGGCGGATCACCTTCCTGGCGAAGTCGGAGTACTTCACCGGCACCGGGATCAAGGGCTGGTTCAACCGCTGGTTCTACACCGCCGTCGGGCAGGTGCCGATCGACCGCACCAACGCCGACGCCGCCCAGGCCGCGCTGGACACCGCCAAGCGACTCCTCGACGACGGCAAACTGCTGGGCATGTACCCGGAGGGCACCCGTTCCCCGGACGGCCGGCTGTATAAGGGCAAGACCGGGTTGGCGCGGCTGGCGCTGCAAACCGGGGTCCCGGTGATCCCGGTGGCGATGATCGGCACCAACGTGGTCAACCCGCCGGGCACCAAGATGTTGCGGTTCGGCCGGGTCACCGTGCGGTTCGGCCAGCCGATGGACTTCTCCCGGTTCGACGGGCTGGCCGGCAACCGGTTCATCGAACGCGCCGTCATCGACGAGGTGGTCTACGAGCTGATGCGGCTGTCCGGTCAGGAATACGTCGACATCTACGCGGCCAGCCTCAAAAACGGCGACGGTGACCAGTCCGGCCGGTCGGCAACCCGGATCCCGGAGACCGCGGCCGGCTGAGATCAGCCGGCCAGCCGCGCCGGGGCCGGGTCCACGGCGGCGCCGGGCTCCTCGACGCGGGCGGTGACCGCCAAACCCGCAGTCACCAGCACCGCCAGCGCCCACCACACGTAGGACGCCCCGATCAGCTGCTGGGTCAGGTTGGAGTCGGCCAGCAGCAGCCGGATCGGCGACCAGCGCATCAGGGCCAGCCCGGCGACGGCCAACCCGAGCAGCGCCGGGCTGCGGCGCCGGTAGCCCAGCACCCCGAGGATCACGATCGTCGGCAACGACCACACCCAGTGGTGCGACCACGACACCGGGGAGACCAGCAGCCCGAACAGCGCCACCGCCATCAACGCCAGCGTCGGCTGCTCGGCGGCCAGCACCCGGCGCACCGCCCACACGGTGAGCACCAGGGTCGCCACGCACACCGCCAGCCACAGCAGCAGATACGGGCCGCCGCTAACGCCCATCCGGGCCAGGATCCCGGCGAAGTTCTGGTTGGTGTTCAGCGCGGTGTCGCCGATCCGGTTGGTGTGGAACACCGTCTTGGTCCAGTATTCGACGGAGTCGCGGGGCGCCAGCACGAACGCGGCCAGGATCGTCGCCGCGAACGTGGCCAGCGTGGTCAGCGCGGCCCGACGGTCGCGGCGCACCAGGAAATACAGCAAGAACACGGCCGGGGTCAGCTTCACCGCGATCGCCAGCCCCAGCAGCATCCCGCGCGGCCACCGGGTGCGCTGCGGCAGGCAGTCGGCGATGACCAACGTCATCAGCACCGCGTTGATCTGGCCGTAGCCGAAGTTGGACATGATCGGTTCCATGTTCAGCCAGATCGCGGCCGCGACGATCACCGTGGCCAGCACGGTGCGCCGCCACCACACCGGCCCGCCCGGCACCGCGGCGTCGGTGCACACCCCCAGGGCGCTCAGCACGATCGCGGTCGACACCACCAGCAGCACCGTCGAGATGACCGTCAGCGCGGCGGCCGCCCCGCCCAGCGACACCCAGGTGAACGGGGTGAACAGCACCGCGGCCATCGGGGGATAGGTGAACGGCAGCGACGTTTCCTTGACCCCGGTGCGGAACAGCGCGGTGCCGTACAGGTGGTGGCCGTCGCGCCAGGCCTGGGCGCCCATCCGGTAGACGTCGATGTCGATGCGATACGGCGTGTAGCCGATCACCCGCCAGGTGGCGTAGGCCAACGCCAGCAGCGCCAGCAGCGCTACGGCCCGCCACGCGCCCCCGCGCCCGCGCCAACGGCCCACGTCGGGCGACCGCGATGTACTCATGTCGATCGACAGCCTATCCGCTGGCCCGCCATGCCGAACGTCATCCGGGTGCGGTGTCGGCGTTGGGCGTACCTTTCTTAGGTGCTCGAGTGGTTCCAGCAGGACATCATCAACCGGGGCAGGCTACCGCTGTTGTGCTGCCTGGTGGCGTTCATCCTGACGTTCCTGGTGACCCGGACCACGGTGCGCTACGTGCGGCGGCGCGCCGGCGGCACCGCCGCGCGCAAATGGTGGCAGCCGCGCAACATCTACATCGGCTCGGTGCACATCCACCACGTGGTGTTCGGGATCATTTTGGCGCTGCTGTCCGGGGTGACGCTGGTGGCGCTGTCCAACCACGGGCAAGACTTCGAATTCATCGCCGCCGCCACCGTCTTCGGCATCGGTGCGGCGCTGGTGCTCGACGAGTACGCGCTGATCCTGCACCTGGCCGACGTGTACTGGGAAGAGGATGGGCGCTCCTCGGTGGACGCGGTGTTCGCCGCCGTCGCGGTGACCGGGCTGCTGGTGCTGGGCTTTCACCCGCTGACGTTCCTGCTGGCGGTCTGGCAAGACACCCACTCCGACGTGATCCGGGCGGCGGTGATCGCCGGGGTGGTGACCACGCTGCCGCTGGCGGTGCTGGTGGTGCTCAAGGGCAAGGTGTGGACCGGGCTGATCGGGATGTTCTTTTTCCCGCTGCTGCTCATCGGGGCGGCCCGGTTGTCGCGCCCGCACGCCCCCTGGGCCCGGTTCCGCTACAGCGACCGGCCCGAGCGGATGCGGCGCGCCCTGCAGCGGGAACGTAAGCTGCGCCGGCCGGTGGTGCGCGCCAAACTGTGGCTGCAGGAGGCGATCGCCGGTTCGCCGCGGCGGCCCGATGACGTCGCGGTGGACGCGCAGCTGGACCGCGAGGTGCACGCCGCGCCGCCGCCGACCGGGCCGCTGCCGATCCTGCCGCGCACCCCCGAGGGCTCGCCGCGGTGAGGTATTTCTACGACACCGAATTCATCGAGGACGGCCGCACCATCGAGCTGATCTCGATCGGGGTGGCCGCCGAGGACGGCCGCGAATACTACGGGATCTCCACCGAATTCGACCCGGCCCGGGCCGGGCGCTGGGTGCGCACCCACGTGCTGCCCAAGCTGCCCTCGCCGGCGTCGCCGCGGTGGCGTTCCCGGCAGCAGATCCGCGCCGATTTGGAGGCGTTCTTCGGGGTCGACGGCGGCGCGCCGATCGAGCTGTGGGCCTGGGTCGGCGCCTACGACCATGTGGTGCTGTGCCAGCTGTGGGGGACGATGCCCGAGCTGCCCGCGCCGATGCCGCGGTTCACCCGCGACCTGCGGCAGCTGTGGGAGGACCGGGGCTGCCCGCCGCTGCCGCCGCGGCCGGCCGACACCCACGACGCGCTCGTCGACGCCCGCGAACAGCTGCGCCGCTACCGGGTGATCACCGCCGAGGAGCGTTCGCCCTGATCACGGGCCCGCGCCGCCCGGCTACCATGTACGGGTGAACTGGACCGTGGACGTACCGATCGACCAGCTGCCGCCGCTGCCGCCGCTGCCGGCCGAGCTGCGGGCGCGGCTGGATGCGGCGCTGGCCAAACCGGCCGCCCAGCAGCCCAGCTGGCCGGCCGAGCAGGCCCAGGCGATGCGCACGGTGCTCGAAAGCGTGCCGCCGATCACGGTGCCCTCCGAGATCGTCCGGCTGCAGGCGCAGTTGGCGCAGGTCGCCCGCGGGGAGGCGTTCTTGCTGCAGGGCGGCGACTGCGCGGAGACCTTCGTCGACAACACCGAACCGCACATCAAGGCCAATATCCGCACCCTGCTGCAGATGGCGGTGGTGCTCACCTACGGCGCCAGCCTGCCGGTGGTCAAGGTGGCCCGCATCGCCGGCCAGTACGCCAAACCCCGCTCGGCCGACATCGACGCGCTGGGGCTGAAGTCCTACCGCGGTGACATGGTCAACGGCTTCGCCCCCGACGCCGCGGTCCGCGAACACGACCCGTCCCGGCTGGTGCGCGCCTACGCCAATGCCAGCGCGGCGATGAACCTGGTGCGGGCGCTGACGTCGTCGGGGTTGGCGTCGCTGCACCTGGTGCACGACTGGAACCGCGAATTCGTCCGCACCTCCCCGGCCGGGGCCCGCTACGAGGCGCTGGCCAGCGAGATCGACCGCGGCCTGAAGTTCATGACCGCCTGCGGAGTGGCCGACCGGGAGCTGCAGACCGCCGAAATCTACGCCAGCCACGAGGCGCTGGTGCTCGACTACGAGCGGGCCATGCTGCGGATGTCCAACGCCGAGTACGGCGAAAACGGCAAACCGCAACTGTATGACCTGTCCGCGCACTACATCTGGATCGGGGAGCGCACCCGCCAACTCGACGGCGCCCACATCGCGTTCGCCGAGGTGGTCGCCAACCCGATCGGCGTCAAGATCGGCCCGACCACCACCCCGGAGCAGGCGGTCGAATACGTCGAGCGCCTCGACCCGCATCACCAGCCGGGCCGGTTGACCCTGGTCAGCCGGCTGGGCAACGCCAAGGTGCGCGACCTGCTGCCGCCGATCATCGAGAAGGTGCAGGCCACCGGGCATCAGGTGATCTGGCAGTGCGACCCGATGCACGGCAACACCCACGAGGCGTCCACCGGCTACAAGACCCGGCACTTCGACCGCATCGTCGACGAGGTGCAGGGCTTCTTCGAGGTGCACCGGGCGTTGGGCACCCACCCCGGGGGCATCCACGTCGAGATCACCGGCGAAGACGTCACCGAGTGCCTCGGTGGCGCCCAAGACATTTCGGACTCCGACCTGGCCGGCCGCTACGAAACCACCTGCGACCCGCGGTTGAACACCCAGCAGTCGCTGGAGTTGGCGTTCCTGGTCGCCGAAATGCTGCGCGACTAGCCAGCTCGCGGCACTTACAGCAGGGCGCTGAGGTGGCTGCCGAGGGTCCAGGCCACCGCCGCGACCAGCCCGGTCAGCGCCAGCAGCACCGCCAGCCAGATCACCACCATCCGCCGGGCGTGCTGGCGTTGCAGGGCGAACTCGCTCAGCTCGATGCCGGCGAATTGACCTGCGACGTCGGCATCGTCCTCGTCCTCGTCGGTGCGGGCGCTGGGCGGGTCGGCGGTGGCGCGGGTCAGCTGCCGGGTGCGCACCGGGCCGGCCGGGCGGCGCTGGGCCATCGCGGAGGTGTGTTGCGCGGACTGGCGCGGGGCGGGCACCCGAAACGGCGGCAGGTCCAGCTCGTGGGCCAGCGCGTCGAGTTCGGCGCCCATCTCGTCGGCGTCGACGTACCGGCCGTCCGGGTCCCGGTGGGTCGCGCACGCCACGAACGCGTCGAATTGTGGTGGGACGCCGTCGATGACGGTGCTGGGCGGTGCGACGTCGTGGTCGAGGCGCCGGTAGGCCACGGTCAGCGCGGAGTCCCCGGAGAACGGGGTGCGCCCGGTCAGCAGCTCGTAACACAGGATCCCGGCCGCGTAGACGTCGCTGTGCGGGCCGGCCTGGCCGTCCCGGACCTGTTCGGGCGACAGGTAGGCCGCGGTGCCCAGAATGACGCTGGTGGAGGTGATCCCGGCGGCCGCGAGGGCGCGGACCAAGCCGAAATCGGCGATCTTGACCTCGCCGTCGTCGGAGATCAGGACGTTCTCCGGCTTGACGTCGCGGTGCACCAGCCCGGCCCGGTGCGCCACCCCCAGCGCGCCCAGCATCGGGCGCAGCACCGCCACCACCGCGTGCGGCGGCATCGGGCCGCGTTCGTTGAGCAGCTCGCGCAGGGTGCCGCCCTCGACGAGCTCCATCACCAAAAACGGCCGCCCGGAATCGGTGCCCTGGTCATAGACCGCGACCAGCCCGGGGTGTTTGAGCCGGGCCACCGCCCGCGCCTCGAGCTGAAACCGGGTGAGGAACTGGGTGTCCCCGGCGTAGCGGGCGTCCATCACCTTGAGCGCGACCGGGCGGTCCAGCCGCAGATCCACCCCCCGGTACACCGTCGACATGCCGCCGGTGGCGATTTTGGTGGCCACGCGGTACCGCCGATCCAGTACCACGCCCTCCAAAGCATCCCCGGTGCCAGCCGTCGCCACCCCGACATCGTAGGTGCGAGCGGGCCGAACACGGGTTCAGCGCGCGGCTTTCGGGCCGGCCGACACGTTCTACACTGGGCCCGGTGAGCAGTATTCCGGCCGGTGACGACGTGTTGGCCCCCGACGAGCCGACCTATGACCTGCCCACGGTCGCCGAGCTGCTGGGGGTGCCGGTCACCAAGGTGCATCAGCAGCTGCGGGAGGGGCATCTGGTCGCGGTGCGCCGCGGCGGGACGGTGGTGGTGCCGCGCATCTTTTTCACCGACACCGGCGAAGTGGTCAAAAGCCTGCCCGGGCTGCTGATGGTGCTGCGCGACGGCGGCTACCACGAAACCGAGATCCTGCGCTGGCTGTTCACCCCGGATGCGTCGCTGTCGGTGACCCGCGACGGGATGCGCGACCCGGTCGACAACGCCCGCCCGGTCGATGCGCTGCACGCCCACCAAGCCCGTGAGGTGGTGCGCCGGGCCCAGGCTATGGCGTACTGACCGGGGCCTGCGGCGCCCGGTACAGCGTGTAGAACGCGAACGCCGCGCAGCTGGCCGCGATGCCGACATGCACCCAGGAGTACATGCCGTGCGCGCCGTCGGGTTTGAAGATCACCATCACATAGGTGCACAGCGCCGCGATCGTGGCCAGCGCCACCCGGGACTGCGCCACCGCGGCCGCGGCGGCTAACGGCCAGGTGTAGTACCAGGGCAGTGCGGCCGGCACGAACAACACCACGATCAGCATCGCCCAGGCGATCCCGGTCAGCGCGGCGCGGTCGTCGCGGCGGAACCGCCACCACAGCAGCGGCAGCGACACCGCGATGAGGACGATCCCGATGATGCGGGTCACGTGTAGCACCGCGTAGAAGTTGACCGGGAAGAACAGTCCGCCGATCGCGTGCACCAGGTTCGCGGTCGCCGTCGGCACCGTTAGGGCGTTAATGATCTTCACGTTGCCGGCCAGCAGCGCGGTCAGCCAGCCCAGGCCCACCCCGGCCAGCCCGGACAACACCCCGAACACCGTGACCACGATGGCCACGGTGGCCGCGCCGGCCGCCGCGAACGCCGCGGCCCGGCGGTAGCCGCGCCGGTCCCGCAGATGCCGCATCCACACCCACACCAAAAACGGCAACGCGATCCCGGCGGTGGCCTTGACCGCCACCCCCAACGCGACCACGGTGGTCCCGGCCAGGGGGCGGTGGCCGAAGGTCAGCGCGATGCCGGCGGTCATCAGCCCGACCATCAGCATCTCGTTGTGCACCCCGCCCATCAGGTGGATGATCACCAGCGGGTTGAGCACGCAGATCCACAGCGCGGCCGGTCCGTTCCCGCCGACATGGCGGGCCAGCCGCGGCGCCGCCCAGATCAGCAGCGCCAACCCGGGCAGCATGCACAACCGCAGCAGCATGGTGCCCAAGATGACGTGGTCGCCGACCAGCATCGTGACGAACTTGGCGACCAGGATGAACGCCGGGCCGTAGGGCGCGGTGGTGGCCGACCAGATCGGGCTGACGTCGTCGAGCAGCGGATTGGGGTTGTCGACCGGCCCGACCAGGTACGGGTCCAGCCCGTCGCGCAGCAGCGCGCCCTGGGCCAGATACGAGTAGGTGTCGCGGCTGAACACCGGCACCGACGCCAGCAGCGGCGCCAGCCAGAAGCCGGTGGTGGCCACCAGGGTGTACTCGGTGACGGTGCCGTCGAGGACGCGCCGGCCCAGCCGCAGCCAGGCGAGCAGCATCAACGCCACCCCGGTCCACAGCAGCACCGAGGACAGCACCAGCCCGTGCCCGAACCGCAGCCAGGACAGGTGCAGCCCCTCCAGCAGCGGGTCGTGCAGTTTGGTGCTGCCGGCGCCCAACCCGCCAGCGGTGATCAGCGCCGCGCCCAAACACCCCAGCAGCGCCGGGCGGGCCTGGGCGCTGGCGGTGAACTCCTGCAGCCGGGCCAGCCGTGGGGGGCGGGCGGCGGCCGCGTCGGCGGTCGTGGGGGTCGGGGTGGACATCGGTGCTCAGCTGGATCGGTTGGCGGCCAGGCTGGCCAGTTCGGAGAGCCCGGCCTTGGCCGCGGCGGAGATCGGGGCGGCGGCCAGCGTCGCCTGCGCCCGCCGGGTCAGCGTGTCGATGTGCTCCTCGACCGCCGCCAGCGCCCCGACCGCGGTGATGACGTCGCACAGCTCGCCGACCTGGGCGTCGGTCAGCTCGGTGCCGATCGAATTGCGCAGCAACTGCGCCGCGGCCGGGTCGGCCTCATCGGCCAACTCCACCGCCTCGGCCCACAGCACGGTGCGCTTACCGGACCGCAGGTCGTCGCCGGACGGTTTGCCGGTCACCGCCGGGTCGCCGAACACGCCCAGCACGTCGTCGCGCAGCTGAAACGCCACCCCCAGATCGGTGCCCAGCTCGTGGAAGATGGCCTGCACATCGGGGCGGTCGGCCGCGGCGGCGGCACCCAGCTGCAGCGGACGCGACACCGTGTACGACGCGGTTTTGTAGGTGTTGACCTGCATCGCCGAGGCGATCGAGTCGGCGCCGGTGGCCTCGGCGACGATGTCGAGGTATTGCCCGCCGAGCACCTCGGTGCGGATATCGGCCCACACCCGCCGCACCCGGGCGTGCGCGGCCGGCGGCAACTCGGCGGCGGCGACGATGTCGTCGGCCCAGACCAGGGCCAGATCACCGAGCAGGATCGCCGCCGACAGCCCGAACTGGTCGGGCACCCCCCGCCAGCACCGGTCGCGGTGCAGGCCAGCGAATTTCACGTGCGTCGTCGGTTTGCCGCGGCGGGTCGCCGAGGCGTCGATCACGTCGTCGTGCACCAGCGCGCAGGCGTGCAGCAACTCCAACGCGGCGAACAGCCGCAGCATCCCGGGGTCGGGTTCGGCGTCGGCCACCGCGCGCCACCCCCAGTAGGCGAACGCCGGGCGCAGCCGCTTACCGCCGGACAGCACGAACTCCTCGAGCCCGGCGACCAGGCCGTCGTAGTCCGGCCCGATGTAGGCGGTGTCCCGGCGGCGGTCACGCAGATACCCACGCAGCTGGTCGGTGACGGCGCCGGCCAGCTCCGCGGCTGACGGAGCGGGTGCGGCTGTAGCTCTAATGCTCAGCGCGGCGCCCCTTTCTGCTCTGTGCGCTACCGATGACGGAGTGCATTCAGGGTAGAGCGTACGGCCACTTTCGGGGGAGCCGAGCCCCGCGGCCACCGGAGTTGCTTCGACAGGCTCACTAACTCGCCCCTATGCTGTCTGCAGAACCCGCGCGCCCGCTCAGTTGACGAAGCAGCGCCGTCCCGGTGGCGGATCGCCGCGCCGGGCGTGGCAAACACACAGGAGCATCCTCTTGACCTTGAACACCATCGCGCTCGAACTCGTCCCGCCCAATGTGGAACGCGGTCGCCAGCAGGCCATCGACGACGCGGGCAAGGTGCTCAAGTTCGCCGCGGAAACCGGCCTGGCCGGACAGATCGGGCACATCATGATGCCCGGGATGATCGAGGAAGAGGCCGACCGGCCCATCGAGTGGAAGCCGAAGCTCGACGTGCTGGATTTCTGGTCGATGGTCAAACCGGAGTTACCCGGGATGAAAGGACTGTGCAGCCAGGTCACCGCGTTCTCCGATGAGCCGTCGCTGCGCCGGCGGCTCACCGATCTGGTCGACGCCGGCATCGAAGGCATCGTGTTCGTCGGGGTGCCGCGCACCATGGCGGACGGGGAGGGCTCCGGCGTCGCGCCGACCGACGCCCTGTCGCTCTACCGCGAGCAGGTGGCCAACCGCGGCGTGATCCTGATCCCCACCCGGGACGGTGAGCAAGGCCGCTTCGGGTTCAAGTGCAACCAGGGTGCGACGTTCGCTCAAACCCAGCTGTTGTACTCCGATGCCATCGTGGGATTCCTGGCCGAGTTCGCCAGGCACACCGACCATCGCCCCGAGATCCTGCTGTCCTTCGGCTTCGTCCCGAAGATGGAGAGCCGGGTGGGGTTCATCGATTGGCTCATCCAAGATCCGGGCAACGCCGCCGTCGCGGCCGAGCAGGCGTTTGTCAAAACGCTGGCGCACAGCGAACCCGCGCAGAAGCGTCGGCTGATCCTCGATCTGTACCAGCGGGTGATCGACGGTGTGGCCGACCTCGGCTTCCCGTTGAGCATCCACTTGGAGGCCACCTACGGGGTGTCCGCGCCGGCATTCGAGACCTTCGCGACGATGCTGGACTACTGGTCGCCGCGCGGGGAGTGAACCTCGGCGTCGGCCTCGTCGTCCTCGCCGAACCGGGGGCTGCGGTCGCGGCCGGTCCACGCCAACACCGCGATCAGGATCGCGACCGCGACCGACCCGAGCCCTAGGCGCATCGCGGCGCTGGTGAACGAGCGGGTGGACGGATCGGTGTAGCGGGCCTGGGCGCTCATGGTGGTGACCACCCCGGGTTTGAGTTTCCATTCCACCGAGTCGCTGGCGATGCGATCCCCGTTGGTGGAGGTCACTTCCCCGGGGAACGACACGCTTAACTGCACGTCGGCCTCGGGGTCGTCCAACGTGGTCAGGTCGACGCGGCCCTCCAGGATCACCAGATCGCCGGCGCGGCGCAGCGACAGGTCGACCCCGGCGGCGTCGGGGTTCATATTCGCCAGTTGCGGCAGCTCGGCGAAGGTCAGATCGGAGAACACCGCCTGCGAGCCGACGTAGCCGTCCCGGTCGTACTTCGAGATCGCCACCTTCTGGCTGAACGGCAGGTCGGGGTTCAGTTGCGGCCCGGGGTCGTGCTCGTTGCGGGGTTTGGTCGCCGCGATCACCTGGCCGGACACCTGATCGTCGGGGGAGACGGTGATCGTCGCGTGAACCCGCAGGCAACCGACGGTCATCAGGGTCACCGGGAGCAGCAGCAGCATCAACGCCAGCGGGCGGCGAACCCGAGGTGGGCGAGAGGTGGCGCGCACCCGGTCATCGTGCCAGACCGGCGGTGTGCGCGCCGCCGTGCCGGCCGGGTTTTGTCACGACAACGGCAGCGGCCGGCCCAGGATCGCGAACGGACGCGGGTCACCGGCGAAGTGGTAGCCGCGGATGACGTCGGTGAAGCCCAACCGCCGGTACAGCCGCCAGGCGCGGTTGGCCTCGCCGTGGATTTCCGGGGTGGACAGCAGCACGTGGGCTTCGCCGCGCCCGGCGAGCAGCCGCCGCGTCAACGCCTCACCCAGGCCGCGGCCCTGCGCCCGCGGCGCGATATGCAACTCGGTCAGCTCGAAGTAGCTGGTCATCAGGCGGGCGATCTCCGGGGCGGGCCGGCCGCCGCGCTGTAAGCCCTGCACGACCTGCTGCTGCCACCACTGGTCGGGGGCGCCGCAGTAGCCGTAGGCAACGCCCAGCAGCGGCGCCCCGGTTAGCTCGGCCGCCGACGGCGCCGCACCGGTGCGCACGTCGGCCTCGACGGCGGCCACCGCCTGCCAGCCGCGTCGGCGCATATGTTCCAGCCACATCGACGCCCGCTGGCTCTCCGTACCACGCGGGTAACTCATCGCGTCGACGTAGACACCCAGCGCGTCACCGAGGCGGCGGGCCATGTCCTGGGGCGCCAAATCGATGAGGAAGGTGGCCAACTCGGGGCGTCCTCCTGGTGATCGGGTTGGTGCTGCCACTGTTCCATTATCCGGGGCGGGTGATCGATGCCCAGCGACGATCCTGTCGGCTGGCCGCGATGTCGGGCGGTGTCACCCGGGCCTGCCCGCCCGCATTGCCGCCGGGCTACACTCATCGTTCGAACCCGGTGGTACGCCGCAGATCGACCTCGTATCATCAGTGGTAGTTGCCCGTCGCTACGGGCATCCACGTGCTATCGGAAACCACGTGACGGGCCGTCGGCAAGGAGGGACGAATGCCACTCTCCGATCATGAGCAGCGGATGCTCGACCAGATCGAGAGCGCTCTCTACGCCGAGGACCCCAAGTTCGCCTCCAGTGTGCGCGGCGGGGGACTGCGTGCGCCCACCACCCGGCGGCGGGTCCAAGGCGCGGCGATGTTCGTGGTCGGTTTGGCGATGCTGGTGTCCGGTGTGCCGTTCTACGCGAACGTCAACCACAGCTTCCTGGTCCTGTCCGTCGTCGGGTTCGTGGTCATGTTCGGCGGGGTGGTGTTCGCCGTCACCGGCCCGCGGATCGCCGGTGGCCGTGGACCGTCGGGGTCGTCGGCCCCCAACGCCGCGCGCCAGGGCCGGGTGAAGGGCGCCGGCGGTTCCTTCACCAGCCGCATGGAGGATCGGTTCCGCCGCCGCTTCGAGCCGTAATCCGGCCCGTCCGCATCGAGTTCACGTCGGGGCAGCCCAGTTGGGCTGCCCCTTTTTGCTTTTCGGTTCGCCGGCATCGGGATTGAGGTGTCGAGGCTGGATTTGGCTTCTTGAGACTGCAGCCATGGCGTCGAGACTGTAGCCATGGCGTCGAGACGGTACTGAGGCCGTCATTTCCGTCGGGGGATTGGCCCTGGATACAGGCTCGGCGCCGTGAGCACGGCCTCGACGCCGTGGGCGCAGGCTCGGCGCCGCCAATACAGTCTCGGCGCCACCAGCCCCGCCGCGCCCAGCCGCCGCGAGCGTACCGAGACTCCCCACCGCTCCCCACCCTTGACCCCACCCGCGAATTTCCGCGCTGAGCTGGTAGTTCACCGCCACGACGGCCCGCGCCGGCGGCCCCCGCCGAGGCCAACCCGGCCGCATGGTGGGGGAAACACCCAACCGTTATGTCTCAGAGGGCGCGAAGTGGGGGATTGTGGGGTATGGTGGCTGAAGTCGGCGGCGAGACGGAGTGCAAGGAGGCTCCGCCAGGCGGGAGGTGCGCGATGTTCCTCGGCACCTACACGCCCAAGCTCGACGACAAGGGGCGGCTGACCTTGCCCGCAAAATTTCGCGACGCACTGGCAGGAGGGTTGATGGTGACGAAGAGCCAAGACCACAGCCTGGCCGTGTACCCGCGGGCCGAATTCGAGCAGCTGGCCCGCCGGGCCGCCAACGCGTCGCGGCGTAACCCGGAGGCGCGGGCGTTCCTGCGCAACCTGGCCGCAGCCACCGACGAACAACACCCCGACGGCCAGGGCCGCATCACGCTGTCGGCCGACCACCGCCGCTACGCCAACCTGTCCAAGGAGTGCGTCGTCATCGGATCCGTGGACTATCTCGAGATCTGGGATGCGCAGGCCTGGCAGGACTACCAACAGACCCACGAAGAGAACTTCTCCGCGGCCAGCGATGAAGCACTCAGCGACATCATTTGAGGCGCATGCCCGTGCCTCGTGGCCTCTGCCCGAACCGACCCTGACGTACTTCCCCAACGCCAGGTTCGCGCTCTCGGACAGGGACCTCGAGGCAGGGGCTACCCGCCGTGCCGTCGGGCGACCGCCAGCGCGGCGGTGCCGGGCGCAGCGGGTCGTGCGCGGGCCTTACATGCGTTGCCAAACTCGACGGGGAGGTGCTGTGGGCGATTTCGGCCATGTGCCGGTGCTGCTGGAGCGCTGCGTCGCCCTGCTGACCCCCGCGCTGACCCGGCAGCATGCCGACGGGTCCGGGGCGGTCCTGGTCGACGCCACCCTGGGTGCGGGCGGGCACGCGGAACGGTTCTTGACCGAGCTGCCCGGGCTGCGGCTGATCGGCCTGGACCGCGACCCCACCGCGCTCGACATCGCCGCCGAGCGGCTGGCACCGTTCGCCGATCGGCTCACCCTGGTTCGGACGCGCTACGACGGGATCGCCGACGCGCTGACCGAAACAGGTTATGCCGCAACGGGATCTATCGACGGCGTGCTGTTCGACCTGGGCGTCTCGTCGATGCAGCTGGACCGGGCCGAGCGGGGCTTCTCCTACGCCCAGGACGCGCCGCTGGACATGCGGATGGACCCGGAGGCACCGCTGACCGCGGCCGACATCCTCAACACCTACGACCAGGCCGCGTTGACCGATATTCTGCGCCGCTACGGCGAGGAGCGGTTCGCGTCGCGCATCGCCACCCAGATCGTGCGTCGCCGCGCGCACACCCCGTTCAGCTCCACCGGTGAGCTGGTTTCGCTGCTCTACGAGGCGATCCCGGCCCCCGCCCGGCGCACCGGGGGGCACCCCGCCAAGCGGACGTTCCAGGCGCTGCGGGTCGCGGTCAACGGCGAATTGGACTCGCTGCGCGCCGCGCTGCCCGCAGCGTTGGCCGCGCTGGACGTGGCCGGGCGCATTGTGGTGATGGCCTACCAGTCGTTGGAGGACCGCATCGTCAAAGGCGTGTTCGCCGAGGCGACCGCGTCGCGCACGCCGCCCGGGCTGCCGGTCGAACTTCCCGGCCACGCACCGCAATTCAGGTCGCTGACGCACGGAGCCGAACGGGCAGACGCCGCCGAAGTCGAACGCAACTCCCGCAGCGCCGCGGTGCGGTTACGCGCCCTGCAGCGGGTGGAGCAACGGTCAGCAAGGAGGGGAGACCGATGACCACCAAGCGCGAAGCGCCGGCGCGGCGCGGCGGCGACCGTCGTCGTCGCCCCGATGGTCCCACCCGCCGAACCACTCGCCGGCCCGCCGAGGCGACCTCGTCGGGTCGCGGCCGGCCGCGCGGCGCGAAGGCTACCGCGCCGGCCCGCGAGGCCCGGGTGCCGCGGTCCGGTCCGCAAACCACCACCCGGACCCGGCCGGCTCCGGCGAAAAGCACCAAACAGGCTAAGGCGCGGGCGAAGGCTCGGAAAGCTAAGGCACCCAAGGTTGTTCGCCCACCGCTGCGGGAGCGGCTGCTCACCCGGCTGGCGTCGGTGGACCTGCGACCCCGCGCGCTGCTGGCCAAGGTGCCGTTCGTGGTGCTGGTGATCGGTTCACTCGGTGTCGGCCTGGGCGCCACGCTGTGGCTGTCCACCGACTCGGCCGAGCGTTCCTACCAGCTGGGCAGCGCGCGCGAGGAGAACCGGGCCCTGGTGCAGCAGAAGGAGTCACTGGAACGCGATGTGCTCGAGGCGGAGGCCGCACCGGCGTTGGCCGAGGCGGCGCGGAACCTGGGCATGATCCCGTCGCGCGACACCGCGCATCTGGTGCAGGACCCGGCCGGCAACTGGGTGGTGGTCGGCACCCCGAAACCCGCCGAGGGGGTGCCGCTGCCGCCGTTGAACAGCAAACTGCCCGACGAACAGGCGCCGCCCACCGGGCCGGCGGGCAATCCCGTCGAGGTGCCGGTGCGGGTGTTGCCCGGCCTCGGGGAGCCCATCCCGGGCCTGCCGGCCCCGGCCCCGGATGTGTTGCTGCGCGCCCCGGATGGGGCATCGACGCTGGGCGCCGAACATCTGCCCGGCGGTGATCCCGCCCCGGCGGGTCCGCCCGCACCGGGTGTGCCCGACGCCCCGGTCACCGGTCCGCTGCCGGGCCCGGTTGCGGTGCCCGCGGCGCCGCCCGCGGCGCCGGCCGCCACCCCGGTCAACCCCGAGCAATTCACCCCGGTGACCGGAGCGACGGCGGGTGTCGCCCGGTGAGCCGCGCCGGCCGGACGCGCACCCGTCAGCCGGCGCGCCCCGCGCGTGGCCGCCGCGGCGCCAAGGGCGGCCCGGCGCCTAAAACCAGCACCGAGCCGCTGGGCCACTCGGCCCGGGCGCGCCGCACCCGACAGGCGGTGGAATTCGGCTCCCGCAGCGCATCGTTCGTCTTCCGGCACCGCGCCGGCAATGCGGTCATCTTCCTGGTGCTCGCGGTGGCCGCGGCGCAGCTGTTCTATCTGCAGGTGCCGCGGGCGGCCGGGTTGCGCGCCGAAGCCGCCGGCCAGCTCAAGGTCACCGACGTCGAACAGGCGATGCGTGGGGCCATCATCGACCGCAACAACGACAAGCTGGCGTTCACCGTGGAAGCGCGCGCGCTGACGTTCCAGCCGGTCAAGATCCGCCAGCAGCTGGCCGACGCCAAACAGAAGAACCCCCAAGCCCCCGACCCGCAACGGCGGCTGCACGAGATCGCCACCGAGGTGGCGGCCCGGCTCAACAACAAGCCGGACGCGGCGACGGTGGAACGCAAGCTGCAAAGCAACGACACCTTCGCCTACCTGGCCCGCTCGGTCGACCCCGCCATCGCCGAGGTGATCACCAAGAAATTCCCCGAAGTCGGCAGCGAGCGGCAGGATCTGCGGCAGTACCCGGGCGGTTCGCTGGCGGCCAATATCGTCGGCGGCATCGACTGGGACGGCCACGGCCTGCTGGGCCTGGAGGACTCGCTGGACGCCGTGCTGGCCGGCACCGACGGATCGGTCACCTACGACCGCGGCTCCGACGGGGTGGTGATCCCCGGCAGCTACCGCAACCGGCATAAGGCGGTCGACGGGTCCACGGTGCAGCTGACCCTCGACGACGACATCCAGTTCTACGTGCAGCAGCAGGTGCAGCAGGCCAAGAACGCCTCGGGGGCGCAAAACGTCTCGGCGGTGGTGCTCGACGCCAAGACCGGTGAAGTGCTGGCGATGGCCAACGACAACACCTTTGACCCGTCCCAGGACCTCGGGCGCCAGGGCGACAAGCAGATGGGCAACCTTCCGGTGACCTCGCCGTTCGAGCCGGGCTCGGTGAACAAGGTGGTCACCGCCGCCTCGGTCATCGAATACGGGTTGAGCAACCCCGACGAGGTGCTGCAGGTGCCGGGCTCGATCGACATGGGCGGGGTGACCGTGCACGACGCCTGGAACCACGGCGTGACGCCCTACACCACCACCGGGGTGTTCGGGAAGTCGTCCAACGTGGGCACGCTGATGCTGGCCCAGCGGGTCGGCCCGGACCGCTGGTTCGACATGCTGGAGAAATTCGGGCTGGGACAGCGCACCCGGGTCGGCCTGCCCGGGGAAAGCGCCGGGCTGGTGCCGCCGATCGACCAGTGGTCGGGCAGCACCTTTTCCAACCTGCCGATCGGGCAAGGTCTTTCGATGACGCTGCTGCAGATGGCCGGCATGTACCAGGCGATCGCCAACGACGGGGTGCGGATCCCGCCGCGGATCATGAAAGCGACCGTCGCCCCGGATGGCACCCGCACCGACGAGCCCCGCCCGCAAGGTGTTCGGGTGGTCTCGGCGCAGACCGCGGCGACGGTCCGGGACATGTTGCGCGCGGTCGTGCAGCGCGACCCGATGGGCTACCAGCAGGGCACCGGATGGCAGGCCGGGGTCGAGGGCTATCAGATCGCCGGGAAAACCGGTACCGCCCAGCAGATCAACCCGGCCTGCGGCTGCTACTTCGACAACGTGTACTGGATCACCTTCGCCGGCATGGCCCCGGCCGACAACCCGCGCTACGTCATCGGCCTGATGATGGACAACCCGCACCGCGCCGCGGACGGCTCCCCGGGATCGTCGGCGGCCCCGCTGTTCCACGACATCGCCAGCTGGCTGCTGCAGCGCGAAGAGGTGCCGCTGTCACCGGATCCGGGGGCGCCGCTGACCCTGCAGCAGATGTAGCGTCGGAACCGTCAGAACAGCGGCAGCGTTCGTAATCCGCAATGCCGTCGGATGACTTCAAAGTCGCGGTCGCGGTGCGCCACCACCAGGTTCAAACGCAGTCCCATCGCCGCGACTTGGCAGTCGATCAAGCTGCGGACGGTGTCTCCGCCGCGCCGACAGCGACGGTGAATCGCCGCGGCGTCCTCGGCATCGCGCACGGGTGCGAGCGGCTCGATGTCGAATCGCTGGAGGAACCGCCGCCGAACCGCCGCGGCTTTCTCCTCGGTGGTACCGATCAGCAATTCCATCACCACCACCTCGGGGATGGTCAGTGACGCTTCGTCCGCGATGCGGCCCGCGACCCAACGGCTTGCGGTCGAGTCGGTGGTAGCCAAATACTCGATCCACACCGATGTGTCGACGATCACCGGTCGTCGGCAGCGCGTTCTGGAACGGAGAACGCCTCGAGTTCTTCATTGGTGTAGTCGAAGCCGGTTCCCTGCAACGCCAGCGCTTCCTCGACGCTGAGGGCCTCGCCGACCAGCCGGCGCAAGGCCAGGTCGACCGCGCTGCGTTTCGATGTCAATCGGTAGATGCGCTGCGCGGCGGCGATCAACTCGTCATCGATGTCGATGTTCGTACGCGACATGACACCACCATACACCGCAGGGTGTATTCGGCCTCCGTCGCTGACTACGACCGCGCTTCGGCCAGCTCCCGGCGGGCGGCGGCCTTCTCCTCGTAGTAGCGGGCCCGCTCGTCGAGGGCGGCCAGGAAATCGGTGATCTCCTCGCGGGCTTTCTCGCCGTCGGCGCCAACGTCGGTGCGGTCGAACACCTTCCAGTAGCGCAGGACCGGCAGCAAAACGTCGTCGTGGTGAATGCGCAGATCGTAGATGCCCGCCTTGGCGATGAGCAGCGCGTTCTCTTCGAAGCCCGGCATGCCGATACCGGGCATGGCGAAGCCGAGCACCTCGTCGCGGATCGCGCCGAGCGCCGCGTCCGGGTCGATGTCCAGTGCGGCGGCCATCAGGTTGCGGTAGAACACCATGTGCAGGTTCTCGTCGAGCGCGATGCGGGACAGCAGCTGCTCGGCCAGCGGACAGCCCGACGCCCGACCGGTATTGCGATGCGAGATCCGGGTGGCCAGCTCCTGGAACGACACGTAGGCCAGCGCCTGCAGCGGCGTCTTATCCCCGGAGTCGTAGCCGGCGATCACGTGCGCCATCCGCATGTTCTCCAACGCCACCGGATCGACGCCCCGGGTCACCACCAGGTAGTCGCGCAGCGCCACGCTGTGGCGGCCCTCCTCGGCCGTCCACTGGCCCACCCAGGATCCCCAGGCGCCGTCGCGGCCGAACCGGGTGGCGATCTCGCGGTGATAGGACGGCAGGTTGTCCTCGGTGAGCAGGTTGACCGTCAGGGCCGCCCGGGCCACCGGATCCAGCGGCGAGTCCTGCGGCGTCCAGTCCTGCCCGCCCAGGAACGCGAAGTCCCGGCCGCGGCTCCACGGCACATAGTCGTGTGGCTGCCACGGGCGCACCGCGGCGAGGTGCCGGTCCAGATTCGCGGCGACCACGGGTTCGAGGTCGTAGAGCAGTGTGGTGTTCGATTCGGTCACTGGTTCGCGCCTTCCGAGCGTCGTCAATGTCCCCGACCCTGAAACCTACGGTTGCGTAAGCTACGGAACCGTAGCCTCGAGGGTATTGCTGGGTCACCGGGCTGTCAACGCCGCGCCGCGCCGTGTGTATCAACCGCGGTGAGGACGCGACCGGCCTAGAACGATCGGTACTTTGACGGGTCCGATGATGAGCTGACAAACCCGTGGTCGCCGTCCCTGCAGGTGGTGGTGTCTGCGTCTTGGGTGCAGCGGATCGGTGCGGATGTCAACTGAAGGAGCTCACCCAGATGTTCGTCGCGATTCCGAACACGCCGGTGCGGAGTTTGAAACCGGTCCCGTCGCTGTAATAGAAGGACGGCGCTACGACCGGGACCCCAGGGAAACTGGGCCCGGTGCATCCCGCTGAGAACTCGCCAGTGGTATCGAACGGGCAGGGGATCCCATCCGGGGTAAGGAATCTCGTAAAAAAATTGATATGCCCAGGGCTCGTCTCTTCCACTGCGTAGTCCTCGACGTGGGCGGCGGCGAAGCCGGCGAGGTCCGGGAAAATCGGCGTACCTGCAGGGGGTCGGTGCGGCAGGGTGAAGCGTGCATGCGGTCAGCACAGCGGCGCTGACGAAGGTGAAGTTACGCGACCGGGGTGACCGCATGAGTGTCACTCATACACACTCCCGGCAACGGTAGGGTGTCTAGGCCGAAGATGGCGTGACTGGCGGCGGTGGACGGAGGTGATCTCGGGGTGCCCACGATGCTGCGGCCGCGGACCGGTGATGGCATCCCGCTGCTGACGCTGGCCGCCCAGGTCAGCGCGGTGCCCGCGGAAGGCAGCGTGGTCGCCGACACCCGCATCACCGGGGTGACGCTGCGGGCACAGGACGCCGCGCCCGGTGACCTGTTCGCCGCCCTGTCCGGGTCGGCGACCCACGGCGCGCGCTACACCGGCCAGGCCGTCGAGCACGGCGCGGTCGCGGTGCTCACCGACCCCGCCGGGGCCGCCGCGTTGGGCGCGGATCGCACCGTGCCGGTGCTGGTGCACCCCAACCCCCGGGAGATCCTCGGTGCCCTGGCCGCCACCGTCTACGGGCATCCCTCCGAGCGGATCGCCGTCATCGGCATCACCGGGACCTCGGGCAAGACCACCACCACCTACCTGGTCGAGGCCGGGCTGCGCGCGGCCGGGCGCACCGCGGGCCTGATCGGCACCGTCGGCGTCCGCATCGACGGCGCCGATGAGCCCAGCGCGCTGACCACCCCGGAGGCGCCCGCGCTGCAGGCGCTGCTCGCGGTGATGGCCGAACGCGGCGCCGACACCGTGGTGATGGAGGTGTCCAGCCACGCGCTGGCGTTGGGCCGCGCCGACGGGGTCCGGTTCGCGGTGGGCGGCTTCACCAACCTGTCCCGCGATCACCTCGACTTCCACCCCAGCATGACCGACTACTTCGAGGCCAAGGCGCGGCTGTTCGACCCGGCGTCCCCGCTGCGGGCCCGCCGCGCGGTGGTCTGCGTCGACGACGACGCCGGACGGGCGATGGCCGCCCGGTTCGGCGAGGCGATCACGGTCAGCGCGGCGGGGAAGCCGGCGTCCTGGCGCGCCGAGGACGTGGTGGCGCTGCCCGGCGGCAGCCAGGAGTTCACCGTCGTCGACCCGGTCGGGGTGCACCATCGGGTCGGCATCCGGCTACCCGGTGGCTACAACATCGCCAACTGCCTTGTCGCGCTGGCGATCCTGGACAGTGTCGGGGTGTCCCCGGAGCAGGCGGCGCTGGGGCTGCGGGACGCCGGGGTGCCCGGGCGGCTGGAGCCGGTCGACCGCGGCCAGGGCTTTCTCGCGCTGGTCGACTACGCGCACAAACCCGGCGCGCTGCGCGCCGTGCTGAGCACGCTGCGCCGCCCGGAGGGCCGGCTGGCGGTGGTGTTCGGCGCCGGCGGTGACCGCGACCCGGGCAAACGCGCCCCGATGGGACAGATCGCCGCCGAGCTGGCCGACCTGGTGGTGGTCACCGACGACAACCCGCGCAGTGAAGACCCCGCCGCGATCCGCCGCGAGATCCTGGCCGGCGCCGCCCACGGCCCCGCCCAGGTCGTCGAGATCGGTGACCGGCGCGCCGCGATCGAGCACGCCGTGGCCTGGGCCCGCCCCGGCGACGTGGTGCTGATCGCCGGCAAGGGCCACGAAACCGGGCAGACCGCGGCCGGACAGACCCGCCCATTCGACGACCGGGTGGAGCTGGCGGCCGCCCTGGAGGCGCTGTGATCCCGTTGACCGTGGCCCAGATCGCCGAGATCGTCGGTGGGCGGGTGGCCGACCTGGCGCCCGACGTCGCCGCACGCACCCCGGTGACGTCGACCGTGGAGTTCGACTCCCGCAAAATCACCCCGGGCGGGCTGTTTTTGGCGCTGCCCGGGGCGCGCGCCGACGGGCACGACCACGCCGCGGCGGCGGTGGCCGCCGGGGCGGTTGCGGTGCTGGCGGCCCGCCCGGTCGGGGTGCCCGCGATCGTGGTTGACCCCGCCCCGACCGGCAGCCGCGCCGGGGTGCTCGAACACGACACCGACGGCTCGGGGGCGGCGGTGCTGGCGGCGTTGGCCAAGCTGGCCGCCGCGGTGGCCGCCGACCTGGTCGCCAAGGGGTTGACGATCATCGGGGTCACCGGTTCGTCGGGCAAAACCTCCACCAAGGATCTGCTGGCCGCGGTGCTGGCGCCGCTGGGGCAGGTGGTGGCCCCGCCCGGCTCGTTCAACAACGAGCTCGGCCACCCCTGGACGGTGCTGCGCGCCACCGAGGACACCGACTATCTGATCCTGGAGATGTCGGCGCGACACCCCGGCAATATCGCCGCGCTGGCCGCGATCGCGCCGCCGCAGATCGCGGTGGTGCTCAACGTCGGCACCGCGCATCTGGGCGAGTTCGGCTCCCGCGAGGCGATCGCGCAAACCAAAGCCGAGCTGCCGCAGGCGGTTCCGGCATCCGGGGTGGTGGTACTCAACGCCGACGACGCGGCGGTGGCGGCGATGGCCGCCCAGACCGCCGCCCGGGTGGTGCGGGTCAGCCGCGCCGGACCGGCCGACGTGTGGGCCGGGCCGGTGACCCTCGACGAGCTGGCCCGGGCCCGGTTCACCCTGCACGCCGGGGACGCCGCCGTCGACGTCGCGCTCGGCGTGCACGGCGACCACCAGGTCGGCAACGCGCTGTGCGCGGCCGCGGTCGCGCTGGAATGCGGCGCCAGCACCGAGCAACTGGCCACCGCGCTGGCCGGCGCGGGCCCGGTGTCCGCGCACCGGATGCAGGTGAGCACCCGCGCCGACGGGGTGACCGTCATCGACGACGCCTACAACGCCAACCCGGACTCGGTGCGCGCCGGCCTGCAGGCGCTGGCCGTCATCGCCCGGCAAACCGGCGCCCCCCGCCGCAGCTTCGCGGTGCTCGGCGAGATGGCCGAACTGGGGGAGGACGCGATCGCCGAACATGATCGCATCGGCCGACTGGCGGTGCGCTTAGATGTCTCTCGTCTCGTTGTCGTCGGAATGGGGAGGTCTATGAGCGCCATGCACCACGGGGCGGTGATGGAGGGTTCGTGGGGCTCCGAGTCCACCATGGTCGCCGACGCCGACGCCGCGCTGGCCCTGTTGCGGGCCGAATTGCGGCCCGGTGATGTGGTGCTGGTCAAGGCGTCCAACGCGGCCGGCCTGGGACGGCTGGCCGACGCCCTGGTCGGCGGGGACGGCGCATGATCGAGATCCTGCTCGCCGTCGGTATCGCGCTGGCGGTGTCGATTCTGCTGACCCCGGCGCTGATTCGGCTGTTCACCCGGCAGGGGTTCGGCCACGAGATCCGCGAGGACGGCCCGCCCAGCCACAAAACCAAACGCGGCACCCCGTCGATGGGCGGGGTGGCGATCCTGGCCGGCATCTGGGCCGGCTACATCGGCGCCCACCTGCTCGGGCTGCTGTTCGGCGGCGGCGGCCCGACCGCCTCGGGCCTGCTGGTGCTCGGCTTGGCCACCGCGCTGGGCGCGGTCGGCTTCGTCGACGACCTGATCAAGATCCGTCGGTCCCGCAACCTGGGGTTGAACAAGACCGCCAAGACCGTCGGCCAGATCGGCGCGGCGGTGCTGTTCGGGGCGCTGGTGCTGGGCTTCCGCAACGACATCGGGCTGACCCCGGGCGGGGTGCAGCTGTCCTATGTCCGCGACATCGCCACCGTCACCCTGGTGCCGGTGCTGTTCGTGCTGTTCTGCGTGGTGCTGGTCAGCGCCTGGTCGAACGCGGTGAACTTCACCGACGGCCTGGATGGGCTGGCCGGCGGGGCGATGGCGATGGTGTCCGCCGCCTACGTGCTGATCACCTTCTGGCAGTACCGCAACGCGTGCGCCCTCACCCACGACCCGGGCTGCTACGACGTGCGCGACCCGCTGGATCTGGCGCTGATCGCGGCCGCCACCGCCGGGGCCTGCGTGGGGTTTCTGTGGTGGAACGCCGCGCCGGCCAAGATCTTCATGGGCGACACCGGGTCGCTGGCGCTGGGCGGGGTGATCGCCGGGCTGTCGGTGACCAGCCGCACCGAGATCCTGGCGGTGGTGTTGGGGGCGCTGTTCGTCGCCGAGATCATCTCGGTGGTGGTGCAGATCGTCGCGTTCCGCAGCACCGGCCGGCGGGTGTTCCGGATGGCGCCGTTTCACCACCATTTCGAGCTGGCCGGCTGGGCCGAAACCACCGTGATCATCCGGTTCTGGCTGCTCACCGCGATCACCTGCGGATTGGGTGTGGCCCTGTTCTACGGTGAGTGGCTCGCCACCACCGGCAACTGAGATGACCGATCCGCTGCACCCGCTGGCGCCCGGGCTGCCGGTCTTGGTGACCGGGGCCGGGATCACCGGGCGGGCGGTGCTGGCCGCGCTGGCGCCGTTTCACGTCGCGGCCACGCTGTGCGACGACGACCCGGCCACCTTGGCGCCGTACGCCGACGCCGGGGTGATCACGGTCGACCCGGCCGCCGCCGCGCGGCGCATCACCGACTACGCCCTGGTCATCACCAGCCCCGGGTTCCCGCCCACCGCACCGGTATTGGCCGCCGCCGCGGCGGCCGGGGTGCCGATCTGGGGGGACGTGGAGCTGGCCTGGCGGCTGGACGCGGCGGGCCGCTACGGGCCGCCGCGGCGCTGGCTGGTGGTCACCGGTACCAACGGCAAGACCACCACCACCTCGATGCTGCACGCCATGCTGACCGCGGCGGGCCGGCGGGCCGTGCTGTGCGGCAACATCGGTGACCCGGTACTCGACGTGCTCAGCGCACCGGCCGAGCTGCTGGCCGTGGAACTGTCCAGCTTCCAGCTGCACTGGGCGCCGTCGCTGCGCCCGGAGGGCGGCGCGGTGCTCAACATCGCCGAGGACCACCTGGACTGGCACGGCAGCCTGGCCCACTACACCGCCGCCAAGGCGCGGGTGCTCGACGGCCGGGTGGCGGTCGTCGGGCTCGACGACGCCCGGGCGGCCGCGCTGGCCGACACCGCCGCCGCCCCGGTGCGGGTCGGGTTCCGGCTCGGTGCGCCGGCCGCCGGCGAGCTGGGGGTGCGCGACGGCTGGCTGGTCGACCGCGCCTTCGCCGACGATGTGCCGTTGGCGCCGACCGCCGCGATCCCGGTGCCGGGCCCGGTCGGGGTGCTCGACGCGCTGGGCGCGGCGGCGCTGGCCCGGGCGGTCGGGGTGCCCGCCGAGGCCGTCGCGTCCGCGCTGGCGGCGTTTCGGGTCGGGCGGCACCGGGCCGAGCTGGTGGTGGTCACCGGCGGCATCAGCTACGTCGACGACTCCAAGGCCACCAACCCGCACGCCGCGGAGGCCTCGGTCCTGGCCTATCCGCGGGTGGTGTGGGTGGCCGGCGGCCTGCTCAAGGGCGCCTCGATCGACACGACCGTGGCCCGGATCGCGTCCCGGCTGGTGGGGGCGGTGCTGATCGGCCGGGACCGCGCCGAGGTTGCCAAGGCGTTATCACGACACGCGCCCGATGTGCCCGTCATCGAGGTTGTGACAGGTGAGGATGTTGATATGGATGCGCCTGCTGCGACTGCTGTTACCAAAGTGATACGCGTGGTGAATGGGCCGGAGGGGCCGATCGGTCCGCGCGTGATGACCGCGGCCGTCGCGGCGGCCCGCGACCTGGCCCGACCCGGCGACACCGTGCTGCTGGCGCCGGCCGGCGCATCGTTTGACCAGTTCACCGGCTATGCCGCGCGCGGTGACGCGTTCGCGGCCGCCGCGCGCGCTACCAGCTGATCGGCGTGACCAACGTGCTGACCCGGTTGCGGCACCGGGGGGACAAGGGTGGGTCGGCCGCCGCGGAGGCCGAGCAGTCCGCCGCCGAGGAAACGGCGGCGGCCGCGCCGCCGCCGTCGGGTCCGCGCACCCGGTTCGGGGCCTGGCTGGGCCGGCCGATGACCTCGTTTCACCTGATCGTCGCCGTCGCCGCGCTGCTGACCACGCTCGGCCTGATCATGGTGCTGTCGGCCTCGGGGGTGCATTCCTACGACGCCGACGGATCGGCGTGGCTGATCTTCGGCAAGCAGCTGATGTGGACGGTGATCGGGCTGATCGCCTGCTATGCGGCGCTGCGGACACCGGTGCGGTTCATGCGCCGGGTCGCGTTCTCCGCGTTCGCCGTCACCATCGTGTTGCTGGTGCTGGTGCTGGTCCCCGGCGTCGGCACCGTCTCCAACGGCTCCAGCGGATGGTTCGTCATCCACGGCTTCTCGATGCAGCCCTCCGAGCTGACCAAGATCGCCTTCGTCGTCTGGGGCGCGCACCTGCTGGCCGCCCGGCGGATGGAGCGGGCCACGCTGCGCGAGATGCTGGTGCCGCTGGTGCCGGCCGCGGTGATCGCGTTGGCGCTGATCGTCGCCGAACCCGACCTGGGCCAGACGGTGTCGCTGGGCATCATTTTGTTGGCGCTGCTGTGGTACGCCGGGCTGCCGCTGCGGGTGTTCTGCAGCTCGCTGGTGGCCGTCATCGTCGCCGCCGCGATCCTGGCGGTCTCCGAGGGCTACCGCTCCGACCGGGTGCGGTCCTGGCTGGATCCGGCCGCCGACTCGCAGGGGTCGGGTTACCAGGCCAAACAGGCGCGGTACGCGCTGGCCAACGGCGGCGTCTTCGGTGACGGCCTGGGCCAGGGCACCGCGAAGTGGAACTACCTGCCCAACGCCCACAACGACTTCATCTTCGCGATCATCGGCGAGGAGCTCGGCTTCGTCGGCGCGTTCGGGTTGTTGGCGCTGTTCGGGTTGTTCGCCTACACCGGGATGCGCATCGCCCGGCGCTCGGCGGACCCGTTTTTGCGGCTGCTGACCGCCACCATCACCATGTGGGTGATCGGTCAGGTGTTCATCAACGTCGGCTACGTGATCGGGCTGCTGCCGGTCACCGGCATTCAGCTGCCGCTCATCTCCGCCGGGGGAACCTCCACGGCCACAACACTTCTGATGATCGGCGTGATGGCCAACGCGGCCCGGCACGAACCCGAGGCGGTGGCCGCGCTGCGGGCCGGTCGTGACGACCGGATGAACCGGCTGCTGCGGCTGCCGCTGCCCGAACCGTATGCGCCCAGCCCGCTGGAGGCGCTGCGGGACCGGTTGCGGTCCCGCCCGCAGCCGGCCAAACCGGCCCGCAAACCGCGGCCCGCCCAGGCCCGACCCCGTCCGGGGGATCGGCCGGCCCGGCGGGCCAGGCATCATGGAGGCGGCCAGCGGCACGCCGGCCAGCGCCCCACCCGGGGGCGCGCTCGCGCACTGGAAGGTCAGCGTTAGGCGGTGAACGACTCGTTTTCGGTGGTGCTCGCCGGCGGCGGCACAGCCGGCCACGTCGAGCCCGCGATGGCCGTCGCCGACGCGCTGACCGCGCTGGATCCGGCCGTGCAGATCACCGCGCTGGGCACCGCCCGCGGGCTGGAGACCCGGCTGGTGCCCGAACGCGGCTACCACCTGGAGCTGATCACCCCGGTGCCGTTGCCGCGCAAACTCAACCGTGACCTGCTGCGGCTGCCGCTGCGGGTGCGTCAGGCGGTGCGGCAGACCCGGGCGGTGCTGCGGGCCGTGGACGCCGACGTGGTGATCGGGTTCGGTGGCTACGTCGCGTTGCCGGCCTATCTGGCCGCCCGCCGGCGCCGGGTGCCGGTGGTGATCCACGAGGCCAACGCCCGCGCCGGGTTGGCCAACCGGGTGGGGGCCCGCACCGCGCGGCGGGTGCTGGCCGCGGTGCCCGATTCCGGCCTGCGCGGCGCCGAGGTGGTCGGGGTGCCGGTGCGCGAGGCGATCACCGCGCTGGACCGCGCGGCGCTGCGGTCGGCCGCGCGCGCCGAGTTCGGCTTCGCCGACGACGCCCGGGTGCTGCTGGTGTTCGGCGGCTCGCAGGGCGCGGCGTCGATCAACCGGGCGGTGTCGGGCGCCGCCGGCGCGCTGGCCGCGGCCGGGGTGGCGGTGCTGCACGCGCACGGCCCGAAGAACACCCTGCAGCTACCCACCCCCGGCGACGGCGACCCCCCGTATGTGGCGGTGCCGTATCTGAGCCGGATGGATCTGGCCTACGCGGCCGCCGACCTGGCGATCTGCCGGTCCGGGGCGATGACGGTCGCCGAGGTGTCGGCCGTCGGGCTGCCCGCGGTCTACGTGCCGCTGCCGATCGGCAACGGGGAGCAGCGGCTCAACGCGCTGCCGGTGGTCAACGCCGGCGGCGGGCTGCTGGTCGACGACGCCGATCTGACACCGGAGTTCGTCGCCGACACGGTCGGCGGGCTGCTGGCCGATGCGCCGCGGCTGGCGGCGATGACGACCGCCGCCGCCCGGGTCGGGCACCCCGACGCGGCCCGGCAGGTGGCCGCCGCCGCGCTGGACGTGGCCGCCGCCGCCCGCGAAAGGGGACGCGCATGACCGAGCAGCTGCCGGCCGAGCTGCAGCGGGTGCACATGGTCGGCATTGGGGGAGCGGGCATGTCGGGGATCGCCCGCATTCTGCTGGACCGCGGCGGGCAGGTGTCGGGGTCGGACGCCAAGGAGTCCCGCGCGGTGCGCGCGCTGTGCGCCCGCGGCGCGCAGATCCGGATCGGGCACGACGCGGCGTCGCTGGACCTGCTGGCCGGCGGGGCGACCGCGGTGATCACCACCCACGCCGCGATCCCCAAAACCAACCCCGAACTCGTCGAGGCCCGGCGCCGCGGCATCCCGGTGCTGCTGCGGCCCGCGGTGCTGGCCAAGCTGATGGCCGGGCGCACCACGCTGATGGTCACCGGCACCCACGGCAAGACCACCACGACGTCGATGCTCATTGTCGCGCTGCAACATTGCGGGCTGGACCCGTCGTTCGCGGTCGGCGGCGACCTGGGGGAGGCCGGCACCAACGCGCATCACGGCAGCGGGGACTACTTCGTCGCCGAGGCCGACGAAAGCGACGGGTCGCTGCTGGAGTACACCCCGCACGTCGCGGTGGTCACCAACATCGAGGCCGACCACCTGGACTTCTTTGGCAGCGCCGACGCCTACACCGCGGTGTTCGACGCGTTTGTGCAGCGGTTGGCGCCCGGCGGTGTGCTGGTGGCCTGCACCGATGACCCGGGGGCGGCCGCGCTGGCGCAACGTGCTGCCGCGCTGGGGATTCGGGTGTTGACCTACGGCAGCGCTGCGGATCGGGAGTTGACCGGCCGGCTGCTGACCTGGGAGCAGCAGGGCACCGGCGCGGTCGCCCACGTCCAGATGGCCGGGCAACCGCAGCCGTGGGTGATGCGGTTGGCGGTGCCGGGCCGGCATATGGCGCTCAATGCGCTGGGCGCGCTGCTGGCCGCCGTCGACATCGGCGCTCCGGCCGAGTCGGTGCTGCACGGTCTGGCCGGGTTCGAAGGGGTGCGGCGGCGTTTCGAGCTGGTCGGCACCACCGCCACGGTGCGGGTGTTCGACGACTACGCCCACCATCCCACCGAGGTCGCCGCGACGCTGGCCGCGGTGCGCACGGTGCTGCAGCAAAGCGGCCGCGGCCGGGCGTTGGTGGTGTTCCAGCCGCACCTGTATTCCCGCACCCAGGCTTTCGCGATGGAATTCGCCGCCGCGCTCGACGCCGCCGACGAGGTATTCGTGCTCGACGTGTACGGCGCCCGGGAGCAGCCGCTGCCCGGGGTCAGCGGCGCCAGCATCGCCGAACACCTGCGGGTGCCGGTGCACTACGTCCCGGATATGTCGGCGGCGCCCGCGGCGGTGGCCGCCGCGGCCGGCCCGGGTGATGTCATCGTGACGATGGGCGCCGGGGATGTCACCCTGCTCGGCCCGGAGATCGTCACCGCCCTGCAGCTGCGGGCCAATCGGCGCCCGGAGGTGTGGCGGTGACCGGCCCCGCCGACGAGGTGGACGACGCGGTGGCCGAAGCCGAACCCGCCGCCGGCGCCGATGCCGCGGACGAGGCCCCGGCGGAGGGACCGCGGCGGCGGGCGCGCCGGGAACGCGCCGAACGCCGCGCCGCCGAGGCGCGGGCCCGGGCCATCGAAGAGGCGCGCCGGGAGGCCAAACGCCGGGCCCGCGGGCTGTCCCCGGAGGCCAAACCCGTGCCCCGGGGCGCGATTCGCGGCTTGAAGCTGGCGGTCGCGACGGTGCTGGCGGTGCTCGTCGCGGTGGGGCTCGGGCTGATCTTGTACTTCACGCCGGTGATGTCGGCGCGCGACATCGCCGTGTCCGGGGCCGAGGTGGTGACCCGCGAGGACGTCCTCGATGCCGCCCAGGTGCAGCTGGGCACTCCGCTGTTGCAGATCGACACCGACCAGGTCGCCAACCGGGTGGCCACCATCCGGCGGGTCGCCAGCGCACGGGTGCAGCGCGACTATCCGTCCACCCTGCAGATCACCATCGTGGAACGTATCCCGTTGGTGGTCAAGGATTTTGCCGACGGGCCGCACCTGTTCGACCGGGACGGGGTGGACTTCGCCACCGCGCCGCCACCGCCGTCGCTGCCGTATCTGGACGTGGAGAACCCCGGGCCGTCGGATCCGGCGACCCAGGCCGCGCTGCAGGTGCTGACCGCGCTGAGCCCCGACGTCGCCGACCGGGTCGGCAAGATCGCGGCCCCGTCGGTCGCCTCGATCACGTTGACGCTGGCCGACGGCCGGGTGGTGATCTGGGGGACCACCGACCGCACCGCCGTAAAGGCGCAGAAGCTGGCCGCGGTGCTCAGCCAGCCCGGGCAGACCTACGACGTGTCCAGCCCGGACCTGCCCACGGTCAAGTGAGGTGTGGCCGTCCGCTGCGTTGAGATTGCGTTGCGGGTTGTGCATTGCGGGGGGAGCACAGCCCTGCACGCAATCTCACCACCGGAGCCGACACCAAACCCGAAAAATTCGCCCGACGCGTTTCGGCGCGCCTGCGCGGATAGGCGGCGTCGCGGCCCTACCGTTCTGTTTGCGCGGAACTACTTGACATAACTCTAATCCTCTGGTTGAGGTTGAGGGTTTGCAGAACGCCAAGGGGTTCGGTGTCAGGCCACTGTCCCACCCGGGTCCACCACGGACCCAGCCAGTCCCCACCAGGGAGGAAGACGAACGATGACCCCCCCTCACAATTATTTGGCCGTCATCAAAGTCGTGGGTATCGGCGGCGGCGGCGTCAACGCGGTGAACCGGATGATCGAGCAGGGCCTCAAGGGCGTGGAGTTCATCGCGATCAACACCGACGCGCAGGCGTTGTTGATGAGCGATGCCGACGTCAAGCTCGACGTCGGCCGCGATTCGACCCGCGGCCTGGGCGCCGGCGCCGATCCCGAGGTCGGCCGCAAGGCCGCCGAGGATGCCAAGGACGAGATCGAAGAGCTGCTCCGCGGCGCCGACATGGTGTTCGTCACCGCCGGCGAGGGCGGTGGCACCGGCACCGGCGGCGCGCCGGTGGTCGCCAGCATCTCGCGCAAGCTGGGCGCGTTGACCGTCGGCGTGGTGACCCGGCCGTTCTCGTTCGAAGGCAAGCGGCGCAGCGGCCAGGCCGAGAACGGCATCGCCGCGCTGCGGGAAAGCTGCGACACGTTGATCGTGATCCCCAACGACCGGCTGCTGCAGATGGGCGACGCCGCGGTCTCGCTGATGGACGCGTTCCGCAGCGCCGACGAGGTGCTGCTCAACGGGGTGCAGGGCATCACCGACCTGATCACCACCCCCGGCCTGATCAACGTGGACTTCGCCGACGTCAAGGGGGTGATGAGCAATGCCGGCAGCGCGCTGATGGGGATCGGGTCGGCCCGCGGCGAGGGCCGCGCGCTCAAGGCCGCCGAGATCGCCATCAACTCGCCGCTGCTGGAGGCCTCGATGGAGGGCGCCCAGGGGGTGCTGATGTCGATCGCCGGGGGCAGCGATCTGGGCCTGTTTGAGATCAACGAGGCGGCCTCGCTGGTGCAAGAGGCCGCCCACCAGGACGCCAACATCATCTTCGGCACCGTCATCGACGACTCGCTGGGCGACGAGGTGCGCATCACCGTCATCGCCGCGGGATTCGCCGCCACCGGGTTGGGTCGCAAGCCCATCATCGGCTCCAATGAGTCCAGCAACTCCGGCCACTCCGGCGGCCAGACCATCGCGCCCGGCAAGCACGGCAAGGTGACCTCGACGTTGTTCGAGCCGGCCGACGCGGTCAGCGTGCCGGTGTCGACCAACGGCGCGACGGTCAGCGTCGGCGGCGATGACGACGACGACGTCGACGTGCCGCCGTTCATGCGGCGCTAGCGGGCCGCTCGGGATACTGGACACGGTGAGCTCTCGCATCCGCCGGGTCACCACCACCCGGGCGGGCGGCGTCTCGGCGCCACCCTTCGACACCTTCAACCTCGGCGACCACGTCGGCGACGATCCCGCCGCGGTCGCCGCCAACCGGGCGCGGCTGGCGGCGGCGATCGGCCTGCCCGGCGACGCGGTGGTATGGATGCACCAAGTGCACGGCGACCGGGTCAGCGTCGTCGACGGCGCGCGGGACACCCCGGTCGACGACACCGACGCGTTGGTGACCACCGCGCGCGGATTAGCGCTGGCGGTGGTGACCGCCGATTGTGTCCCGGTGTTAATGGCCGATGCGCGCGCCGGGGTCATTGCGGCCGTGCACGCCGGTCGCGTCGGTGCGCAGCGCGGTGTCACGGAACGCGCCGTGGAAACAATGCTGGCCCTCGGCGCCCACCCCGACGACATCTCGGTGCTGCTCGGCCCGGCGGTCAGCGGGCGCAATTATGAAGTGCCCGCGGCGATGGCCGACGAGGTCGAGGCGGCGCTGCCGGGCAGCCGGACCACCACCTCGCGCGGCACCCCCGGACTCGACCTGCGGGCCGGAATCGCGTGCCAGCTCAAGGGTTTAGGCGTCACCGCGATCGACATCGACCCGCGCTGCACGGTGGCCGACCCGCAGCTGTTCAGCCACCGCCGCGGTGCGCCCACCGGACGACTGGCCTCGCTGGTGTGGATGGAATGAGCAGCGACCGGGAATCCGAATTAGCGGCGGCATTGGCCGCACTGCAAACGCGACTGGCCGCGGCCGCGGAGGCGGCCGGTCGCAATGTTTCCGAAATTGAATTACTCCCAATTACGAAATTCCATCCGGTCACCGATATCGCGATTTTGGCGCGTTTGGGTTGCCGGGAATTCGGGGAATCCCGGGCGCAGGAAGCGGCGGCGAAAGTGAGCGAACTCACCGCGTTGCCAGGCGTCGCGGCCGACGCGGTGCGCTGGCACATGGTGGGCCGCATCCAGCGCAACAAGGTGGCCTCGGTGGCCGGCTGGGCGCACACCGCGCATTCGGTGAGCAGCGTGGCGGTGGCCGCCGCGCTGGACCGCGCGGTGGCGGCGGCCCTCGACGACGGGCGGCGCCGCCACCGGCTGCGCGTCTATGTCCAGATCAGCCTCGACGGGGACACCTCCCGCGGCGGTGTCGACGTGTCGGCGCCCGGCGGGGTCGACGAGCTGTGCGCCCGGATCGACTCCGCCGCCGCCCTGGAACTAGTGGGGTTGATGGCCATCCCGCCGCTGGACTGGGATCCGGACCGGGCGTTCGCCCGCCTGCAGGCCGAGCACCGGCGGGTGCTCGCCGCGCATCCCGGGGCGACCGGGCTGTCGGCCGGGATGTCCGAGGACCTCGAAACCGCGATAAAACGCGGTTCGACGTGTGTGCGTGTCGGTACCGCGCTTCTCGGGCGCAGGCGGTTACCGTCACCGTGATAGTCACTCCAGTCACATCTTCATCACAGACACCAGTTCGCCAGCAGCCTAGAAGGGGTCACGCGATGAGCACACTGCATAAGGTCAAGGCCTACTTCGGTATGGCTCCGATGGAGGACTACGACGACGAGTACTACGACGACGAGGAGGACCGCGCCCCCGCGCGCGGATACCAGCGTCGCAGTGAGCGCTTCGCCGAGGACGGCTACGGGCGGTACGAGGGACGTGACTACGACGAGCCGCCGGGCAGCTACCGCGGGGGTTATGAGGATGAGCCCCGGTTCCGGCCGCGCGAGTTCGACCGGCCGCCGCGCGAGTTCGACCGGCCGCGGTTCGCGTCACTGCGCGGCTCCACCCGCGGCGCGCTGGCGATGGACCCGCGGCGGATGGCGATGCTGTTCGACGAGAGCAGCCCGTTATCGAAGATCACCACGTTGCGCCCCAAGGACTACAGCGAAGCCCGCACCATCGGGGAGCGGTTCCGCGACGGCACCCCGGTGATCATGGACCTGGTGTCGATGGATAACGCCGACGCCAAACGCCTGGTCGACTTCGCGGCCGGGTTGGCGTTTGCCCTGCGCGGCTCGTTCGACAAGGTCGCGACCAAAGTGTTCCTGTTGTCACCGGCCGACGTGGACGTCACCCCCGAGGAGCGGCGCCGGATCGCCGAGACCGGCTTCTACGCCTACCAATAACCCGGGTCGGATCGCCGGCGGGCGCGCCACCGCCCGAGTCGGTAGGCTGACAGCACTGCGGGCTGCCCGGCAGCCGCCGTGTTGTCAGCATCACAACCACGTCCTCATCACTAAGGTCAGGCTTTCGTTGGCGCTCTTCTTCAACATCCTTGGTCTCGCGCTGTTCGTTTTCTGGTTGCTGTTGATCGCCCGAGTGGTGGTGGAGTTCGTCCGCTCGTTTAGCCGTGACTGGCATCCGCGCGGGTTCACCGTGGTGATCCTGGAGATCATGATGAGCCTCACCGACCCCCCGGTGAAGCTGCTGCGCCGCCTGATCCCGCAGCTCACCATCGGTGCGGTCCGCTTCGACCTGTCGATCATGGTGTTGCTGTTGGTCGCGTTCATCGGGATGGACCTGGCCTTCGGGGCCGCCAACCGCGTTGCGCTGTAGCGCTCAGGGGTTTCTCAGCCGTTCCTCCGCCCGGCCGTAGGCCGGCGCTGGCGCGTGCGCGCCGGCCGGCGATCGCCGGGTCGCGCCCGTTCCTCGCCTCACCACCACCCGGCTGCCCGGAACCGCTTGCGACGGCGCCGGGTTCGGGTCCTCGCCTGGTCAGGGCCCTGCGCGGACGGGGTGGTGGCGCACGTCGCGGATCGGGTCGCCGCCCGCACGGGTGGCCGGGTTGGGGGCCGGCTCGGCACCGGATTGGCGGCGGCGTTAATAGCGAACTGGAAGCGTGAAACCGTTTGCCACGCCGAGATTTCTGTGGCAAGTCTTTGAAATTCGTTCTTAATTATTGGTCTCGCTCGGAACCGTCCCATCCGGTGTGACAGGATGGACGCCAGTTACAGTACGGCTAACATATTGTCCGATCGATCTACACTTGCCAGATCGGTGTCACCGTCCAGACTCGAGGGGGCAGACAAATGCCACTTACACCGGCAGACGTGCACAATGTGGCGTTCAGCAAGCCGCCTATCGGTAAGCGCGGCTACAACGAAGACGAGGTCGACGCCTTCCTCGACCTGGTGGAGACCGAGCTGACCCGGCTGATCGAGGAGAACTCCGATCTGCGTCAGCGGGTGAGCGAACTCGACCAGGAACTGGCCAGTGCCCGGGCCGGTGGCGCAACCCAGACCACTCAGGCCATCCCGCTCTACCAGCCCGAGCCGGAGCCCGAGCCGGTTCGCGAACCGGTCCGCGAGGCGCCCGCCGCGCCGGCCGCCCCGGCGGCCGCGGCCGCCGGCGGCGAGGACGCGGCGCTTAAGGCCGCCAAGGTGCTGAGCCTGGCCCAAGACACCGCCGACCGGCTGACCAGCACCGCCAAGGCGGAGTCGGAGAAGCTGATGTCCGACGCCCGCGCCAACGCCGACCAGATCCTGGGCGACGCCCGGCGGGAAGCCGAAACCACCGTCTCCGAGGCCCGGCAGCGGGCCGACGCGATGCTGGCCGATGCGCAAACCCGGTCGGAGAGCCAGCTGCGGCAGGCCCAGGAGAAGGCCGACGCATTGCAGGCCGACGCCGAACGCAAGCACTCCGAGATCATGGGCACGATCAACCAGCAGCGCACCGTGCTGGAGGGCCGCCTGGAGCAGCTGCGGACCTTCGAGCGCGAGTACCGTACCCGGCTGAAGACCTACCTGGAATCCCAGCTCGAGGAGCTCGGCCAGCGCGGCTCGGCGGCGCCGGTCGACTCCAGCGCCGGCAGCGACGGCGGAGGGTTCAACCAATTCAATCGGGGTAACAACTGAGCGGGGCGCCGCTGGCCGCTGCGGCGGCCTCCCGTAGTGTGCCCGTCGGCTGGAAGGTTGACCGATGCTAATTGTTGCCCTGGTGTTGGCGGTGATAGGTCTCGCCGCCCTGGTCTTTGCGGTGGTGACCGCCAATGCGCTGGTGGCGTGGGTGTGTATCGGCGCCAGCCTGCTGGGCGTGGTGCTGCTGATCATCGACGCGCTGCAGGAACGTCGACGCCGCGCCGCCGGGCCGGCCGGCGAGACGGCGCCCGAGGAGCTCAGCGGCCTGGACGAGGACTCGGGTGAGGCCGCCGACGCGACCTATGAGGACTTCTACGACGACGAGGACGGCGGCGCCGCCGATACCGAGGCCGCCGACGCGGACGCGGTGAGCGACGACCACAACGCCCGCTAACCGTCGGTCGGCGTGCCGAGCAGGTCGCGGACCTCGTCGTCGCTGACCTGGTGGAAATCCAGGAAGGCCTGACCCACCGCCTCGAATGAGGGCGGCATCGTCGCGCACACCACGTCGTCGGCTTCGCGGGCCAGCTGCTGGCACGCCGCGGCCGGGCCGACCGGCACCGCGACCACCACCGCGGCCGGATCGCAGGCCTGCACCGCGCGGACCGCGGCGAGCATGCTGGCGCCGGTGGCGATGCCGTCGTCGACCAGGATCACCGTCCTCGCCTGCAGGTCGGCGGCGGGCCGGTCGCCACGGTAGGCCCGCTCCCGGCGACGCAGCTCGGCGGTCTCCCGTTCGATGACCGCCTGCACCTGGTCCTCGGTGATGCCCAGGCTGGCGACGACGTTGTCGTTCATCACGACCTGGTCGCCGCTGGCCAAGGCGCCCATCGCCAGCTCGGACCACTGTGGCACCCCCAACTTGCGCACCACGAACACGTCCAGCGGGGCGCGCAACGCCGCGGCGACTTCGAATCCGACCGGAACCCCGCCCCGAGCCAGCCCCAGCACCACCAGCGGGTCGGTGTCGCGGTAGGCGGTGAGCTCCTCGGCCAACACACGACCGGCCTCCCGACGGTCGCGGAAGGTGCGCCACGATGTCCGCCGAAGAAAGTCGCTCGGTCGGTTCATGTCCTTATCCAGCCTACGACCGACGTCCAGACGTGGGGGTGCTGGTGAGGACCAGGACCGCAAGATCGTCAAACGGATCAATCTGCTGAGCAAGGACATCGCGCACCACGGTAATGCGGGCATCGGAAAGCCGGAGGCCCTCAAGCACGGGTTTCGGGGCTACTGGTCACGGCGGATCACCGACGAGTACCGACTCGTCTACCGCTACACCGCAACCGAAATCCGAATCGCGCAATGCCGCTACCACTACGAGTAGGGGGCAGCCCGGCCCCTTGTGTTTCATGGGCATAGAGCGGCGACAGGTATTACCTGGATTCCGTCCTTGCGGGTGTAGCCGTACGTTGCCGTGGTGATGACGCCCAGCACAGCGGGGTCACCAGCTTTCGCCGTGTCGATCGTCGAAGCGAACCGCAGCAGCGAAGCGGCCGCGTCGTCAATGCGGCCGGGGCCGAGTTTTACTTCGAAGGCGCCCCACGTCCCATCGGGGATTTGCAGGATGGCGTCGGCCTCGACGCCGTTGCTGTCCCGGTAATGGGCAACCGTTCCGCGAAGCGGTGACGACAGCACCCGCAGGTCCCGCATGACGAGGGACTCGAACAGGAATCCACCGAAACTGAGCTCGCCGAGCAGCCGCGTCGGGGTGGTAGCAAGGGCGGCGACGGCAAGTGACGGATCGACGAAGTGGCGTTTGGGTTCTTGTCGCAGCGTCGCCCTGGATCGTAGGTGCGTCGACCATGCTGGCACGTCGTCGACGAGCATGAGCCGCTCGAGCGCAGCCAGGTAATCGTAGATCGTCGTTCGAGCGAGCGCTGTCCCATTGTCGCCCAACGTTTCCCGCGCGAGCGCGGAGATCTTCACCTCAGTCGCGGTGTTCCGCGCCAGCGACGTCAGCAACCGTCGTAGGCGTTCGGGGTCGCGCCGAGCCCCAGAGGTCGATGGAATGTCGACTTCGCGCGCGTGGGCCAAGTAGTCGATGTTCTGCTGCATCGCGCTCTCGACGGTGCTATTCAGGTTGGCGGGCCAGCCGCCAATGGCGATGCGATCGATGAGATCTCGTACACCCAGTCCGGGGTCTGGGCAGGATTGGTGTTCTCCGGCAAGCAGGCCGGCCACAGAGATTTCTCCGGTGGAGTCGCCGAGCTCGTACAGCGACATCGGGCGCATCGTGATCCTGGCGAACCGCCCGGCCCCGCTGTGTCGCGTCACGTCCTCTGCCGGAGTGGACGAGCCGGTGAGGATGAACTGTCCGGCTGATTGTCGGTCGTCGATGGCGCGCCGCACGTGATTCCACAGCGGGGTCCCGCCGATTTGCCATTCGTCGACAAGTCGAGGTGACGCTCCCTCGAGGATCAGGGCTGGGTCGGCGTCAAGTGCGTGGCGAGCGCCGGAGTCGACATCGAGCAGGACCTCGCTGGCGGCGAACTGGCGCGCGGTCCAGGTTTTCCCGCACGCCTTCGGGCCTTCCAGAACAACAGCGCCGGCCGACGTCAAACGTTCGCTGACCAGCTGGTCGGCGACTCGCGGTCGGTACTCCACGTCCGCAGACTACAGTTTGTGGGTAATATAGGCTACAGTTTATGTTAGATGAACGCTTCAGTTTGTCGATTCTGGCGGCAGCGATGCGAACTGGTCGCGTCAGTTTGATCCTTGGTGAGCTGTACAGAATTGTCTGATCGCGGCGTCGCCGCTCAACACACTCCATCGGCGTTCATGTCCATCAGACTGGCGCATATGATTCGTGATGACAGATGCGAGATGCGTTATGCTGGGTGGATGCGTACCACCCTCGACCTGGACGACCGTGTCCTGGCTGCGGCCCGGAGCCGAGCCAGAGCGCGCGGCATCTCGATCGGTCAGGCCGTCTCCGAGCTGGCGTTGGACGGGATTGAGGCGCAGGCCGAGGTAGCGCAGGTTTCGGCTGCCGGCTTTCCGATGCTTCCAGCTGTCCCCGGGCACCTCATCACCGATCAGATGGTCGAAGACGCGCTAGCAGATGTCTGAGCCGCCCTCGGCGGAGCCCGGTTTGTTCCTCCCGGACGTGAATGTCCTGGTCGCACTCACCAATCCGGCACACGTGCATCACGCGCAGGCACATCAATGGCTGTCGACCATCGAACAGTTTGCGACGACGCCGGTCACCGAGAGCGGCTTGGTGCGCATGTTGCTCAATCCGGCGGTAACGGGTCAGCCGGTATCTGGCCAGCAAGCCATCGGGATTCTCACCGGCTTGCGCGCCGATGTGCGGGCGACTTTCCTGCCCGACGGCTCGAGCCTTTCGTCGCCGCGGATAGACACTGTCGGTTTGGCGGGACACCGCCAGGTGACCGACGTCCATCTGGTCAATCTCGCCGCGCTGCATGAGGCAACGTTGGTGACGTTCGACCGGAGGATCACCCAGGCGCTCGTCGCGGCGGATCAACGGTTCGTGCACGTGCTGGACTGATTACAAACGGTGTGATCGAACACCCTCCGTCGGCTCGGAAATGGACGTGAGCGTTCATTTCGCTCGGCTCAGTCGGGTGTGATCGCGGCTGCGCCGCTCAACACCCTCCATCGCCTCAGGAATGAATGCGAGCATTCATTCCATTCGCCTCAGTCGGGTGTCCGAGGGGGGACTTGAACCCCCACGCCCATTAATAGGGCACTAGCACCTCAAGCTAGCGCGTCTGCCATTCCGCCACTCGGACCGACACCAACCGCACCACGGCAGTCGGGGCAGCTAAGGCTATCGGATCGGGCTGCCCAGACCCAAACTTGACGCCTTTGAGATGGTAGGAAAGGTGATTGTGACCGCGCCTACCGACCCCCGCGATGCGGTGGTGGAGATCGTCAGCCGCCTGATCCAGTTCGACACCTCCAACACCGGTGAACTCGAGACCACCAAAGGCGAGGCGGACTGCGCGCGCTGGGTCGCCGCGCAGCTCGAAGAGGTCGGCTACCAAACCGAATACCTGGAATCCGGCGCGCCGGGGCGCGGCAATGTGTTCGCGCGGCTGGCCGGGGCCGACCCGTCCCGCGGCGCGCTGCTCATCCACGGTCACCTCGACGTGGTGCCCGCCGAGGCCGCCGACTGGAGCGTGCACCCGTTCTCCGGTGCGGTCGAGGACGGCTACGTGTGGGGCCGCGGCGCGGTCGACATGAAGGACATGGTCGGGATGATGATCGCGGTGGCCCGGCACTTCAAACGCGCCGGCATCACCCCGCCGCGCGATCTGGTGTTCGCGTTCGTCGCCGACGAGGAAGCCGGCGGGAAATACGGCGCGCACTGGCTCGTCGAGCACCGCCCGGACCTGTTCGCGGGGGTGACCGAGGCGATCGGCGAGGTGGGCGGGTTCTCGCTGACGGTGCCGCGCCGCGACGGGGGAGAACGGCGGCTGTACCTGATCGAGACCGCCGAGAAGGGCATCGCCTGGATGCGGCTGACCGCCCGCGGCCGTGCCGGGCACGGCTCGATGGTGCACGACGACAACGCGGTCACCGCGGTCGCCGAGGCGGTGGCGCGGCTGGGTCGCCACCAGTTCCCGCTGGTGGTCACCGACACCGTCGTGCAGTTCCTGACGGCGGTCGCCGAGGAAACCGGGTACACCTTCGACCCGGACTCGCCCGACCTGGAGGGCGCCATCGACAAGCTGGGCCCGATCGCCCGGATCGTGAAAGCCACCCTGCATGACACGGCCAACCCGACGATGCTCAAGGCCGGCTACAAGGCCAACGTGATCCCGGCCAGCGCCGAGGCGGTGCTGGACTGCCGGGTGCTGCCCGGCCGGCGGGCGGCGTTCGAGGCCGAGGTCGACGCGCTGATCGGCCCGGACGTCACCCGGGAATGGGTCAGCGACCTGCCGTCGGTGGAGACCAGCTTCGACGGCGACCTGGTCGACGCCATGAACGCCGCGCTGCTGGCCACCGACCCCGACGCCCGCACCGTGCCCTACATGCTGTCCGGCGGCACCGACGCGAAAGCCTTCGCCAAGTTGGGAATCCGCTGCTTTGGCTTCATTCCGCTGCGGTTGCCGCCGGAGCTGGATTTCGCCGCGTTGTTCCACGGCGTCGACGAGCGGGTACCCGTGGACGCGTTGAAGTTTGGTACGCAAGTACTGGAACACTTCCTGACCCATTGTTGAGCACCGACGAGAGGACCGACGCATGACCACATCCCCCGACCCGTACGCCGGTCAGCCCAGCATCGCCCGCCCGGACCCGTATGCGGCGCTCCCCAAGCTGCCGTCGTTCACGCTGACCTCGGCGTCGGTCACCGACGGTCAGCCGCTGGGCACCGCCCAGATCAGCGGCATCATGGGCGCCGGCGGCCAAGACGCCAGCCCGCAGCTGAGCTGGTCGGGGTTCCCGGCCGAGACCCGCAGCTTCGCGGTCACCGTCTATGACCCGGACGCCCCGACCCTGTCCGGGTTCTGGCACTGGGCGGTGGCCAACCTGCCCGCGGGCGTCACCGACCTGCCCGAGGGGGCCGGCGACGGCAGCGACCTGCCGGGTGGGGCGTTGACCCTGGTCAACGACGCCGGCATGCGCCGCTACGTGGGCGCCGCGCCGCCGGCCGGGCACGGCCCCCACCGCTACTACATCACCGTGCACGCCGTCGACGTCGACACACTGGACCTGCCCGAGGACGCCAGCCCGGCCTTCCTCGGCTTCAACCTGTTCCAGCACGCCATCGCCCGCGCCGTGCTGCACGGCACCTACGAGCAGCGCTAAACCTCGCGAGTGGGAAACCCACGACGCATCACCGGCGCGTCGCGTCGTGGGTTTCCCACTCGCGGCCAGGCGCGGCCGGGGCTCGGGCTAGTTAGCCGCCGAGCCGACCGCCTCGGTCAACGACGCGAAGCCGCCGGCGCGCAGCCGAGCGGCCAGGCCGTCGTGAATGTGCTTGGCCCACAGCCCGCCGCCGTAGATGAACCCGGTGTAGCCCTGCAGCAGCGCGGCGCCGGCGGTGATCCGCTCCCAGGCGTCGTCGGCGGTTTCGATGCCGCCCACGCTGATCAGCACCAGCTCGGCACCGACCCGGCCGTACAGCCGGCGCAGCACGGCCACCGCGCGGCGGGCCACCGGCGGCCCGGAGATGCCGCCGTCGCCGAGCCGGTCGACGCCCGGGGTGGCCAGCCCGTCGCGCGACACCGTGGTGTTGGTGGCCACGATGCCGGCCAGGCCCAACTCGACGGCCAGGTCGGCGATCGCGTCGATGTCGGCGTCGGCCAAATCCGGCGCGATCTTCACCAGCACCGGGGTGGTGGTTTCGGCCCGCACCGCCGCCAGGATCGGGCGCAGCTGCTGCACCGACTGCAAATCCCGCAGCCCGGGGGTGTTGGGGGAGCTGACGTTGACCACCAGGTAGTCGGCCAGCGGGCCGAGCAGCCCGGCGCTGGCCCGGTAGTCGTCGACGGCGCGGTCGGCCGGGGTGGCCTTGGTTTTGCCGATGTTGACCCCGATCGGCACGTCGGCGCGGTGCCCGGTCAGCCGGTGCGCCAACGCCGCCGCCCCGCGGTTGTTGAACCCCATCCGGTTCAGCAGCGCCCGGTCGGCGGGCAGCCGGAACAGCCGCGGCGGCGGGTTACCCGGTTGCGGCTCGGCGGTGACGGTGCCGACCTCGGCGTAGCCGAAACCCAGCGCCCCCCAGCTGTGCAGCCCGCGGCCGTCCTTATCGAACCCGGCGGCCAGCCCCAGCGGGCCGGGGAATCTCACCCCGAACACCGTGCTGGCCAGCACCGGATCGGTGGGCGCCAGGCGTGCCCGCAGCCCGCGGCGCACCGCGGGAGCCGCGGTGACGCCGCGCAACCCGGCGAACACCACGGTGTGGATGCGTTCGGCCGGCGCCAAAAACAGCGCCCGGCGTAGCGCCCGGTAGGCCATCTACTGCTCCGGCCGGTCGGCCAGGCCGTGGCTTTTCCGGCGGCGCAACAACACTCGCCGGCTCCCGTCGGTGTACAGCCGTACCCGGGTCAGTTCCCAGCCGCGGTATTCGGCTTCGATGGACAGCCGGGTGGACGCGCTGATCCGGGTCACCTCCGGCGGCAGCCGCAGCGGCACCCATTCGTAATCCTCGGACAGTTCCGTGTCCCACTCCGCGGGCAACCGGCCCCGCCGAGCGGCGGTCAACGCGGGCCCGCCGCGTGCTCGATCACCTGGACCCCGGCGCCGGCCCCGGACAGCACATACAACGTCCCCGACGCGTCGTCGAAGGCCAGCAGGTTGGGTTGCCGCACGGTTGGGTACCGTACCTTTTCCACAGGGATTCCGGTGGTCAGATCGTAACCAATGACGGTGTTGCTGCCGGTCTGCGACACCCACGCCAACGCGGCCGACCCGGCCAGGCCGTAGGGGGCGTGCGGCACCGGATAGGCCTGTCGCAAGATCAGCGGGTCCACCCCGTACACCAGCAGCTGGCCGCCGCGGGTGTCGGCGACCAGCACCACCCCGAGCGGGTCGGCGGCCAGCGTGGTGGCGCCCTGCCCGGCGCGCAGCGCCTGCTGCGGGTTGCCGTCGGCGCCCAGGCTGGTCACCGAGGTCTGCCCGCGATCCAGCACGACGACGGTATCGCCTTGCGCCACAAGGGAATCCACCCGAGCGAAGATCTTGTTCCGTTTCAGCACCGCGCTGGCTCCGGTGGGGGTGGCGCCGGCCAGCAGGTAGACCGTGCCGTCGGCACCGCCCAACACCAGCTTGCCGTCGGCGCGGCGGGCGATCGCGGTGAACTCGGTGTCCTCGGCGTCGTTGACGCTGACCCGGCTGGTGTGCCCGGCGGCCAGGTCGACCACGAAGTAGCCGCCGCGGGTCGCCAGGTAGGCGGTGCCGCGCCCGTCGCCGGCCAGCGCGGTCGCCGGGCCGGGCAGCGCGATGGCGCGCGGCGGGCCCCCGGCGGCGCCGAACACCGACACCGCCGCCGGGGTCTGCGGGTCGGGGCCGGGGGTCAGCACCACCAGCTGTGCGGTGCCGGCGTCGACCAGCGCGGCCTGCGGGTGAGCGCCCAGCGGCCGCACCACCCCGGCCGGGTGCGGCGGGCCGGGCGGTGAGTCGGCCGGCTGCGCCGGCGCGATGGTCGGCGGGGTCGTGTCGATCGGGTGCGCCGAGCAGCCGGTCAGCACCGCCAGCGCCCACCCCAAACCGGCCAGGAGCGGCTGAACTGCAGGTTTGCGACGCTGCGGCAACGGGTAGCTTTCGACAGTGGGGCGGCAAGAGGAACCGAACATTGATTCTAAGGAAACCCGCCCGGCGCTTTCCGGCCCCGTCCGGTCCGCCGGGCGCCGGTCGGGCGGTAGGGTGCCCCGCATGACCGTCACCGCAGACCGGCCAGTGGCCAGCCGAGAGTTTGTCATCGAGGACATGTCGACCGGGATCTTCGCCAGCGGCTTCGGTCAAGTCGGTGATGGCCGCAGCTTCTCCTTCCACATCGAACGTGCGGTGCTGGTCGTGGAGGTGTACCGGCCCCGGGTGGTCGGCCCGGTCCCGCAGCCCGAGGACGTGGTCGCGGGGTTAAGTCGCAGCCTGGTCGACATCGACGTCGACGACCAGCGCAGCCTGGCGGCGGCGGTGCGCGACGCGGTGGCGGTGGCCGAACCGGTGGCGCGGTCCTGACCGCGCCCGGGGCGCGTCCTCGCTGAGCCCGACCCGGCGGTGCAGCCGGGTCAGCGGGCGCGGCGCCCACCAGGCGGCGCGGCCCAGCAGCCGCATGAACGCCGGCAGCAGCACCGTGCGGACCAGGGTGGCGTCGGCCAGCACGGCCAGGGTCAGGCCGACCCCGAACATCCGCATGAACGACACCTGGGCGGCGATCAGCGCGGCGAACGAGATCGACATCACCAGCGCGGCGGCGGTGATCACCCGCCCGGTGCGGGCCACGCCCAGCGCCACGCTGGCCCGGTGGTCGGCGGCGGTGCGGCCCGAGTCCAGCCAGTACTCCCGGATCCGGGCGATCAGGAACACCTCGTAGTCCATCGACAACCCGAACGCGATGCAGAACAACAGCACCGGCATGTTGGCCACCAGCGTGCCGGTGGGGGTGGTCCCGAACGCGCCCAAATGGCCGTCTTGGAAGATCCACACCAGCGCCCCGAACGCGGCGGTCAGCGACAGCACGTTGAGCACCAGCGCCTTGGCCGGGAGCACCACGCTGCCGGTCAACAAGAACAGCAACACAAAGCTGATCACCGCGATCAGCCCCAGCACCAGCGGCAGCCGGCCGGTGATGGCGGCCACGCTGTCCCGGTTGATTTGGGCCAGCCCGGCCAGCTGGACCGAACGCCCGCCCGGCCCGCCGACCCGATGCAACTGGTCCAGCTGGGCGTCCGACGCCGCCGAGAACAGCGGCGCGGTGCTGGCGACGGTGATAAACGCGCTGCCGTCGGCCAGCCCGGTCGGCGCCGACGGCGGCCCGGCCTGGGCTCCGGCGACAAAGGTGCCGGCCGGCGCCGACACCGCAGACACGTCGGGCACCCGGGACAGCGCGGCGGCGTAGCGGTCCAGGTCGGCCACGGTCAGGCCGGCGGCGTCGGGGACCACCGCGGTGACCGTGGCCGACGAATCGTCGGCGAAGCCGGTGCGTAGCCGGTCGCCGACCTGATGCGCCGACGCCGAGCGCGGCAGCGCCCGGTCGTCGGGAAACCCCCACTTGACGCCGAGAAACGGCACCCCCAGCAGCACCAGCACCGCGACCCCGGCCAGCCCGATCGGCACCGCCCGGCGCATCACCGCCGTCGTGCACCGATACCAGAACAGCCGTCGCACCGGGGTCGGCGCCCGATCGGCGCGGCGCAGCACCCGCCGGGCCAGCCGGCGCACGTCGAGGGCGTCCAGCCGGGCGCCGAGCAGCACGATCAGCGCCGGGGTCACCACAATGGCGGCGACCGCGACGAACACCACGGTCGCCACCCCGGCGTAGGCGAACGATTTCAGGAAGTACATCGGGAACAGCACCATGACCGCCATCGACAACGCGACGGTGGTCGCCGAAAACAGCACGGTGCGCCCGGCGGTGACCATGGTGCGCGCCAGCGCCCGATCGGGGTCGGCGCCGTCGGCGAGTTCGTCGCGGTAGCGGCTGAGGATCAGCAGGGTGTAGTCAATGGCCAACGCCAACCCCATCGCGGTGGTCAGGTTCAGCGCGAAGATCGACACGTCGGCCCAGGAGGTGATCAGCCGCAGCAGCGCCGTCGACCCGACGATCGCCAACGCCGCCACCGCCAGCGGCAGCGCGGCCGCCAGCAGACCGCCGAACACCCAGACCAGCACCGCAAAGCTCAGCGGCACCGCGATCGACTCCATCACCAGCAGGTCGCGTTGGTTCTGCCGGTTGATCTGCGCGTAGACCACCGCGTCGCCGCCGGCGGCGACGGTGACACCGGCGCGGTCGTGCACCACCGCGTCGGCCAGCGCCCGCGCGTAGTGCTGGGCGTCGTTCTCGCCGCCGCGCAGCTGCGCGACCACCAGGCCGGTTTTGCCGTCGGTGCTCACCAGCCCCGGCGCCCCGGTCCACGCCGAGGACACCCCGTACACCCACGGCGAGGACCGCAACGCCGCGACGATGTCGGTGCCGGCCGCGCGGGCCGCGCCGCTGCGGGCGCCGCCGTCGGCGGTCACGGTGATGATCATCTGCTGATCGCTTTGACCGAACTTGTCCGCCAAAACCGTGGCGGCGCGGGCTGATTCGGATGATGGGTCTTGAAAGCCGCCCGCCGCCAGCCGTCCGGCCACCGGCGCGCCGAGCAGCGCCGCCCCGATGAGGACCAGGACGGCGGCAGCGATCACCCGCCGCGGTGCGATCAACGCCATGCGGGCGATCCGCGGCAACATACGGGTCCTTCCGGCGATCGGCGGCGGGGCAACCACGCCCTTTTTGGTACTTACGAATTTGGCGGCCGCATCGTTCATTCGGTGCGCGGTCACGGCGAATTCGGCCCGAAAGGTGAACTGGTGAGCCGGCAATGCCGTACCCCCCAATGTGACTACCTCGCCTGCCATCGCCGCCGCAGCCGTCGCGCTGCCGCCGCACCGATACAGCCAAGACGAAACGGCGGCGGCGCTGGCCGGCTTCGCCGGGCCCGAGTTTCGGCGTTTCGCCGCCACCAGCGGTGTGGCGTCCCGCCAACTGGCGCTGCCGCTTTGGCGGTACGGCGAGTTGCGCGGCTTCACCGAAGCCAACGACGCCTACCTGGAGGTGGCGCTCGAACTGGGGGAGCGGGCGCTGACCTCGGCACTGGACGAGGCCGGGATCGCCCCGGCCGAGGTCGACATCGTGTTCTCCACCACGGTGACCGGGCTGGCGGTGCCCACCCTGGAGGCACGGCTGGCGACCCGGATCGGGCTGCGCCCCGACGTCAAACGGGTGCCGCTGTTCGGCCTGGGCTGTGTCGCCGGCGCCGCCGGCGTGGCCCGCATGTATGACTACCTGCGCGCCTTTCCCGGCCACGTCGCGGTGCTGCTCGCGGTGGAACTGTGCTCGTTGACCATGCAGCGCGACGACCATTCGGTCGCGAACTTGGTGGCGTCCAGCCTGTTCGGTGACGGCGCCGCGGCGGTGGTCGCCACCGGCGCCGACCGCGCCGGGGCCGGGCCGACGCTGCTGGCCACCCGCAGCCACCTGTATCCGGACACCGAGGACGTGATGGGCTGGCACATCGGCAGCGACGGGTTCCGGATCATCCTGTCCGCCGACGTGGCGACCGTCGCCGAAAAATATCTCGGCGAAGACGTCCGCGAATTTTTGGCCGACCACGACCTGGTCACCGCCGACGTCGACCGCTGGATCTGCCATCCGGGCGGTCCGCGGGTGATCGAGGCCGTCGAGAACGGCCTGGACCTGCCCGACGACGCGCTGGATGCCACCCGAAAATCGTTACGCGACAACGGCAACTTGTCCTCGGTGTCGGTGCTCGACGTGCTGCGCGGCACCCTGGCCGACCCGCCGCCGCGCGGATCCCTCGGGGTGATGATCGCGATGGGTCCGGCGTTTTGCTCCGAACTCGTGCTGCTGCGCTGGTAGCCGATGTACCCGCTGCTGCTCGTCGCGGTCGGCCTGGAACGGCTGGCCGAGCTGTGGGTGGCGCGCCGCAACGCGCGGTGGGCGTTCGCCCACGGCGGCGTGGAGGTCGGCCGCGGCCACTACCCGGTGCTGGTGGCCGTGCACGCCGGGTTGTTGGCCGGCTGCCTGATCGAGGTGGCCGCGGCCCACCGCGGGTTCATCCCGCGGCTGGGCTGGCCGATGCTGGCGGTGGTGGCGGTCGCCCAGGCGCTGCGCTGGTGGTGCATCGCCACCCTGGGCCGGCGGTGGAACACCCGGGTGATCGTGCTGCCGCGGGCCCCGCTGGTGCACCGCGGCCCCTACCGGTGGCTGCACCACCCCAACTATGTGGCGGTGACGGCCGAGGGGCTGGCGCTGCCCCTGGTGCACACCGCCTGGCTGACCGCGGCCGGGTTCGCGGTGGCCAACGCCGCGGTGCTGACCGTGCGACTGCGGGCCGAAAACGCCGCGCTGGGATACGCATGACAACCTACGACGCCGACCTGCTGGTCGCCGGCGGCGGGCCCGGCGGGCTGGCCGCCGCGTTATACGCACGCCGGCAGGGGCTTTCGGTGATCGTCGCCGAACCGCGGACCGATCCGATCGACAAGGCGTGCGGCGAAGGCCTGATGCCCGGCGGGGTGGCGGCGCTGGCCGCGCTGGGGGTGGACCCGGCCGGGATGCCGTTGGCGGGCATCGCCTACGTCGGGGAGCGGCAGCGGGCGCAGGCGCCATTCGGCGACCGGTGCGGGCGGGGGGTGCGCCGCACCACGTTGCACGCCGCGCTCACCTTGCGCGCCAAAGAGCAAGGCACCCAATGGATCGCCGCGCGGGTCGGCCGGGTCGAGCAGGACGGGTGCGGGGTGGCCGCGGCCGGGATCCGGGCGCGCTGGTTGATCGGCGCCGACGGCCTGCATTCCGCGGTGCGCCGCGCGGTGGGGATCCCGGCGGTCGCCGGCACGCCGCGGCGCTACGGGGTGCGCTGGCACTACACGGTGCCGGCGTGGTCGGAGTTCGTCGAGGTGCACTGGTCGCGGTGGGGCGAGGCGTATGTGACGCCGGTGCAAGCCGACCTGGTGGGGGTGGCGATCCTGTCCCGGCACCGCCCCGACCTGGACTGGTTCCCGTCGCTGGCGCAGCACCTGCAGGGCCGCGACCGCGCCCGGGCCCGCGGCTGCGGGCCGCTGCGCCAGGTGGTGGCCCGCCGGGTCGCTGGCCGGGTGCTGCTGGTCGGCGACGCCGCCGGCTACGAGGACGCGTTGACCGGCGAGGGCATCAGCCTGGCCGTCAAACAAGCCGGCGCCGCCGTGGACGCGATCGTCGAGGACACCCCCGGGTGCTACGAGCGGGCCTGGTGCCGGATCACCCGCTCCTACCGGCTGCTGACCCGGGCGCTGGTGTTGGCCAGCGCCCCGCGCGCCGCCCGGGGCGCCGTCGTGCCGGCCTGCGCGGCGCTGCCCGGGGTGTTCGGCGGCGTGGTCCGCACCCTGGCCCGCTGAGCGGGTCACAGGCTGCGCTGCAACAGCACCTGGCCGCTGTCGGCGGAGACCACCTGTACCGACGCGATCCGCTCGACCGGCAGCGACGTGCTGCCCGACGGGGTGGCGGTGTGTCCGGGGTGGGCGACCCAGCTCGCCAGCCGGCTGCGGCTGCCGTCGCGGCCCACCACCACCATCGCCAGCGTGTCGTGCGGGGCGTTGGCCGCGGCCAGGCACACGCAGCGCAGCTCGATCAGCGTCCCCCAGCCCTGGTCGCTCAGCGACACGGTGGAGGCCAGCAGCGCGGTGTGCACCTGGGCCATCGGCAGTGCCGCGACACTGGTCTGCGGCGCCGGTGCGGACGGCACCGAGTGGCCGCCGACGAACACCGCGACGGCCACCGCCGCCGCCGCGACGGCGCTGCCCACCCAGGTCAGGTGCAGCCGATGCCGACGCGAGCGGGCCGCCGCCAGCAGCGACGTGCGCAGGTGCGCCGGCGGTACCTCGGTGTCGCTGACCTCCTCGATGGAGGCCACCACGTCCCGGTCGAGCTGCGAGAGCAGCGCGGGCACGCCGCTGAGGTCGGTGACCGCCGCGCGGCAGGTCGCACAGCTGCCCAGGTGGGCTTCGAACTCGCGCCGGTCGGTCGCCGACAGCGACCCCAGCACGTAGGCGGCGTCCCACGTCTCGTATTTGTGACCAAGCCTCATCGGGTCACCCCCATTTCCTGCAGAGCCAGCCGCAGCGCCCGCACCGCGTAGTGCAGCCGCGATTTCACGGTGCCCTCGGCGATCCCGAGATCGTCGGCGATCCGGGCGGTGCTCCAGCCCCGGTAGTACGACCGGCAGATCACCGCGCGGTGGTCGGCCGACAGCCGGGTTAGCGCGTCGGCGATCAACATCCGATCCAGCGTGGCGTTGACCTCGTCGGGCCCGGCCGGCTCGGGGGTGTCCTCCAGCGAACCGACCTCGTTGCGCACCCGTGCGCTGCGGCTGTGGTCGATGACCAGGTGGCGGGCGACGGTGAACAGCCAGGCGCGGGCGGTGGCCCCGGCGACCTCCGGATGTTTCCAGGCCCGCAGCAGGGTTTCCTGAACGATGTCCTCGGCGCGGGACCGGTCGCCGGTCAACCGCAGGGCGTACCGCCACAGCGCGGCGCCGTGCTCGTCGTAGAGCGCCTTCAGCAGGCTGTCGTGCGGGGCTACCGTGCCGGTGACCGTGGGCATCTGGTTCACCTCCCGCAGATGACACGATTGGCCACCGCGGCCGGTTCACCGCGGCGCGGTCAGTCCGTGATCCAGTTCCCGTGGAACCCGTGCGGCACCCGCCGCGGCATCCGCACCCGGGCCACCGGTTCGCCCCCGAAATCGGCGGCGTCGATGATCACCAGGTCGCTGCCGTCCCGGGCCGGGTCGTAGACGTAGCTCAAATACCAGCCGGCCGCCTCGTCGTCGACCGGCCCGCCGGCCGGCACGAAGATCGCCTCGTCGACGGCCCCGGGCGGGCCGGCGCCGCCGAACCGGTGTTCGTCGGCGGTGCCGCGCTGCAGGTCGTAGCGGACCAAACCGTGGGTGCCGACGGCGACGGCGTAGCGGGCCGGGCGACCGGATCGCCGGTCGTCGATCCGCGGGAACTCCACCGCGCGGTCGTCGAGCTGGGTCTGTTCGACGGTACCGGTCCGCAGGTCGATGCTCCAGCGCCACAGCGTCGCGTCGGTGTCGAACGTCCGGTCGTCACGCCACAACTCCGGGTAGCGGATCACCTGCAGCACAATGGATTTACCGTCGGGGCCGTCGTAGGCGTTCGCCAGATGAAACACGTAGCACGGGTCGACGTCGAACCAGCGCATCTCACCGTACGGGTCGTCGCGGCGCAGCACCCCCAGCCGGGCGCCGTAGCCGTCGTTCCAGCGGTAGGGCACATCCGGGTGCTCGCCCATGGCCAGCGCGAGGTCCAGGTCGAACAGCAGCGGCAGGTCCAAGAACACGACGTGCTCGGCGGTCAACGCGAAGTCGTGCATCAAGGTCAGCGCCGCCACGTCGATCGGGCGGCTGATGATCAGCTCGCCGTCGGCGTTGGCGCGATGGTAGGTGACGTGCGGTGCCACCAGGGAGCCGTACCCGAAGAAGTGCAGCTCGCCGGTGGTCGGGCAGATCTTGGGGTGGGCGTTCATCGCGTCGGCCAGTTTGCCGCCGAAATCGTAGGCGCCCAACGTTTCCAGCTCGGTGCCGATCTGGTAGGGCAGCGACGTTTCCATCAGCGCCAGGGTTTTGCCGGCGTGCCGCACCACGTGGGTGTTGGCCAGGCTGGACCGCAGGTTGCGGCTGCCGTCGGCGCCGTACACCGGCACCGGGTGCTCGAAGCTTTCGGTGCGCACCCAGCGGTTGCGGTACCAGGCGGCGCGGCCGTTTTCCAACCGGATCCCGTGCACCATCCCGTCGCCGACGCACCAATGCCCGCGGGCCACCCGCGGGTTCGGCCCGTTGCGCAAATACCAGCCGGTCAGCTCGGCCGGGATGGCGCCGTCCACCGGCAGATCGAAGGTGGTCAGTTCGTCGGGCACCGGCGCGTAATTCCCGGTCCGGAAGAACGGGAAGACGGTCTCCACCGGCTGCGCCGAGCCGAGCGGGGATCCGTTGCCCGACACCGCGGCCAGCAGAACCGCCGGCGCCGCCACCGGGTGGCCGTTGGTGTCGAGGGTCGCGACCTCATCGGGTGCCAGCAGCGCCAGCGCCGCGGGCAGGTCGGCCAGTTCGGTGACCGCACGCCGGCAGGCGGGACACCGGTCCAGGTGCCCCTCGAATTCGTGGCGGTCCGCGGCCGACAACGACCCCAGCACGTAGGCGGCATCCCAGGTCGCGTAGGGGTGACCGTCGCCGTTGCGGGACACCCCGAGGTGAGGTGTGGGCGTCATCGGCTCACCACCCCCATCTCCTGCAGTGTTTGGCGCAGCGCGCGCAGCGCGTAGTGCAACCGGGATTTCACGGTGCCCTCGGCGATGCCCAGGTCGGCGGCGATCTGGGCGGTGCTCCAGCCCTGATAGTAGGAGCGCCGCACCACGGCCCGATGCTCGGCGGACAGCTGCGCCAGCGCGTCGGACACCAGCATCCGGTCCAGCGCCGGGGCGTCCTCGTCGGGACCGGGGCGCTCCGGGGTGGGCGAGCGATTCTCGGAGCGGAAGCGGGCGCTGCGGCTTTCGTCGATGACGAGGTTGCGCGCGACGGTGAACAGCCAGGCGCGCGCCGAGCGGGCGATGTCGTCGACCACCTCGGGATGCTGCCAGGCCCGCAGCAGCGTCTCCTGCACCACGTCTTCGGCGCGGGACCGGTCGCCGGTCAGCCGGAACGCATAACGCCATAGCGCTGCCGCGTGTTGGTCATACAGCAGCCGCATGGCGCCGGTTTCCGGAACGTCCATCACCAACCTTCCGGAAGGTAATACGGCTCGCGCGGTCCCCGGGTTCGGCGTGATCGGTGAGTCGGTGGGTTCCAGTGTGCGGCGCGCGACGCGCCGACACCAGTCCCACGCTGCGATGCGCACACGGTACGGTCGTCGTCGTGTCAGCCGCCCCCCCGATGTCTTGGTTACAGGTTGTGGTGTTAGCGGTGGTGCAGGGGTTGACCGAATTCCTGCCGGTGTCCTCGTCGGGGCATCTGGCGTTGGTGTCGCGGCTGTGGTTTCACGACGACGCCGGCGCCTCGTTCACCGCGGTCACCCAGCTGGGCACCGAGGTCGCCGTGCTGGTGTACTTCGCCCGCGACATCGTCCGCATCGTCAAGGCCTGGTTCAACGGTCTGGCGGTCAAGGCGCACCGCGACGCCGACTACCGGCTGGGCTGGTACGTCATCATCGGCACCATCCCGATCTGCGTGCTGGGTCTGCTGTGCAAAGACCAGATCCGGTCCGGGGTGCGCAATCTGTGGGTGGTGGCCACCGCGCTGGTGGTGTTCGCCGCGGTGATCGCCGCCGCCGAATACCTGGGCCGGCAAACCCGCCACGTCGAGCAGTTGACCTACCGCGACGCCATCGTGGTGGGGCTGGCCCAAACCCTGGCCCTGGTGCCCGGGGTGTCGCGGTCCGGGGCGACCATCAGCGCCGGGCTGTTTCTCGGGCTGGACCGGGAACTGGCGGCCCGGTTCGGGTTCCTGCTGGCCATCCCGGCGGTGTTCGCCTCCGGGCTGTTCTCGCTGCCCGACGCGTTTCACCCGGTCAGCGAGGGGATGAGCGCCACCGGGCCGCAGCTGCTGGTGGCCACCCTGATCGCGTTCGTGGTCGGGTTCGCCGCGGTGGCCTGGTTCCTGCGGTTTTTGCTGCGGCACAACATGTACTGGTTCGTCGGCTACCGGGTGCTGGCCGGCGCGGCGGTGCTGGCGCTGCTGGCCACCGGGGCGGTGAGCCCGGTATGACCGTCCTGTTGGTGCGGCACGGCCGGTCCACCTCCAACACCGCGGGGGTGCTGGCCGGGCGGTCGGACGGCGTCGACCTCGACGATAAGGGCCGCACCCAGGCCGCCGAGCTGGTGGAGCGGCTCGCTGGCCTGCCGCTGGCGGCCGTGGTGTGCTCGCCGCTGCTGCGGTGCCGGCGCACGGTGGAACCGCTGGCCGCCGCGCTGGAGCTGGCGCCGGTCATCGACGACCGCCTCGCCGAGGTGGACTACGGCGACTGGACCGGCCGCAAGATCGCCGAGCTGGTCAACGAGCCGTTGTGGAAGGTCGTGCAGGCCCATCCCAGCGCGGCGGTGTTTCCCGGCGGGGAGGGGCTGGCGCAGGTGCAGGCCCGGGCGGTGGCCGCGATCCGCGACCACGACCGGCGGCTGACCGAGCAACACGGCGGCGACGCGCTGTGGCTGGCCTGCACCCACGGCGACGTGATCAAGGCGGTGGTCGCCGACGCGCTGGGCACCCACCTGGACAGCTTCCAGCGGGTCACCGCCGACCCGGCGTCGATCAGCGTGATCCGCTACACCGAGCTGCGCCCGTTCGTCGTGCACGTCAACCACACCGGCGCGCGGTTAGCGGCCGGCCTGACCGCGCCGCCGCCGACCGGCGACGCGGTGGTGGGCGGGTCCACCGACTGACCTTGACCGACGGCGGGTGCCGAGAATTTACGACCCGGCGGCAACTGCCGGTATTTTGGAGATGCCATGGCTCGCGCGATCCACGTCTTCCGTACCCCCGACCGGTTCGTCGCCGGGACCGTCGGCCAGCCCGGCAACCGCACCTTTTACCTGCAGGCCGTGCACGACACCCGGGTGGTGTCGGTGGTGCTGGAAAAACAGCAGGTCGCGGTGCTCGCCGAGCGGATCGGTGCGCTGCTGCTGGAGGTCAATCGCCGGTTCGGCACCCCGGTCCCGCCGGAGCCCGCCGAGGTCGAGGACCTCAACCCGCTGATCACCCCGGTCGACGCCGAATTCCGGGTCGGCACCATGGGCTTGGGCTGGGATTCGGAGGCCCAAACCGTGGTGGTGGAGTTGCTGGCGGTCACCGACAGCGAATTCGACGCCTCGGTGGTGCTCGACGACACCGAGGAGGGCCCGGACGCGGTGCGGGTGTTCCTCACCCCGGAGTCGGCGCGCCAGTTCGCCACCCGGTCCAACCGCGTCATCTCGGCGGGCCGCCCGCCGTGCCCGCTGTGCGATGAACCGCTGGACCCCGACGGGCACCTGTGTGTGCGCACCAACGGCTACCGGCGCGGCGCGTTCCTCGGGCCGGACGACGACGCCGACTCGTGACCGGTGAGCGGGAGGCGTTGCGGTGCGGCGAGCTGACCGTCCTCGGGCGCATCCGGTCGGCGAGCAACGCCACCTTCCTGTGTGAGGCGACGCTGGACGAGCACCGGGTGCACTGCGTGTACAAGCCGGTCGCCGGCGAGCAGCCGCTGTGGGACTTCCCGGACGGCACGCTGGCCGGCCGGGAACGGGCCGCCTACCTGGTGTCGGTGCAGCTGGGCTGGAACATTGTGCCCTACACCATCATTCGCGACGGGCCCGCCGGGGACGGGATGCTGCAGCTGTGGATCGATCAGCCCGGCGACGCGGTGGACGCCGACGAGTCCGCGGCCCGGCCGGGGCCCGACCTGGTGGACCTGGTGCCGGCCGGCAAGCTGCCGGCCGGGTATCTGCCGGTGCTGCAGGCCTACGACTACGCCGGTGCGCCGGTCACCTTGATCCACGCCGACGACCCCCGGCTGCGGCGGATGGCGGTGTTCGACGTGCTGGTCAACAACGCCGACCGCAAGGGCGGGCATGTGCTGCACGGGGTGGACGGCGGCGTGTACGGCGTCGACCACGGGGTGTGCCTGCACGTCGAGGACAAGTTGCGCACCGTGCTGTGGGGCTGGGCCGGCAAACCCGTCGACGACGACACCCTGGAGGCGGTGGCCGGGCTGGCCGAGGCGCTGGCCGGTTCGTTGGCCGAGGCGTTGCGGCCGCACCTGACCGCCGTCGAGATCGCGGCGCTGCGGCAGCGGGCCCGGGCGCTGCTGGACACCCCGGTGATGCCCAGCCCGGACCGCCGCCGCCCGATTCCCTGGCCGGCGTTCTAGCCGCCCGCCTGCTATTTGGCTCGCCGAGATCGACGTTAGCGTGACAGCCACTCGAGGTTTTACCCGCTAACGTCGATCTCGGCGCGGCCTCGCCACCCGACCTCGGTCCGCCTCGGGGATACTGCCAACCGTGACGTTGACCGACGCGGCGTTGGCCGCCGAGCTGGCCGTCGACGCCGGCAAGCTGCTGCTGGCGGTGCGCGACGAGGTGGGGTTCGACTACCCGTGGATGCTCGGCGACGCTGGCGACCGCCGCGCCAACGCGTTGATCCTGCAGCGCCTGCAGCAGGCCCGCCCGCACGACGCGGTGCTCAGCGAGGAAGCCGACGACGATTTGGCCCGGCTGCGGGCCGACCGGGTGTGGATCGTCGACCCGCTGGACGGCACCCGCGAATTCTCCACCCAAGGACGCTCGGACTGGGCCGTGCACATCGCGCTGTGGCAGCGCGACGGCGACGGCCACGGCGCGATCACCGACGCGGCGGTGTCGCTGCCGGCCCGCGGCAACATCGTGTACCGCACCGACACGGTGACCGACCCCGCGGCGCGGGCCGCGGCGTCCGACCCGGTGCGGGTGGCGGTCAGCGCCACCCGCACCCCGGCCATCGTGCGCCGTATGCAGCACCTCATGGCGATCGAGCCGGTGCCGATCGGGTCGGCCGGGGCCAAGGCGATGGCGGTGGTGGCCGGTCACGTCGACGCCTACCTGCACGCCGGCGGGCAGTGGGAATGGGACTCGGCCGCCCCGGCCGGGGTGGTGCTGGCCGCCGGGCTGCACGCCTCGCGGCTCGACGGGTCGCCGCTGCGCTACAACCAGCCCGACCCGTACCTGCCCGACCTGCTGATGTGCCGCCGCGAGGTGGCCGCGCCGCTGCTGGCGGCGATCCGGCAGGCACTGTACTGACGGGCACGGTTTAGCTCGAGTGCGTGCCTCCCGCTCGGGCCGTTGACGGCCCGCATCCTCGGCCCGCTTACCCTCGACGGTATGCATTCGTGGTCGGCGGCCCCCGTTCCGGAACTGGCCGGACAGGGTCCGGCGCTGCGCTTGTACGACAGCGCCGACCGCCAGATCCGCCCGGTCGCACCGGGACCCACCGCCACCATGTACGTCTGCGGTATCACCCCCTATGACGCCACCCACCTGGGGCACGCCGCCACCTACCTGGCGTTCGACCTGATCCACCGGGTCTGGCTGGACGCCGGGCACCACGTGCGCTACGTGCAAAACATCACCGACATCGACGACCCGTTGTTCGAGCGGGCCGACCGCGACGGGGTCGACTGGCGGGAGCTGGCGTCCGATCAGGTCGCGTTGTTCGGCGAGGACATGGCCGCGTTGCGGGTGTTGCCGCCGCACGACTACGTGGCGGCGACCGAGGCCATCGCGGAAGTCGTCGAGCTCGTCGAGAAAATGCTGGCGTCCGGCGCCGCCTACGTCATCGACGGCCAATACCCCGACGTCTACTTCCGCGCCGACGCCACCGCGCAGTTCGGCTACGAATCCGGCTATGACCGCGACACCATGCTGGCGTTGTTCGCCGAACGCGGCGGCGACCCGGACCGCGCCGGCAAAACCGACCGGCTCGACGCGCTGATGTGGCGGGCCGCCCGGCCCGGGGAACCGAGCTGGCCGTCGCCGTTCGGGCCCGGCCGGCCCGGCTGGCACGTGGAATGCGCGGCGATCGCGTTGAGCCGGATCGGCACCGGCCTGGACATCCAGGGCGGCGGCACCGACCTGGTCTTCCCGCACCACGAGTTTTCCGCCGCGCACGCCGAAGCGGTCACCGGGGAGCGGCGCTTCGCCCGTCACTATGTGCACGCCGGCATGATCGGCTGGGACGGCCACAAGATGTCCAAGAGCCGCGGCAACCTGGTGCTGGTGTCGGCGCTGCGCGCCGACGGGGTGCAACCGGCCGCGATCCGGCTGGGTCTGCTGGCCGGGCATTACCGCGCCGACCGGTCCTGGAGCGCCGAGGTGCTCGACGCCGCCACCAGCCGGCTGCACCGGTGGCGCAGCGCCACCGCGCTGCCCGCCGGGCCGGACGCCGCCGACGTGATCGCCCGGGTGCGCCGCTACCTGGCCGACGACCTGGACACCCCCAAAGCGCTTGCCGCCCTGGATGGTTGGGCCACCGACGCGCTGGACTACGGCGGCCACGACGCCGCCGCGCCGGCCCAGGTGGCCGCCGCCGTCGACGCGCTGCTCGGCGTGGCGCTGTAGGGGCACCTTTCCCCCGAGGGTGCGTGTCCCCGGCCGCCACGCCGCGCCCATTTCCGGGTTTGCGCACGCTCGCCGGAAACCAGGTACCTTCGGCGGCTATGACGTCTGTTGACTCGCGTGTGGTCTTCATCACCGGCGGCGCCGGTGGCATCGGCGCGGCGGTGGCCCGCCGCCTGCACGCCAAGGGCGCCCGGCTGGTGCTGACCGATCTGGACCGGGCGCAGCTGGACGCCCTGGCCGCCGAGCTGGGCGAGGACCGGGTGCTCACCGTGGTCGCCGACGTGCGCGACCTGGCGGCGATGCAGGCCGCCGCCGCGCAGGCCGTGCAGCGCTTCGGCGGCATCGACGTGGTACTGGCCAACGCCGGGATCGCCAGCTACGGGTCGGTGCTGCAGGTGGACCCGGCCGCGTTTCGACGGCTGATCGAGGTCAACGTGCTCGGCGTGTTCCACACCGTGCGGGCCGCGCTGCCGGCCTTGATCGACCGCCGCGGCTACGTGCTGATCGTGTCGTCGCTGGCCGCCTACGCCGCCGCGCCCGGCCTGGCGCCCTACAACGCGTCCAAGGCCGCGGTCGAGCACTTCGCCAACGCGCTGCGGCTCGAGGTCGCCCACCACGGCGTCGACGTCGGGTCCGCGCACATGTCCTGGATCGACACGGCGATGGTGCAAGACACCAAGGCCGACCTGTCCACGTTCACCGAGATGCTGGCCAAACTGCCGTATCCGCTGAGCCGCACCACCTCGGTGGAGCACTGCGCCCGGGCGTTCGTCGCCGGCATCGAGGGCCGCAAACGGCGGATCAACAGCCCCAGCTGGGTCGGCGCGCTGCGGTGGCTCAAACCGATCCTGTCCACCCGGCTGGGGGAGTCCCCGGTGCGCCGGTTCGTGCCCGACCTGCTGCCCCGGATGGACGCCGAAGTCGCCGCGCTGGGCCGCTCCACCAGCGCCCACACCGCGGCGATCGACCAGTAGCGCCGCACCCCACCCCGACGAGCGTGCGCAGTTGTACGGTGGCACGCCGTCGCCGCTGGCATTCTGCGCACGCTCGCGCGGTAGGTCGGCGCCGCGAAAGCGAAAACGCAGACTCAGCGCCGACGGCGCCGCAGGTAGCGTTCGAACTCGGCGGCCAGCGCGTCGCCGTCGACCTTGCCCAACGCCTCATGCATGTCGACCTCGGCGTCGCCGCGCTCCTCCAGGGAGGCCACATACTCGGCGACCTCCTCGTCCTCGGCGGTCATCTCCGACACCGCCTGCTCCCACTCCTCGGCCTGGGCCGGCAGGTCGGCCAGCGGCACCTCGACGTCGAGCACGTCCTCGACGCGGCGCAGCAGCGCCACCGTGGCCTTGGGGTTCGGCGGCTGCGACACGTAGTGCGGCACCGCCGCCCAGAACGTCACCGCCGGGATCCCGGCCGCCACGCAGGCGTCCTGAAACACCCCGGTGATGCCGGTGGGGCCCTCGTAGCGGGTTTCGGTCAGCCCGAAATGGTGCGCCGACTCGGGGGAGTAGGCCGCCCCGGACACCGGCACCGGCCGGGTGTGCGGCGTGTCGGCCAGCAACGCCCCCAAGATGACCACCGTCTGGACGTTGAGCTTCTCGATGATGTTCAGCAGCTCGGCGCAAAACGTGCGCCAGCGCATATTCGGCTCCACCCCATGCATCAGCACCACGTCGCGGTCGGCGCCGGGCGGGCGGCAATAGGAGATGCGCATCGACGGCCACACCAGTTCCCGGGTGACCCCGTCGATCTGCCGGATCACCGGCCGATTCACCTGGTAGTCGTAGTAGGCCTCGTCGTCGATCTCGACCAGCGGATCGGCCTCCCAAATCGAATCCAGGTGCTCCACCGCGTCGCTGGCCGCGTCGCCGGCATCGTTCCAGCCTTCGAAGGCCGCCACCACGATGGCGTTGTGCAGTTCGGGCAGCACGGGGCCTTCGGACGGTCGGGTCACAGAATCAGCGTACGGCGTGCGCAAAGATCGCGGGCTCTACCGCACCGGCTGAGTCGGTGTGTCCGTTGGGGCATTCGTCCCGACCCTGGGCGACCACGTAGACTTGCCATGGTCGAGAGGCGTTGCAACGGTTCACCGGCCCTGCTGGTAGCCGCCACGCTCGACGGAGTTAAGGACGCCTTCCGCCACGGAGGGAGCCCGCGTGAACGCCGTTGAATCGAATACTTTCGCGCCCAACATCCGGCCCGACTGCACCGCGGAACTGACGGCTGCGCTGCGCCGGCGGATCGTCGTGATCGACGGCGCGATGGGCACGGCGATCCAGCGGGACCGGCCGGACGAGGCCGGCTACCGCGGCGACCGGTTCACCGAGTGGCCGACCGCGCTGCAGGGCAACAACGACCTGCTCAACTTGACGCAGCCGCAGATCATCGACGGGATCCACCGCGAGTACCTCGAGGCGGGCGCCGACATCCTGGAGACCAACACGTTCAACGCGAACGCGATCTCGCTCTCCGACTACGACATGGGCGACCTCGCCTACGAACTCAACTACGTCGGCGCCGCCCTGGCCCGCACCGCGGCCGACGAGTACGGCACCCCGGAAAAACCCCGGTACGTCGCCGGCACCATCGGGCCGACGACGCGGACGGCGTCGATTTCGCCGGACGTCAACGACCCCGGCGCGCGCAACGTCTCCTACGACCAGCTGGTCGCCGCCTACCTCGAAGCCGCCAACGGCCTGGTCGACGGGGGCGCCGACATCATCCTCATCGAGACGATCTTCGACTCGCTGAACGCCAAGGCGGCGGTGTTCGCCGTCGAGACGCTGTTCGAGGACCGCGGACGCCGCTGGCCGGTCATCATCTCCGGCACCATCACCGATGCGTCCGGGCGCACGTTGTCGGGTCAGGTCACCGAGGCGTTCTGGAACTCGATCCGGCACGCCAAGCCGATCGCGGTGGGCCTCAACTGCGCCCTGGGCGCACCCGAGATGCGGCCCTACATCGCCGAGATGGCGCGGATCGCGGACACCTACATCTCCTGCTACCCGAACGCCGGCCTGCCCAACGCCTTCGGCGAGTACGACGAGACCCCGGAGCGGCAGGCCGGCTACATCGCCGACTTCGCCGACGCCGGCCTGGTCAACATCGTCGGGGGGTGCTGCGGAACGGCGCCGCCGCACATCGCCGAGATCGCCAAGGTCGTCGAGGGCAAACCGCCACGCGAGCTGCCGACGATCGAGGTGGCCACCCGGCTGTCGGGCCTGGAACCGCTCAACATCACCGACGACTCGCTGTTCGTGAACATCGGTGAACGCACCAACATCACCGGCTCCGCCCGGTTCCGCAACCTGATCAAGGCCGAGGACTACGACACCGCGCTGTCGGTGGCGCTGCAGCAGGTCGAGGTCGGTGCGCAGGTCATCGACATCAACATGGACGAGGGCATGATCGACGGCGTCGCCGCGATGGACCGGTTCACCAAACTGATCGCGGCCGAACCGGACATCAGCCGCATCCCGGTGATGATCGACTCCTCCAAATGGGAGGTGATCGAGGCCGGCCTGAAGAACGTGCAGGGCAAGCCGATCGTCAACTCGATCTCCATGAAGGAGGGCGAGGAGAAGTTCGTCCGCGAGGCCCGGCTGTGCCGCAAATACGGCGCCGCGGTCGTCGTGATGGCCTTCGACGAGCAGGGTCAGGCCGACAACCTGGAGCGCCGCAAGGAGATCTGTGGGCGCGCCTACCGGATCCTGACCGAGCAGGTCGGCTTCCCGCCCGAGGACATCATCTTCGACCCGAACTGCTTCGCGCTGGCGACCGGGATCGAGGAGCACGCCACCTACGGGATCGACTTCATCGAGGCCTGCGCCTGGATCAAGGCGAATCTGCCCGGGGTGCACATCTCCGGCGGGATCTCGAACGTGTCGTTCTCGTTCCGGGGCAACAACCCGGTCCGCGAGGCGATTCACGCGGTGTTCCTGTACCACGCCATCAAGGCCGGCCTGGACATGGGCATCGTCAACGCCGGTGCGCTGGTGCCCTACGACTCCATCGACCCCGAGCTGCGGGACCGCATCGAGGACGTGGTGCTGAACCGTCGCGCCGATGCCGCCGAGCGGCTGCTGGAGATCGCCGAACGGTTCAACACCTCGGAGAAGTCCGAGGATCAGGCGGAGGCCGAGTGGCGCAGCCTGCCGGTCCGCGAGCGGATCACGCACGCGTTGGTCAAGGGCATCGACGCCCACGTCGACGCCGACACCGAGGAACTGCGGGCCGACATCGCCGCCGCGGGCGGCCGCCCGATCGAGGTGATCGAGGGCCCGCTGATGGACGGCATGAACGTCGTCGGTGACCTGTTCGGCGCCGGCAAGATGTTTTTGCCCCAGGTGGTGAAGTCGGCCCGGGTGATGAAGAAGGCCGTCGCCTACCTGCTGCCGTTCATCGAGGCGGAGAAGGAGGAGTCGGGCGCAGCCGCCGGCAAGGACACCAACGGCACGATCGTGATGGCGACCGTGAAGGGCGACGTCCACGACATCGGCAAGAACATCGTCGGGGTCGTCCTGCAGTGCAACAACTTCGAAGTGATCGACCTCGGGGTGATGGTGCCCGCCGAGAAGATCTTGGCCGCGGCGGCCGAGCACGACGCCGACATCATCGGGCTGTCCGGCCTGATCACCCCGTCGCTGGATGAGATGGTCAACTTCGCCGTCGCGATGGAACGCGAAGGCCTGAAGATCCCGCTGCTGATCGGTGGTGCGACCACCTCACGCGCCCACACGGCGGTGAAGATCTCGCCGCGTCGCAGCGGTCCGGTGGTCTGGGTCAAAGATGCCTCGCGTTCCGTTCCGGTCGCCGCCGCGCTGCTCGACGACAAGCAGCGGGGTCCGCTGCTGGAGGCCACCGAGAAGGACTACGCGTCGCTGCGCGAACGGCACGCCCAGAAGAACGAGCGGCCGATGCTGACGCTGGCGAAGGCCCGCGCCAACCGGACGCCGATCGAATGGGACGGCTACACCCCGCCGGCACCCGCCGCGGGCCTCGGCGTACGCGAGTTCCTCGACTATGACCTCGCCGAGCTGCGCGAATTCATCGACTGGCAGCCGTTTTTCAACGCCTGGGAGATGAAGGGCCGCTTCCCCGACATCCTCAACAACCCGGCCACCGGCGAGGCCGCCCGCAAGCTGTACGACGACGCCCAACAGATGCTCGACACCCTGATCGAAGAGAAGTGGCTGACGGCCAACGCGGTGATCGGGTTCTTCCCGGCCAACGCGGTCGGCTCGGGCATCGAAGACATCGAGGTCTACACCGACGACACCCGCACCGAGGTGCGGACCACGTTGCATCACCTGCGCCAGCAGGGCGAGCACCGGGCCGGCATCCCGAACCGGTCGCTGAGCGACTACATCGCCCCCAAAGAAACGGGTCTGGCGGACTACATCGGCGCCTTCGCCGTCACCGCGGGGCTCGGCAGCGGAGAAAAGATCACCGAGTTCAAGGCGGCCCTCGACGACTACAGCGCGATCCTGCTGGAGTCGCTCGCCGACCGGCTGGCGGAGGCGTTCGCCGAACGGATGCACCAGCGGGTTCGCAAGGAGTTCTGGGGATTCCAGCCCGACGAGCAGTTGGACAACGAGGCCCTCATCGCCGAGAAGTACCGGGGAATACGCCCTGCCCCAGGCTACCCGGCCTGCCCGGAGCACACCGAGAAGGCGACACTGTGGGAGTTGATGGACGTCCATGAGCGGACCGGCATCGAGCTGACCGACTCGATGGCGATGTGGCCCGGCGCCGCGGTCAGCGGCTGGTATTTCTCGCACCCGCAGTCGCAGTATTTCGTGGTCGGCCGGCTGGCCCAGGACCAGGTCGCCGACTACGCGCAGCGCAAGGGCTGGACGCTGGCCGAAGGTGAGCGCTGGCTGTCCTCCAACCTCGCCTACAACCCGGAGGACTGAGCTCTGTTGGGTGAGTGCGCGGCGGTGCTGTGGGATATGGACGGCACCCTGGTCGACTCTGAAACGCTGTGGGACGTCTCGATGGAGGCGCTGTACGCCCGGCTGGGTGGGGTGCTCACCCCCGAGGTGCGGGCCGCGACGGTGGGCGGCTGCGCGGAGAACACCATGCGCATCGTCTACACCGACTTGGATCTCGAGCCCGACCCGGCCGCGATGGCGGCCTCCGCGGACTGGCTACACCGCTACACCGGGGAGTTGTTCGCCGCCGGGCTGCCCTGGTGCGACGGGGCCCGCGAGCTGCTCGACGCGCTTACCGCGCAGGCGGTTCCGATGGCGTTGGTCACCAACACGCCGCGGGCGCTGGCCGAGCGGGCCCTCGACAGCATCGGCCGGCACTACTTCGCGGCGTCGGTGTGCGGCGACGAGGTGCCCCGGGGCAAGCCGGCACCGGACCCGTACCGGCGCGCCGCGGCGCTGCTGTCCGTCGAACCGCGGTGCTGCCTGGCCATCGAGGACTCGGTGACCGGCGCGGCGGCCGCCGACGCCGCCGGCTGCCCGGTCCTGGTGGTGCCCAACCAGGTTGCGGTGCCCGACGGCCCGCGCCGGCACCGGGTGGCCTCGCTGGCCGGCCTCGACGTCGCCGACCTGCGGAATATTCACGCCCAGTTGACCGGGATCGGCGACCGCACCGCGTGACCAGCGGCCCGCCGTCGGCCCGCACCGCGGTGCGGGTGGCGGCGGTGGCCGCGCTGGGCGGGCTGATCTTCGGCTACGACGTGTCGCTGATCAACAGCGCGGTCGGGGCGGTGCAAGACGCGTTCCGGGTCGGCAACGCGCTGCTGGGCTTCGCGGCGGCGGCGTCACTGCTGGGCGGAATGGTCGGGGCGCTGACCACCGGGTGGATCGCCGACCGCGCCGGCCGGCGGGCGGCGATGATGCTGGCCGCGGCGTTGTTTCTGGTCGGCGCCCTGGGCGCCGGCCTGGCGACCGGGATCGGGCCGCTGATCGGGTGTCGCCTGGTCGCGGGGCTCGGCATCGGGGTGGCGTCGGTGGTCACCCCCGCCTACATCGCCGAGATCTCACCGCCGCACATCCGCGGCCGACTCGGCACCTTGCAGCAGCTGGCCATCGTGTCCGGCATCCTGGCGGCCCTGGTGGTGGACTGGCTGCTGGCCGAGCTGGCCGGCGGCTCCGGCGGGGTGCTGTGGCTGGGGCTGCCGGCCTGGCGGTGGATGTTTTTGGGGGAGGTGGCGCCGGCGCTGCTGTACGGCGTGCTGGTCGGCACCATCCCCGAATCACCGCGGCATCTGATTGCGGTGCACCGGATTCCGGAGGCGCGCCGGGTGATCGCCGGGCTGTTCGGGGCGGCCAACGTGGACGCCACCGTCGAGCGGATTGCCCAGACGCTGCGCCACGAAGCCCCGCCGTCGTGGCGTGACCTGCGGCGACCCGCCGGCGGCCTGTACCCGATCGTGTGGGTGGGCCTGGGACTGGCCATCTTTCAGCAGTTCGTCGGCATCAACGTGATCTTCTTCTACTCCAAGGTGCTCTGGCAGGCGGTCGGTTTCGACGAGGGCGCGTCGTTCGCGATCGCGGTCAGCACCGCGGCGGTCAATGTGCTGATCACCGTGGTCGCCATCGGCCTGATCGACCGGGTGGGCCGGCGGCCGCTGCTGCTGGCCGGGTCGGCGGGCATGGCGGCGATGTTGGCGACGCTGACACTGACCTTCGCCACCGCCCCGGTGCTCGACGGCAAACCGCACCTGGTCGGGGTGTCCGGGCCGATCGCGCTGGTCGCCGCGAACGTCTTCGTGATCGCATTCGCGGTGTCGTGGGGGCCGATCCTGTGGGTGCTGCTGGGCGAGATGTTCCCCAACCGCATCCGGGCGGCCGCGCTGGGTCTGGCGGTGGCCGCCCAATGGGTGGCCAACTGGGTGATCGCGGCCAGCTTCCCGGCGCTGCGCGACGCGCTGCCGTTCGCGTACGGCTTCTACACGGCCAACGCGATGGGATCGTGGCTGTTCGTGTGGCGCTGGGTCCGCGAAACCAAGGGCGTGGCGTTGGAGGACATGCCCGAACACGGGTAGCGGCCAAACCGCCGTGACTTTGCTGCCCGACGCATGAAACAATCGCTGCCCGTGAAGACCTTCGAGGAGCTGTTCGCCGAACTCGGTGAGCGTGCCCGCACCCGGCCGGCCGGCAGCGCGACGGTGGCGGCGCTGGACGCCGGCGTGCATGCGGTGGGCAAGAAGATCCTCGAAGAGGCCGGCGAGGTGTGGCTGGCCGCCGAGCACGAGCCGGACGCGGCGCTGGCCGAAGAGATCAGCCAACTGCTGTACTGGACCCAAGTGTTGATGCTGGCGCGGGGGCTGACCCTGCACGACGTGTACCGGAAGCTGTGATGTCGATGTTGCGGGTCGCGGTGCCCAACAAGGGGGCGTTGAGCGAATCGGCCGCCGAGATGCTCGCGGAGGCCGGCTATCGGCGGCGCACCGACGCCAAGGATCTCACCGTCATCGACCCCGGCAACAAGGTCGAATTCTTCTTCTTGCGGCCCAAGGACATCGCCATCTACGTCGGCTCCGGGGAACTGGATTTCGGCATCACCGGGCGCGACCTGGCCCGCGAATCCGAAGCCCCGGTGGCCGAACGGTTGGCGTTGGGGTTCGGGTCGTCGAGCTTCCGCTACGCCGCCCCGGCCGGGCGGGACTGGACCACCGCGGACCTGGCCGGCAAGCGGATCGCCACCGCCTACCCGAACCTGGTGCGACGGGACTTGGCCGCCAAGGGGATTGAGGCCACGGTGATCCGGCTAGACGGCGCGGTGGAGATCTCGGTGCAGCTCGGGGTCGCCGACGCCATCGCCGACGTCGTCGGGTCCGGCCGCACCCTGCGACTGCACGACCTGGTGGCCTTCGGTGAGTCACTGTGTGATTCGGAGGCGGTGCTGATCGAAGGCGCCGAACGCAACGGCCGCGACGCGCACACCACGGCCATCGGTGACCAGTTGGCCGCCCGGGTGCAGGGCGTGGTGTTCGGCCAGCAGTATCTGATGCTGGACTACGACTGCCCGCGCTCGGCGCTGGACCAGGCCGCCGCGATCACCCCGGGGCTGGAGTCGCCGACCATCGCGCCGCTGGCCGACCCGGACTGGGTGGCGGTGCGGGCGCTGGTGCCGCGCCGCGACGTCAACGCGATCATGGACGAGTTGGCCGCCGTCGGCGCCAAAGCCATCCTGGCCTCCGACATTCGGTTCTGCCGGTTTTGATCTCCGGCGGTAGCTGACCGCGCCGTGTTAGCGTCCGGTGGTCGGGCGGTCCGAGGAGGTCAATGTGACGCACGCCATCGTGCTGCTGCTCGCCCTGTTGATCGGCGTGGTTGCCGGGCTGCGGACGTTCACCGCGCCGGCGGCGGTGGCCTGGGCCAGCCTGCTGCAGTGGATCAACATGGACGGGACGTGGGCGTCGTGGCTGGGCCATCCGGTGACGGTCACCTTGCTCACCCTGCTGGCGGTCGTCGAACTGGTCGGCGACAAGCTGCCCAGCATCCCGAGCCGCACCACCGCGGCGGCGTTTATCGCCCGCGTCATCGCGGGCGGCTTCGCGGGCGCGGTGATCGGCACCGCCTGGGGCTACACCTGGACCGCGTTGGGTGCGGGCGTGGTGGGGGCGGCGCTGGGCACGCTGGGCGGATACGAGGCCCGGACTCGCCTGGTGGCCGCCAACGACGATCACGACCTGTCGATCGCGTTGCTTGAAGACGCCGTTGCGGTTCTGGGCGGCTTCGGCATCGCCGCGTTGACGGCCATCGTGTGACCCAGCGCTTCGACGCCATCGTGGTGGGCGCCGGCCAGGCCGGCCCGCCGCTGGCGGGCCGGCTGACCGCGGCCGGGCACACCGTCGCGGTGGTGGAGCGCAAACTGATCGGCGGGACCTGCGTCAACACCGGCTGCATCCCGACCAAGACGCTGGTGGCCAGCGCGCACGCCGCCCAACTGGCCCGCCGCGGCGCGGAATACGGGGTGGGCACCGGCCCGATCCGGGTGGACATGGCCAAGGTCAAGGCCCGCAAAGACGACATCATGACCGCCGACCGCCGCGGCGTCGAGCAGTGGCTGGACGGCATGGCCGGCTGCACCGTGGTGCGCGGACACGCCCGGTTCCAGGATCCGCACACGCTGCGGGTCGACGATCGGGTGCTGGCCGCCGACCGGATCTTCCTCAACGTCGGCGGCCGGGCGGTGGTGCCCGACATTCCCGGGTTGGCCGACGTCGACTTCCTCACCAATGTGTCGATCCTGGAACTCGACACGGTGCCCGACCATCTCGTCATCATCGGCGGCAGCTACATCGCGCTGGAGTTCGCGCAGATGTACCGCCGGTTCGGCGCCCGAGTGACCGTCGTCGAGAAGGGGCGGCGGCTGGCCGGGCGCGAAGACGAGGACGTCTCGGCCACCATCACCGACATCCTGCAGGCCGAAGGCATCGAGATCGTCGTCGACGCCGACGAGATCTCGGTCGCCCACGGCGCCAACGGCATCCAGGTGACCCCGCGGGCGGGCGCCGCGCCGATTGCGGGCAGTCACCTGCTGCTGGCGGTGGGACGACGGCCCAACACCGACGACCTGGGCCTGGAAAATGCTGGCGTGCAGACCGATTCGCGCGGCTACATCACCGTCGACGACCAGTGCCGCACCAACATCGCGCACATCTGGGCGATGGGGGACTGCAACGGTCGGGGCGCGTTCACCCACACCTCCTACAACGACTTCGAGATCGTCGCGGCCAACCTGCTCGACGACGACCCGCGCCGCGTCAGCGACCGGATCACCACCTACGCGCTCTACATCGACCCGCCGCTGGGCCGCGCCGGGATGACGGTGGACCAGGTGCGCGCCACCCGGCGTCGCGCACTGGTCGGCACGCGGCCGATGAGCCGGGTCGGCCGGGCGGTGGAAAAGGGTGAGTCACAAGGATTTATGAAGATCGTGGTGGACGCCGACACCGACGAGATCCTGGGCGCGGCGATCCTGGGTGTCGGCGGCGACGAGGCCATCCACGCCATCTTGGACGTGATGTCGGCCAAGGCGCCCTACACCACCTTGGCGCGCACCATGCACATCCATCCCACCGTCAGCGAGTTGATTCCCACCGTGCTGCAAGAGATGTCGCCGCTGTAGCGGGCCGCGGTCAGCCGCGCCGCTGGATCAGCAGCGTCTGCGCGCTGGTGCCGATGAACCCGGTGCGGTCGAACAGTTCGGCGGTGGTCACCCCGATGCCGTCGGGACCGATGGAGCCGCGGGCCCGCACCCCGAAGTCGGCGCCGACCGGAAGCCGATGCAGGTGCACCACGGTGTCGGTGTTCATGAACGTGAATGCGTCCATATCCAACACCGCACCGACCCCGTTGGCCGAGTCCACCACGGTGGCAAGTTTGAGCAGCGGTGTGTCCGCCTCGGCACCGACGACGTCGACCACCGGGCTGCCCCACCACACCCCGGCGGACCCCGGCTCCGTCTGCTGCGGGCGCCAACGGATCGCGTCGAAGTAACCGGATTTGCCGTAAAACATCGCCGGCAGCGGCGCGGCGGGGCCCTCAACCAGCCGGGGGTAGCGGTCCGCGGCGACGTCGCCGGTGTCACTGGTGGCCAACGCCCACGCCGTGAGCCGCGCGACCGGGCGGTCGGTATCGAGGCCGCGCATTTGCGCGGCCAGCAACGCGATGCGCTTGCCGGGTCGCAGCACCTCGGCGCGGACGGCGACCGGCGCCACCGGGATGGCGCCCAAAATGTCCAGGCTCAGCCGACCGATCCGCAGCCCCGCGGCGTCGGCCAGCTCGTGGACCGCCTTGGTCAGCAGCGCCAGCGGCGGCGAGCCGTGCTGAATGGCCGGATCCCAATTGCTGCGGGTGAAATCGGTGGAGTCGAACACCTGATCGTCACCGTCGGCGGCCCGCCGACGGTAAAAGCACCGGCTCACGCGGCCGGCTCGGCGGGCCAACCCGGATACGGCGGCGGGGTACCCCCGAACGCCGGGCACAGCGCCTGATGGGCGCACCAGTCGCACAGCCGCGACGGGCTGGGCCGGAAATCGCCGGAGGCGCCGGCCGATCGGATCGCCCGCCAGATCGCGGTGAGGGTTTTCTCGAACCGCAGCAGCTCGTCGTGCTCGGGGGAGTAGTCCAGCAGTTGGCCGTCGGCCAAATAGATCAGCCGCAACCGGGTGGGCAGCACCCCGCGGGACCGCAGCAGCGCCACCGCGTAGAACTTCATCTGGAACAGCGCCTTGGCCTCGGCCAGCGCCCGGGCGGCCGGCGGCGCCTTGCCGGTCTTGTAGTCCACCACCCGCAGCTCCCCGGTGGGGGCGACGTCGATGCGGTCCACGAACCCGCGCAGCAGGGTGCCGTCGGCCAGCTCCACCTCGACACGCTGCTCGCAGCTTTGCGGGTCGAACCGGCGCGGGTCCTCCAGCCGGTAGTAGCCCGACAGCAGCGCCCGGGCCTCCGCCAGCAGCTGGGTCTGCTGCTCGGGGTCCAGCAGCCCGGCCAGGTCGGGGTCGGCGTCGAGCACCTGCTGCCAGGCCGGTGTCACCAGCGCCGTGGCGGTGTCCGGGTCGCGCTGGGCGGCGGGCAGGCCGTAGAGCTGCTCCAGCGCGGCGTGCACCACCGAACCACGCAGCTGGGCCGTCGACGGCGGCTCGGGCAACCGATCGATGGCCCGGAACCGGTACAGCAGCGGGCACTGCTTGAAGTCCGCCGCCCGCGACGGCGACAACGCCGGCCGGGTGGGTTTGGCTGCCTCCTCCGCGCTCATACCCGGCAGCCTACGAGCCCGGTCCGACAACCCCGCGCACGTATCCCGGCGGGTCTGCTGGCACGCTAGACGGCTGTGTCAGCAACCGGCCCGTTCCGCGAGGGAGACCGCGTCCAGCTCACCGACGCCAAGGGCCGCCGCTACACGATGCTGCTGGCCCCCGGCGCGGAATTTCACACCCATCGCGGGGCGATCGCCCACGACGCGGTGATCGGGCAGCCGGAAGGCAGCGTCGTCACCGCCGCCAACGGTGATCCGTTTCTGGTGCTGCGCCCGCTGCTGGTCGACTACGTGATGTCGATGCCGCGCGGCGCCCAGGTGATCTACCCCAAGGACGCCGCCCAGATCGTGCACGAGGGCGACATCTTCCCGGGTGCCCGGGTGCTGGAGGCCGGGGCCGGCTCCGGGGCGCTGACCTGCTCGCTGCTGCGGGCGGTCGGCCCGGGCGGGCAGGTCATCTCCTACGACGTGCGCGACGACCACGCCGAGCACGCCCGGCGCAATGTGGAGACCTTTTTCGGCGCGGTCCCCGACAACTGGCGGCTGCTGATCGGCGACGTCGCCGACACCGAGCTGGCGGACGGGTCGATCGACCGGGTGGTGCTGGACATGTTGGCGCCGTGGGAGGTGCTCGACGCGGTGGCGCGGGTGCTGGTCGCCGGCGGCGTGCTGGTGGTCTACGTCGCCACCGTCACCCAGCTGTCGAAGGTGGTCGAGGCGCTGCGCGAGCAGCGGTGCTGGACCGAGCCGCGGTCCTGGGAGACGTTGCAGCGCGGCTGGGACGTCGTCGGGTTGGCGGTGCGCCCGCAGCACAGCATGCGCGGCCACACGGCGTTTTTGGTGTCGGTGCGTCGGCTGGCGCCCGGGGTCGTCGCACCGACGCCGCGGCGGCGCAAACAGCGGTAGCACCGGCGCGCCGACTGTGCGTTCTCATCCGCGTCCTCTCGGGCGATGCGTATCCATCCGCACATTCGGGAGCTAGGGCCCCGCCTAGTCGTCGCTGCGGTGCAGGCCGCGGCGCGTGGACAGCAGCTCGATTTCGGGGCGGGCGGCCACCAGCCGTTCGGCGGCGTCGAGCACCTGCACGGCGTGGGCGCGGTCGGCGGACACCGTCGCCACCCCGATGCTGGCCCGCCGGTGCAGGTCCTGGGATCCGGTCTCGGCGGCCGACACGGCGAACTTGCGCTGCAGCTCGGCCACCACCGGGCGCACCACCGACCGTTTCTGCTTGAGCGAATGCACGTCACCGAGCAGCAGGTCGAACTCCAGCCAACCGATCCACATCCCGGTAGGCGGGTCAGCCGGGCGGGCCCGGCGAGGTCGGGGTCGGGGTTTTGCCGAGGTTCAGCAGCATGTCATAGGTGTCCTGGGACAGCTGCCAGCCGCCCTGATGCGGCTTAAATTCCATCGGAATTGAAAACCCGCCGTCGGGTTCGGGTTTGTTGACGGTGACGGTGGCCACCACATCGGCCGGGTTCGCGTCCGACCACGCCAGATCGGTCGCGTCGAAGCTGGGCGGGGTGTACCCGTTGTCCAGTAACGCCTTGGCGAACTTGTCCAGGGTGGCGGCGTCGGCGGGAGTGGCGCCCGCGACGAGGTTCAGTTTGTCGGTGCCCGGTATCCCCGGGTCGGCCAGCCGGTACAGCACCTCGGTGAGGGCCTCCGGCGCCGGCAAGTCCGCGGCGGGTGTCGCCGCCGGTTGCTGCACGGTGCTCGTCGACGGCTCCGGCGCACTCGACTCGGCGGCCGGCGGGTGCGACGAACACCCCGACAGCCCAAGCGCCGCCACAACCGTGGCGGCGCTCAACAGGGCGGTTCGACGTCGCATCCCGCGGGCGGGTCAGCCGGCCGAGGCGGCCTGCAGCAGCGACATGGCCGAGGACCGCGACAGCTTCCAGCCGTCCTGGTTGACGAAGCTGACGGCCAGGGTGCGCGGCGCCATCTGCGGTCCGGACGCGGTGACGTTGGCGGTGGCCGTTCCCGGGCCGCTCGGCGCGATGTTGGCGACGCTGAACTGCAACGGCAGCTGCCCCTTCTGGGCGGCCTTCTGCAGCCGTTTGTCGGCGGCGTGCGCCTCGATCGGGCCGATGCCGCCCTCCACCAGCCCGGATTTGCTGGCAAACGGCACACCGGGGTCGGCGAGGTTGTTGAGCAGGCCGATCAGCTCGTCGGGCGCGGGGACGTCGGGGGCCGGATCCAGCGGAACCGGGATGCCGAAGACCACCGGCTGCACCTCGGACGCCGCTGGGCTCACCGATGCAATAGATGTCACACCGGCGGCGGCCGCTCCGATCGCGGCGACGGCTGCCACGCCCGTGGCTAGGGATTTCAGGGTCACGGCTGTCCTCTCGATCCGACCGATGTAGCAGCAAGGCTAACAGTGTCACCCGTGTGTCGGATTCCTAGTCTGCACATGGATCCGCAATCGCCGGTAGCGTTGAAGTATCCGCCGCGCCAACTTCCGGCATGGGAAAGGAGCGCAACTATGGGTGAGTCAGAGCGTTCTGAATCGTTCGGTGGCCCCCGGCAAACGGGCATGTCCGAGGACGACGCTGCCGAGCTGGAAGAGCTGCGTCGCGAAGCGGCACTGCTGCGCGAGCAACTGGAGCATGCGAGCGGACCGCAGGACGCCGTGCGCAGCAGCCGCGATGTGCATCAGCTCGAGGCGCGCATCGACTCGTTAGCGGCCCGCAACTCCAAGCTGATGGAAACCCTCAAGGAAGCCCGTCAGCAACTGCTGGCGCTGCGCGAGGAGGTCGACCGGCTCGGGCAGCCGCCCAGCGGTTACGGAGTGCTGCTGTGCACCCATGACGACGACACCGTCGACGTGTTCACCTCCGGCCGCAAAATGCGGCTGACCTGCTCACCCAACATCGAGGTCGGCTCGCTGAAGAAGGGCCAGACCGTCCGGCTCAACGAGGCGTTGACCGTGGTGGAGGCCGGCACCTTCGAATCGGTGGGGGAGATCTCCACCCTGCGCGAGATCCTGGCCGACGGGCACCGCGCGCTGGTGGTCGGCCACGCCGACGAGGAGCGCATCGTGTGGCTGGCCGAGCCGCTGGTGGCCGCCGACCTGCCCGAGGGCACCTTCGACGCCCTCGACGACGACCTGCGGCCCCGCAAGCTGCGCCCCGGCGACTCGCTGCTGGTCGACACCAAGGCCGGCTACGCGTTCGAACGCATCCCCAAGGCCGAGGTCGAGGACCTGGTGCTCGAAGAGGTGCCCGACGTCAGCTACAACGACATCGGCGGGTTGGGCCGCCAGATCGAGCAGATCCGCGACGCGGTGGAGCTGCCGTTCCTGCACGGCGAGCTGTACCGCGAGTACATGCTGCGCCCGCCCAAGGGGGTGCTGCTCTACGGCCCGCCCGGCTGCGGGAAGACGCTGATCGCCAAGGCGGTGGCCAACTCGCTGGCCAAAAAGATGGCCGAGGTCCGCGGCGACGACGCCAAGGAAGCCAAGTCCTACTTCCTCAACATCAAGGGCCCCGAGCTGTTGAACAAGTTCGTCGGGGAGACCGAGCGGCACATCCGACTGATCTTCCAGCGGGCCCGGGAGAAGGCCTCCGAAGGCACCCCGGTGATCGTGTTCTTCGACGAGATGGATTCGATCTTCCGCACCCGCGGCACCGGGGTGTCCTCCGATGTGGAGACCACCGTGGTGCCCCAGCTGCTGTCCGAGATCGACGGCGTGGAGGGGCTGGAGAACGTCATCGTCATCGGCGCCTCCAACCGCGAGGACATGATCGACCCGGCGATCCTGCGGCCCGGCCGGCTGGACGTCAAAATCAAGATCGAGCGGCCGGACGCCGAGGCGGCCCAGGACATCTTCTCCAAGTACCTCACCGACGACCTGCCGGTGCACGCCGACGACCTGGCCGAGTTCGGCCACGATCGCACGCTGTGCATCAAGGCGATGATCGAAAAGGTCGTCGACCGGATGTACGCCGAGATCGACGACAACCGGTTCCTGGAGGTCACCTACGCCAACGGTGACAAGGAAGTCATGTACTTCAAGGACTTCAACTCCGGGGCGATGATCCAAAACGTCGTCGACCGGGCGAAGAAGAACGCGATCAAGTCGGTGCTGGAGACCGGCCAGCCCGGTCTGCGCATCCAGCACCTGCTGGATTCGATCGTCGACGAGTTCGCCGAGAACGAGGACCTGCCCAACACCACCAACCCCGATGACTGGGCTCGGATCTCGGGCAAGAAGGGGGAGCGGATCGTCTACATCCGCACCCTGGTCACCGGCAAGAGCTCCAGCGCGAGCCGGGCCATCGACACCGAATCCAACCTGGGCCAGTACCTGTAGACCGCCACTCGTCGAGATCGACGTTAGCGCGCGAAAGTTCGAGTGGACCGCGCGCTAACGTCAATTTCGGCACACCTAGGGTGGACGTCATGCAGCGGATCATCGGGACCGAAGTGGAATACGGCATTTCGTCGCCGTCGGATCCGACCGCCAACCCGATCCTCACCTCGACGCAGGCCGTGCTGGCCTACGCCGCGGCGGCCGGCATCCAACGCGCCAAACGCACCCGCTGGGACTACGAGGTGGAATCTCCGCTGCGTGACGCCCGCGGGTTCGACCTGAGCCGCTCGGCCGGGCCGCCGCCGGTCGTCGACGCCGACGAGGTCGGCGCGGCGAACATGATTTTGACCAACGGGGCGCGGCTGTACGTCGACCACGCCCACCCGGAGTACTCCGCGCCCGAGGTCACCGACCCGCTGGACGCGGTGATCTGGGATAAGGCCGGCGAACGGGTGATGGAGGCCGCCGCCCGGCACGTCGCCAGCGTGCCCGGCGCCGCCAAGCTGCAGTTGTACAAAAACAACGTCGACGGTAAGGGCGCCTCCTACGGGTCACACGAGAACTACCTGATGAGCCGGCAGACGCCGTTTTCGGCCATCATCGCCGGGCTGACCCCGTTCTTCGTGTCCCGTCAGGTGATCACCGGCTCGGGCCGGGTGGGCATCGGTCCGTCCGGGGACGAGCCGGGCTTTCAGCTGTCGCAGCGCGCCGACTACATCGAGGTCGAGGTCGGGCTGGAAACCACCCTGAAGCGCGGCATCATCAACACCCGCGACGAGCCGCACGCCGACGCCGACAAATACCGGCGGCTGCACGTGATCATCGGCGATGCCAACCTCGCCGAGACCTCCACCTACCTCAAGCTGGGCGCCACCTCGCTGGTGCTCGATCTCATCGAGGAGGGGCCCGCGCACGGCATCGACTTGAGCGACCTGGCGCTGGCCCGGCCGGTGCACGCGGTGCATGTGATCAGCCGCGACCCGTCGCTGCGGGCCACCGTGGCGCTGGCCGACGGCCGGGAGCTGACCGGTCTTGCGCTGCAACGCATCTACCTGGACCGGGTGGCCAAGCTGGTCGAGGCCCGTGACCCGGACCCGCGGGCCAACGACATCGTGACGACCTGGGCCAACGTGCTCGACCTGCTGGAACGCGACCCGATGGAGTGCGCGGACCTGCTGGACTGGCCCGCCAAGCTGCGAATCCTGGAGGGGTTCCGGCAACGGGAGAACCTCAGCTGGTCGGCGCCCCGGCTGCACCTGGTTGACCTGCAGTATTCCGATGTCCGGCTGGACAAGGGGCTGTACAACCGGTTGGTCGCGCGGGGTTCCATGCGACGGCTGGTCACCGAACAGCAGGTGCTCAACGCGGTCGATAACCCGCCCACCGACACCCGCGCCTACTTCCGCGGCGAATGCCTGCGCCGGTTCGGCGCCGACATTGCGGCGGCCAGCTGGGACTCGGTGATTTTCGACCTGGGCGGCGACTCGCTGGTGCGGATCCCCACGTTGGAGCCGCTGCGCGGCAGCAAAGCCCACGTGGGGGCGCTGCTGGACTCGGTGGACAGCGCCGTGGAACTGGTGCAACAACTCACTACCTAGAGCCGCAGCAACATCGCCATTGACCGGTAGGGTGGAGAGACCGGCCCCCGCGCGTGATGCGGGGCCGATGACCTAGCAGGAGGCAGCGATGGCTCAGGAGCAGACCAAGCGTGGCGGTGGCGACGGCGACGACGAGGACCTCACCGGCAGCACTGCGGCGGGCCAGGAGCGTCGCGAGAAGCTAGCCGAAGACACCGATGACCTGCTCGACGAGATCGATGACGTGCTCGAGGAGAACGCCGAGGACTTCGTGCGGGCATACGTCCAAAAGGGCGGACAGTGACCTGGCCGTTCCGCGATCATCTGCCCCTCAACTCAGCATTAGCCAATCCGTCGGTCGACCTGTCGTCATTCTCTGAATTCCTGCGGCGTCAGGCGCCGGAACTGCTGCCGACCGGCCTGAGCGCCGGCGGCGCAGGTGAGGGCGCCGCCGGCCAGCTGCCGCACGGCACCACGATCGTCGCGTTGAAATACCCGGGCGGGGTGGTCATCGCCGGGGACCGCCGCTCGACGCAGGGCAATATGATCGCCGGCCGCGACGTGCAGAAGGTGTACGTCACCGACGAGTACACCGCGACCGGTATCGCCGGCACCGCGGCGATCGCCGTCGAGTTCGCCCGGCTCTACGCGGTGGAACTCGAGCATTACGAGAAGCTGGAAGGGGTGCCGCTGACGTTCGCCGGTAAGGTCAACCGGCTGGCGATCATGGTGCGCGGCAACCTCGGTGCGGCGATGCAGGGCCTGGTGGCGTTGCCGCTGCTGGCCGGCTACGACATCGACGCGGACGACCCGCAGACCGCCGGGCGCATCGTGTCGTTCGACGCCGCCGGCGGCTGGAACGTCGAGGAAGAGGGCTACCAGGCGGTGGGCTCGGGCTCGATCTTCGCCAAGTCGTCGATCAAAAAGCTGTACTCGCGGGTGACCGACGCCGATTCGGCGCTCAAGGTCGCCGTGGAGGCGCTGTACGACGCCGCCGACGACGACTCGGCCACCGGCGGACCGGATCTGGTCCGCGGCATCTACCCGACCGCGGTCACCATCGACACCGACGGCGCCGTGGACGTGTCCGAGCAACGGATCGCCGCACTGGCCCGCGAGGTGATCGAAAGCCGAACCCGCGCGGACACCGCCGGTCCCGACAAGCCCAAACGGCGGGGTGCGAAGTGAGTTTTCCGTACTTCATTTCGCCCGAGCAGGCGATGCGCGAGCGCAGCGAGCTCGCGCGCAAGGGCATCGCCCGGGGGCGCAGCGTGGTGGCGCTGGCCTACGCCGACGGGGTGCTGTTCGTCGCGGAGAACCCGTCGCGGTCCCTGCAGAAGATCAGCGAACTCTACGACCGGGTCGGGTTCGCCGCGGCGGGCCGGATCAACGAGTTCGAAAACCTGCGCCGCGGCGGCATCCAGTTCGCCGACACCCGCGGCTACGCCTATGACCGCCGTGATGTCACCGCCCGCCAGCTGGCCAATGTCTACGCCCAAACGCTGGGCACCATCTTCACCGAGCAGGCCAAACCGTATGAGGTGGAGTTGTGCGTGGCCGGGGTCGCCTACCAAGGCCAGTCCAAACCGTCTGAGCTGTACCGGATCACCTATGACGGGTCGATCACCGACGAGCCGCATTTCGTGGTGATGGGCGGCACGACGGAGCCGATCATCGCCGCGCTCAAGGAGTCCTACGCGGAGAACGCCGAACTGGCCGACGCGCTGCGGATCGCCGTCGACGCGCTGAAGAAGACCGACGGCGGCAACGGTTCGGAGCCGCGGCCGCTGGGGCCCGGCACCCTCGAGGTGGCCATCCTGGACGCCAACCGGCCCAAGCGGGCGTTTCGGCGGATCACCCGTTCCGCACTGGAATCCCTGCTGCCGCAGCCGGAAGCGGCGAAGACCGACTCCTCGGAGCCGGACCAACCCGCCGACTGACCCGCGGTAATGGACGGCGAGGGGGGTTCCGGCGGCCGTCCACGGTCTCCAGCCCGACGAAACTCGAGTTGCCGCGTCCGCAAAACGGTGTACCCTCGCGGATGCACCTCGTTAGGCGAGGCTTCTGGCGTGAACACAGGCCACTGATCTGACGACGTCGAGAGACGCCCAAGATCAGGACAGATCTCCCCGGCTTAAGGGGTGATCCCAAGTGGCTTCCCGGCTGTACGGGGATACGTCGCCCAGTGCCAAAGCTCAACGTGTGAGGGCACCGTCGCCGCTCGACCGCTCCGCGGAACCCCTCATTGTGCGCGTGTGAACCGGCATTGAGCGTGGAAGGCAGGTGGACCCGTGACCAGCATGATCGAAGCTCCCGTTGTTGGCTCAACCCATGGGCTGCGCCTGACCCCCTATGAGGGGATGGCGCAGGACCTGGTGTTCCTGCGCGCCGAACTCGACGCGGCAGGTATCCCGTTTCTGCTCATCCGCGGTGCCGACGGGCGTCCCGCCCTGGTCGTGGACATCGCCCGGCGCGCCCGGGTGGCCGAGGTGTTGATGGCCGCCTGCCTGGAAATGCCGTTGCGGGCCAAGGTTTACGACGGGATTGGGCGCCGCTCGGTGTCGCTGGCCGACGGGCTGCTGTCGGTGGCGCCGGACCCGCGGCTGCTGCGGGTGTTCCGTCGCCGCGAATGCCCGCGGTCCGGGCTGCGTTACGGGGCCTCGGCCGGGGTGGAGTTGCAGTTTTGGGTGTTCGACGGCCAGCAGGCCATCTGCCCGATCGAGAACTCCCTGACCCGGAAGGTGCTGCCGCTCAGCGACATCGTCCACACCACGGTGGACCTGCACGGCCACACCTGGCCGACGATCGCCGGGATGTTCACGCCGCACGCCGGTGATATCACGTTCGACATCGACATGGTGTTCTCCTGGGTCGACGGCAACGACCCGGAGTTCCGGGCGCGGCGGTCCGCCGCGATGGCGAATCACGTTGTCGGCGAAGGCGACGACGCCGACGCCCGGATCCGCCAGATCGACGAGCTGCGCTACGCGCTGCGGTCGGTGCACGCCTTCGCGCCGTGGGTGCGCCGCATCTTCATCGCGACCGATTCACCGGTGCCGTCGTGGCTGGCCCCGCACCCCAAGGTCACCATCGTGCGGGCCGAGGAGCATTTCACCGACCTGACCGCGCTGCCGGTGTACAACAGCCACGCGGTGGAGACCCAGCTGCACCACATTCCGGGCCTGGCCGAGCATTTCCTGTACTCCAACGACGACATGTTCTTCGGCCGGCCGCTGTCGCCAGCGATGTTCTTCTCGCCCGGCGGGGTGACGAAGTTCATCGAGGCCGGCACCCGGATCGGGCTGGGCGCCAACCATCCCGACCGCAGCGGCTTCGAGAACGCGGCGCGGGTCAACCGGCAGCTGCTGTGGGAGAAGTTCGGCAAGATCATCACCCGCCACCTGGAGCACACCGCCGCACCGCTGCGTAAGAGCGTGCTGCACGAGCTCGAGGCCGAGTTCCCCGCGGACTTCGCCCGCACCCAGGCGAGCCGGTTCCGGGCCAGCACCGACATCTCGGTCACCAACTCGCTGTACCACTACTACGCCTTGATGAGCGGGCGCGCGGTGCAGCAGGAGGCCGCCAAGATGCTGTACGTGGACACCACGCTGCGCTCGGGGCTGGCGAAACTGCCGGGGCTGCTGAAGAAGCGCAAGGTCGACTTCTTCTGCCTCAACGACGGCAGCTTCCCCGAGGTCGATGCCGCCGAACGGGCCCGGGTGGTCGGCGCGTTTCTGGACAGCTACTTCCCGGTGCCGGCGCCGTGGGAGCGGGTCGCCGCCGACGAGTGAGCGGCAAGCGGCTCGCGCTACGCCCGGGTGGGCTGCTGGGCCACGCGTGGGATACGCGCGGCGGGCAGGATGCTCACCCCGGCGTCGGCCAGCTCCCGGTCCACTGCCGCCGGCGGCACGAACCGCCCCACCGTGGGCCCGGCGGCCAGCGGAACCACGGTGTGTACCACCGTGTCCGGGTAGCAGTGCACCAGGTTGAATGCCTGCGCGCCGTCGCGGCCCCGGGTCCCGGCGCTGAGCAGGTCCTGGGTGTAGCAGGTCGCCGAGGCCACCGAGACGGGGATGCCGGCGAAGGTGGCCGCGGTGGAGTAGTGCAGGTGCCCGGCCAGGATGGCGCGCACATCGGTGCCGTCCAGCACCTCGGCCAGTGCCGCTTGATCGCGGAGTTCCACCAGCGCGGCGAGGTCCTGCACGCTGGGGACCGGCGGGTGGTGCATGGCCAGAATGGTGCCGAACGGGGCGGGCTCGGCCAGTTGCGTGGCTAGCCACTCCAACTGCTGCGCGCTGAGCTCCCCGTGGTGGTGGCCGGGCACCGAGGTGTCCAGCACCACGATCCGCAAACCCGCGATGTCATGCACCCGGTCCATCGGGGCCATGCTCGGCGCCTCACGCAACAGGTGCTGGCGCAGCGCGGCCCGGTCGTCGTGGTTACCCATCACCCAGATGAGCTCGGCGCCAAGGCGAGCGGCCAGCGGTTCGACCAATTCGCGCAGCGCGCGGTAGGCGTCGGGCTGGCCGGTGTCGGCGAGATCCCCGGTGAATATCAACGCGTCTGGGCGCGCCCGGGAGCCCTCAAGCCGCTCCAGCAGCTCGGATAACCGGGCTTGGGCGTCGACGTCGCCGTACAGGTCGCCGTCGCCGGCGATCAGATGGGTGTCGCTGAGATGCGCGATGACATGGTCCGGCCGCGGATGTTCCGCGGCCCTGGGACTGCCCACCTTTGCGACTGTACCGGAACGGCGGGTCAACACTTAGGACGCCGAGCGGGCCCGCAGCGTCTCCAGCGCCTTGTCGGCGTGGGTGTCCATGGAGAATTCGCTGGCGATGACGTCGAGCACCGTGCGGTCGGTGTCGATGACGAACGTGGTCCGCTTGACCGGCATCAGCTTGCCGAGCAGGCCCCGCTTGACGCCGAACTGCGCGGCGACGGTGCCGTCGCTGTCCGACAGCAGCGGGTAGTCGAAGCCCTGCTGGTCGGCGAACTTGGCCTGCTTGGCCACCGCATCGGCGCTGATCCCGACCCGGCTGGCGCCCAGCGCGGCGAACTCGGACGCCAAATCCCGGAAGTGGCAGGCCTCCTTGGTGCATCCGGGGGTCATCGCCGCCGGGTAGAAAAACAGCACCACCGGCCCGTCGGCGAGGAGGGCGCTGAGCCGACGCGGGGCGCCGGTTTGGTCGGGAAGCTCGAAGTCGGCCACGGTGTCACCAGTTTTCATGGCCGTCACGCTACGCCGGTGCCCGGCTGCGCCGCGCTGGCGATCGGCACGGGGTCCGATGGTGGCGACCCGCTGCGCCCGGCTGCGCCGCGCTGGCGATCGGCACGGTCTGGGAAGATGTACGCGTGCACGACGCCACCCTCGCCGCAACGACCTCCCGGGCGGACTTCCGGGCGCTGGCCGCCGAGCACCGCGTGGTTCCGGTGACCCGCAAGGTGTTGGCCGACGCCGAGACGCCGTTGTCGGCCTACCGCAAGCTCGCCGGCAACCGGCCGGGCACCTTCCTGCTGGAGTCGGCGGAAAACGGCCGGTCCTGGTCGCGGTGGTCGTTCATCGGGGCGGGGGCGCCGTCGGCGTTGACGGTGCGCGACGGTGCAGCGGTCTGGTTGGGCACCACCCCGCGCGACGCCCCGGCCGGCGGGGACCCGCTGGCGGCGCTGCGCGCCACCCTGGCGCTGTTGGCGACCGGCGCACCGCATGGGCTGCCGCCGCTGTCCGGCGGCATGGTCGGGTTCTTCAGCTACGACCTGGTGCGCCGCCTGGAGCGGCTGCCGGAGCTGACCGTCGACGATCTGGGCCTGCCGGACATGCTGCTGTTGTTGGCTACCGACGTCGCGGCCGTCGACCACCACGAGGGCACCATCACCCTGATCGCCAACGCGGTGAACTGGAACGGCACCGACGAGCGGGTCGACGAGGCCTACGACGACGCGGTGGCCCGGCTGGACGTGATGACCGCGGCGCTGGGCCAGCCGCTGCCGTCGACGGTGGCCACCTTCAGCCGCCCCGAGCCGCGGCACCGGTCGCAACGCACCGTGGAGGAGTATGGGGCGATCGTGCAGCGCCTGGTGGCCGAGATCGAGGCCGGTGAGGCGTTCCAGGTGGTGCCGTCGCAGCGGTTCGAGATGGACACCGCCGTCGACCCCATTGACGTGTACCGGATGCTGCGGGTGTCCAACCCCAGCCCGTACATGTACCTGCTGCAGATCCCCGCCGAGGACGGGTCGCGGGCGTTTTCCATCGTCGGATCCAGCCCGGAGGCGCTGGTCACCGTGCAGGACGGCTGGGCGACCACCCACCCGATCGCCGGCACCCGGTGGCGCGGGCAGACCGAGGAGGAAGACCAGCTGCTGGAAAAGGAGCTGCTCGCCGACGACAAGGAGCGCGCCGAGCACCTGATGCTGGTCGACCTGGGCCGCAACGACCTGGGCCGGGTGTGCGTGCCGGGCACGGTGCGCGTCGAGGACTACAGCCACATCGAGCGCTACAGCCACGTCATGCACCTGGTGTCCACGGTGACCGGCATGCTCGCCGAGGACCGCACCGCGTTGGACGCGGTGACCGCCTGTTTCCCGGCCGGCACCCTGTCCGGGGCGCCCAAGGTGCGGGCCATGGAGCTCATCGAGGAAGTCGAGCAGACCCGGCGCGGGCTGTACGGCGGCGTGGTCGGCTACCTGGACTTCGCCGGCAACGCCGATTTCGCGATCGCGATCCGCACCGCGTTGATGCGCGACGGCACCGCCTACGTGCAGGCCGGCGGCGGGGTGGTGGCCGACTCCAACGGCCCCTACGAGTACACCGAGGCCACCAACAAGGCCCGCGCGGTGCTGGGTGCGATCGCCGCCGCCGAGACGCTCACCGTGCCCAGCGCCGATGGCTGACTCGGCCCCCGGTCGGCGCCCCCAGCTGGCGATCTACCTCGCCCAGCTGCTGCTGGTCCTCGCCGCCGGGGCGCTGTGGGCGGCGTCGCGGCTGCCCTGGGTGGTGCTGGTGACCCAGCCGTTCAACGGGCTGGGCCAGCCCAAGACCACCACGTTGACCGGGGCGGCCTGGTCCACCGCGCTGGTGCCGCTGGCGGTGGTCGCGCTGGCGGCGGCCGTGGCCGCCGTCGCGGTGCGCGGCTGGCCGCTGCGGGTGCTCGCGGTGCTGGTCGCCGCCGCCAGCCTGGCCACCGGCTACCTCGCCATCAGCCTGTGGACGGTGCGGGACGTGGCCGAGCGGGCCGCCGACCTCGCGCACCTGGAGGTGGTCACGCTGGTGGGCAGCGAGCGCCGGTCGGTGGGCGCGGCGCTCACCCTGGTGGCGGCGGTGTGCACGCTGCTCGCCGCGGCGTTGCTGATGCGGGCGGCGGCACGGGCGGTGACCACCAAATACGTCGCCCCCGCGGCCCGGCGTTCGCTGGCCCACAGCGACGACGCCGAGGCGGGGATGACCGAGCGGATGCTCTGGGATGCCCTGGATGAGGGTGGTGACCCGACCGAACGGACCGCGGAGCCGACGGACACGCCCGATGGCCAGCACGGCTCCGGCTCCGACACCGAGGGGCGGTGACGGCCGGTGGCCCGGCGACAGTTACCCTTCGATGGACGTCTTCGCGACGCGTTTCCGACCCCAGGAAGGGACCGACAGGCATGAGTTCGGCGACCGTGCTCGACTCCATCATCGAGGGAGTTCGCGCCGATGTCGCCGCCCGCGAATCGGTCGTCAGCCTGTCCGAGATTAAGGCGGCCGCCAAGGCGGCGCCACCGCCGCTGGACGTGCTGGCGGTGCTGCGCGAACCCGGAATCGGTGTCATCGCCGAGGTCAAGCGCGCCAGCCCGTCGGCCGGCCAGCTCGCGTCCATCGACGACCCGGCCCAGCTGGCCCGCGCCTACCAGGAGGGCGGCGCGCGGATCATCAGCGTGCTGACCGAGCAGCGGCGGTTCAACGGCTCGCTCGACGACCTCGACGCGGTGCGCGCGGCGGTATCGATCCCGGTGCTGCGTAAAGACTTTGTGATGTCGCCGTATCAGATTCACGAGGCCCGCGCCCACGGCGCGGACATGCTGCTGCTGATCGTGGCGGCGCTGGACCAGCCCGCGCTGGTGGCGATGCTGGAGCGCACCGAATCGCTGGGGATGACCGCGCTGGTCGAGGTCCACACCGAGGAGGAGGCCGACCGCGCGTTGCAGGCCGAGGCCAAGGTGATCGGGGTGAACGCCCGCGACCTGAGAACCCTGCAGGTGGACCGGGATTGCTTCGCGCGGATCGCTCCGGGGCTGCCCACCGACGTGATCCGCATCGCCGAGTCCGGGGTGCGCGGCACCGCCGACCTGCTGGCCTACGCCGGCGCCGGCGCCGACGCGGTGTTGGTCGGGGAGGGCCTGGTGACCAGCGGCGATCCCCGCGCGGCCGTCGCGGATCTGGTGACCGCCGGTAGGCACCCGTCCTGCCCGAAGCCGGCCCGCTAGCTCGAGCCGCAGCGATGGCAGATCTGCTCGGCCCGGACCTTCCCCGATCCAGCGCGGCCGTTACCGAACCCACCCACCACGACCCCGATGCGCGTGGTCATTTCGGCAGCTACGGCGGCCGGTATGTGCCCGAGGCGCTGATGGGGGTGATCGAGGAAGTCACCGCCGCCTACGACAAGGTGCGCACCGACCAGGAGTTCCTCGACACCCTCGACAAGTTGCAGCGGCACTACAGCGGCCGGCCCTCACCGCTGTATGAGGCCGTCCGGCTGTCCGAGCACGCCGGCGGCGCCCGCCTCTTCCTCAAACGAGAAGACTTGAACCACACCGGTTCTCACAAGATCAACAACGTGCTCGGGCAGGCGCTGCTGGCGAAGCACATGGGCAAGACCCGGGTGATCGCCGAGACCGGCGCGGGCCAACACGGGGTGGCCACCGCCACCGCCTGCGCGTTGCTCGGCTTGGACTGCGTGGTGTACATGGGCGCCGTCGACACCGAACGCCAGGCGCTCAACGTCGCCCGGATGCGGCTGTTGGGGGCCGAGGTGGTCTCGGTGCAGGCCGGGTCAAAAACCTTGAAGGACGCCATCAACGAGGCGTTCCGGGACTGGGTCACCAACGCCGAGAACACCTACTACTGCTTCGGCACCGCCGCCGGCCCGCACCCGTTCCCGACCATGGTCCGGGACTTTCAGCGCATCATCGGCCTGGAGACCCGGGTGCAGATCCAAGACCAGGCCGGGCGGTTGCCCGACGCGGTGACCGCGTGCGTGGGCGGGGGATCCAACGCCATCGGCATCTTCCACGCGTTCCTCGACGATCCGCAGGTCCGGCTGGTCGGGTTCGAGGCCGCGGGCGACGGTGTGGCCACCGGGCGGCATGCCGCCACCTTCACCGGCGGGTCGCCGGGGGCGTTTCAGGGATCGTTTTCCTACCTGCTGCAAGACGAGGACGGCCAGACCGTCGAATCCCACTCCATCTCCGCGGGCCTGGACTACCCCGGGGTGGGGCCCGAGCACGCCTGGCTGCGGGACAACGGACGCACCGAGTACCGGCCCATCACCGACGCCGAGGCGATGGACGCCTTCCGGCTGCTGTGCCGCACCGAGGGCATCATCCCGGCCATCGAATCCGCGCACGCGGTGGCCGGTGCGCTGCAGTTGGGCGCCGAATTGGGCCCCGGTGCGCTCATCGTGGTGAATCTGTCCGGCCGCGGCGACAAGGACGTCGAGACGGCGGCCACCTGGTTTGGCCTGCTCGACCAGAACGGCGGTGGCCCGCGGTGACCCTGCAGCAACGCCAAACCAGCAAGCTGGCACCACTTTTCGAGGGTTGCCGCCGCGATGACCGGGCGGCGCTGATCGGCTACCTGCCCACCGGGTATCCCGATGTGCCGACGTCGGTGACCGCGATGACCGCGCTGGTGGAATCGGGGTGCGACCTCATCGAAGTCGGAGTCCCGTATTCGGATCCCGGCATGGACGGGCCGACGATCGCCGCCGCCACCGAGGCCGCGCTGCACGGCGGTGTGCGGGTGCGCGACACCCTGGCCGCGGTCGAGGCGATCAGCGCGGCCGGCGGACGCGCGGTGGTGATGACCTACTGGAACCCGGTGCTGCGCTACGGCGTTGACGCGTTCGCCCGCGATCTGGCCGCGGCCGGGGGACAGGGCATGATCACGCCCGACCTGATTCCCGACGAGGCCGAGGCGTGGCTGGCGGCGTCCGAGCAGCACGGCCTGGACCGGATCTTCCTGGTGGCGCCGTCGTCAACACCGCAGCGGCTGGCCGCCACCGTGGAGGCGTCGCGGGGCTTCGTCTACGCGGCGTCGACGATGGGGGTCACCGGTGCCCGCGACGCGGTGTCCCACGCCGCGCCCGAATTGGTGCGCCGGGTCAGGGAGGTGTCCGACATTCCGGTGGGGGTGGGTTTGGGTGTGCGGTCCGGTCAGCAGGCCACCGAAATCGGCAGTTACGCCGACGGCGTCATCGTCGGCTCGGCGTTGGTGTCGGCACTGACCGACGGGCTGCCGGCGCTGCGTGCCCTCACCCAGGAACTCGCCGCCGGTGTGCGCCAAAGGATCTCCGCGTGATGACGACGACGTTGTTGGCGTCCTTCCCCAGCCCGAGCCGGGGTGTGTGGCATCTGGGTCCGGTGCCGATCCGGGCCTACGCGCTGTGCATCATCGTCGGCATCATCGCCGCCCTGGTGATCGGCGATCGGCGTTGGGCCGCCCGCGGCGGCGAGCGCGGGGTGATCTACGACATCGCGCTGTGGGCCGTCCCGTTCGGCTTGCTCGGGGGTCGGCTCTACCACCTGATCACCGATTGGCGCACCTATTTCGGCCCCACCGGCGCCGGTGCCGACGCGGCGCTGCGCATCTGGGACGGCGGCCTGGGGATCTGGGGCGCGGTCGCCCTCGGCGGGGTGGGGGCCTGGATCGGTTGTCGTCGCCGTTCGATTCCGTTGCCGGCCTTCGGCGACGCGATCGCCCCGGGAATCGTGTTGGCGCAGGCCATCGGCCGGCTGGGTAACTACTTCAACCAGGAACTCTACGGCCGGGAAACGACGGTGCCGTGGGGGATGGAGATCTTCTACCGGCGCGACCCCTCCGGCATCGTGGACGTGCACTCCCTGGACGGGGTGTCGACCGGGCAGGTCGCCGAGGTTGTCCAACCGACGTTCCTGTACGAATTGCTCTGGAATGTCCTGATCTTCGTGGTGCTGATCTACGTCGACCGCCGGTTCAAGATCGGCCACGGTCGGCTGTTCGCGCTGTACGTCGCCGGCTACTGCGTCGGGCGGTTCGGCATCGAGTTGCTGCGCAACGACCCTGCGACCCTGATCGACGGCATCCGGGTCAACTCCTTCACGTCAATGTTCGTGTTCATCGGGGCGGTGGTCTACATCGTGTTGGCGCCTCGGGGCCGTGAGGACCCGGATGCGCTGCGCGCCACCTGGATGACCGACGAGGAGCCCGAATCGGACACCGAGCGGGTCACTGTCCCGGCGGCGGTCGCCGCGGGCCTCGGTGCCGACGATTTCGGGCCCGACATCGAGCCCAGCGAGGCCGAAGCCGCGGACCAGGTCGAGGAGTTTCCGACCGGACCCGATGAGGTCGTCGAAGAGGCGGCGGCAGCCGAGGAGGGTGAGGCCGAAACCGAGGAGCCGGCCGAGCCCGAAGCGGCCGAGGAATCGGCAGCAGAAGAGGGCGAAGCCGACGCCATCGAGGTGGTGGAGGCCGGGGAGGCGGCTGCCGAGGAATCCCTGGCCGACGCCGACGAGGAGTCCGCGGAACAGCCGGAGTCTGAGGCGGCCGAGGAACCGGTGTCCGATGACGCCGAGGCGGAGGCCGAGGACGTCGAGACGTTAGACGCCGAAGAGGCGGTCGCCGAGCAGACCGCGGGGGAGTCGCCGGCTCAGGAGTCCGACGAGCAGGCTACCGGCGAGCTGGTGTCCGATGAAGCCGAGGCCGAGGCTGAGGACGCCGGGGCTGAGGACGCCGAGGCCCTCGAGATTCAAGAGCCGACTGCCGACCAGGCGGCCGACGAGGCGCCCGTAGAGCCCGTTGGTGATGAAGCCGCGGCTGACTCCGATGAACTGGCCGATGAAGGCGATGGTGCGGCCGAAGGCGACGAGGCGGTAGAGGCCGAAGCCGCGGCTCGCGAAGAGTTCGCTGAGGAGTCGCAGCCCGAGTCCGACGCGGTCGAGGAGACGTCTGAGGACGTCGAGGCGTTGGACGCCGAAGAAGGAGTCGCCGACGAGGCCCCCGCGGAGTCGCCGGCTGCGGAGTCACTGGCTGACGCCGATGAAGCCGACGTCGAGGCCGAGCCGGCCGCTGAGGAAGCCGACGCTGGGGTTGCTCCTGAGGAGCCGGTAGAGGCCGACGAGTCGCCCGCAGACGAGACCGCGGACGAGTCCCCGGTCGATGCCGAACAGGCTGAGCTTGAGGTGGCCGAGGAGGACGATGACACGGCCGAGGACGGCGAGGCGGTAGAGCCTGCCGAGGCAGCTGACGGCGAGACCACCGAGCAGTCCGAGGAACAACCCGAGCCTGACGTGGTCCAGGAGCCGGCGTCCGATGACGGTGACGCCGAGACCGAGGACGGCGAGGCGGAAGAGCCCGAAGAGACCCCCTCGGACGCAGCGACCCCGACGTACACCCCTGCTCCGCAGCCACGGGGCCGCTGGTTGAGCAGGCTCAGAAGGCGCCGAGGATAAGCCGCCGTTCTGGCATGCTGGCACCATGACCGGCTCGTCCCAGCGTGTCGCCAGCCGCCGCCGGCTGTATCCGGGCTTGGGCACCGGCGTGCTGCTGGCGGGCGCCCTCGGCTACGTCGGGCTCGTCGACCCGCACCAACCCGATTCGCTGTTCCCGCTGTGCCCGTTTCGGCTACTGACCGGCTGGAATTGCCCCGCCTGCGGCGGGCTGCGCATGACCCACGATCTGCTGCACGGACACCTGGCGGCGGCCGTCATGGACAACGTTTTCCTGCTCGTGGGCCTGCCCGCACTGGCGGCATGGATGCTGCTGCGCCGGCACCGCGGGGCGCCGGTGCTACCGATCCCGGCCGCCGTGACCGTCGCCGTCCTAGCGATTGCCTGGACCGTGCTGCGCAATCTGCCCGGCTTCCCGCTCGTCCCCACACTGGCGGGTTAGCGGCCGCTGTCCGGGCGCCGAGTGTGCATCCATGGCGGGAATTCGGCCGAAACGCCGCCATGCACGCACGTTCGGCGCGGCGGACCCCTTCCCGGTGGGCGCCACCCCGCCACTTCGCTGAGCGTGCGGCGGTGGCGGCGTTTCGGCCGATTCTTCGCCGTGTGTTCACACTCGGTGAGACTGCGCGGCGCGGGAACGCTGCGCGGCCGCGACTATGCTGACGGAGTGACTAGACGCGGCAAGATCGTCTGTACCCTCGGCCCGGCCACCAGCAGCGATGAGATGGTGAAATCGCTGGTCGAGGCCGGGATGGACGTCGCCCGAATGAACTTCAGCCACGGCGATTACGCCGACCACAAGGCCGCCTACGAGCGGGTCCGCGCCGCCTCGGATGCCACCGGCCGGGCCGTCGGCGTCCTCGCCGACCTGCAGGGCCCCAAGATCCGGCTGGGGCGTTTTGCCGAAGGCGCGACGCACTGGGCCAACGGCGAAACGGTGCGGATCACCACCAACGACTGCGTGGGCACCCACGATCGGGTGTCGACCACCTACAAGCAGTTGGCCACAGACGCGGCCGCCGGCGACCGGGTGCTGGTTGACGACGGCAACGTCGCGCTGGTGGTCGACCGCATCGAAGGTGACGACGTGATCTGCACGGTCACCGAGGGCGGCCGGGTCAGCAACAACAAGGGCATGTCGCTGCCGGGGATGAACGTGTCGGCCCCGGCCCTGTCGGAGAAGGACGTCGAGGACCTGGAGTTCGCCTTGAACCTCGGGGTCGACCTGGTGGCGCTGTCGTTCGTGCGGTCGCCGTCGGATGTCGAACTGGTGCATGCGGTGATGGACCGGGTCGGGCGGCGGGTCCCGGTGATCGCCAAGCTGGAGAAACCGGAGGCCATCGACAACCTGGAAGCCGTGGTGCTGGCCTTCGACGCGGTGATGGTGGCGCGCGGCGACCTGGGGGTGGAGCTGCCGCTGGAAGAGGTTCCGCTGGTGCAGAAGCGGGCGATCCAGATGGCCCGCGAGAACGCCAAACCGGTGATCGTGGCGACCCAGATGCTCGAGTCGATGATCGAGAATTCGCGGCCCACCCGGGCCGAGGCCTCCGATGTCGCCAACGCCGTGCTCGACGGCACCGACGCGGTGATGCTGTCCGGGGAGACCGCGGTCGGTAAGCACCCGCTGGAGGCGGTGCGCACGATGAGCCGGATCGTGTGCGCGGTCGAGCAGAATTCCACCGCGGCCCCGCCACTGACGCATGTGCCGCGCACCAAGCGCGGCGTGATCTCCTACGCGGCAAGGGATATCGGGGAGCGGCTGGACGCCAAGGCGTTGGTCGCGTTCACCCAGTCCGGTGACACGGTGCGCCGGCTGGCTCGGCTGCACACCCCGTTGCCGTTGCTGGCGTTCACCGCGCTGCCCGAGATCCGCAGCCAGCTGGCGATGACCTGGGGCACCGAGACGTTCATCGTGCCGGCCATGCAGTCCACCGACGGCATGATCCGCCAGGTGGACAAGTCGCTGCTGGAGCTGGGCCGCTACCAGCGTGGCGACCAGGTGGTCATCGTCGCCGGGGCACCCCCGGGCACGGTGGGCTCCACCAACCTGATCCACGTGCACCGGATCGGCGAGGACGACGTCTAGTGCCGGCCAGTAGCGAGCCGACCGCGCATCCCGAATCGAATCCCGATTTCGAGGAACTGATGGCGGTGCTGGACCTCAACCGCATCGGCGACGACGTGTTCATCGGGTCGCACCCCAGCAAAACCCCGCTGCGGACGTTCGGCGGGCAGCTGATGGCCCAATCGTTTGTGGCCAGCAGCCGCACGTTGCTGCGCGAGTTGCCGCCCAACGCGCTGTCGATCCACTTCATCAACGGCGGTGACCCCGCCAAGGACATCGAGTTCCGGGTGGTGCGGTTGCGTGACGAGCGCCGTTTCGCCAACCGGCGAGTCGACGCGATCCAGGACGGCACCCTGCTGGCGACCGCGATGATCTCCTACCTTTCCGGCGGTGCCGGGTTGGAGCACAGCATCGAACCGCCCCAGGTCGCCGAACCGGACACGCTGCCCAAGATCAGAGATCTGCTGCGCGGCTACGAAGACACCGTCCCGGGTTTCGTGAACGCGTTGCACCCGATCGAGTGGCGCTACACCAACGACCCGGCGTGGGTGATGCGGGATAAGGGCGAGCGGCTGGACCACAACCGGGTGTGGATCAAAGCCGACGGGCCGCTGCCCGAGGACCCGACGCTGCACACCGCGGTGCTGGTGTATTCCTCGGACACCACGGTGCTGGATTCCATCATCACCACCCACGGCCTGTCCTGGGGTTTCGACCGGATCTTCGCGGCCAGCGCCAACCACACGGTGTGGTTTCACCGCCAGGTCCGCTTCGATGACTGGGTGCTGTATTCCACGTCGTCGCCGGTGGCGACCGACTCCCGCGGGCTGGGCAGCGGCTACTTCTTCGACCGGTCCGGGCAGCTGGTGGCCACGGTCGTGCAGGAGGGCATCCTGAAATACTTCCCCGGCTCGCGCCGATAAGCCCGGTAGCGGCGGTCGGCAACGATTCGATTGCGACGCAATTGGCGCGGTCGTCACCCCCGGAACCCGGCGTAACGTTCCAACCAGGGGGTATTCGATAGCCACTGGAGCCGAGAAACGGGAGGTGGGGCGTGTACGAATCGTCGGTCGACGTCGCACCCCGGGTGCGGGCCCGAGAACGCGTCGTCGTTCATGTCGATTCCCCCGCCGCCCGCTGGATCGGGGCGTTATCCCTGCTCAGCGCCGCGGGCTGGATGATCGTGGTGATCACCCGTGACCACCAGAACTGGCAGGCGGCCGGTCGGCTGGGCTGGTCGCTGACCATCCTGGCCGCGGTGGCGCTGATCGCCCGCGGCATCTTCCTGGGCCGGCCGGTGACCGCCGCGCACGCCACGGCGGCGGTGCTGATGCTGGTCGCCGGGCTCACCGCGCACGTGGTGTATTTCGACCTGCTCGGCGACGTGCTGATCGCCGGGTCGGGCCTGGCCCTGATGTGGCCCACCGGCGCGCACCCTCGACCCGACGACCTGCCGCGGGTGTGGGGCCTGATCGAGGCCACCCGTGCCGATCCGCTGGCGCCGTTCGCCATGCAGGCGCTCAAGTGTTTCCATTTCAGCGCCGACGGCACCGCCGCGCTGGCCTACCGGACCCGGATCGGGTACGCGGTGGTCAGCGGCGATCCGATCGGTGACGAGGCGCGGTTCCCCGAACTGGTCGCCGATTTCGCCGCGCTGTGCCATAGCCGGGGTTGGCGGCTGGTGGTGTTGGGCTGCAGCGAGCGGCGGCTGGGTTTGTGGAGCGACCCGGTGCTGCTGGGCCAGTCGCTGCGGGCCGTGCCGATCGGCCGGGACGTCGTCATCGACGTAGCCAACTTCGCGATGGTGGGCCGCAAGTTCCGCAATCTGCGGCAAGCCGTGCAGCGCACCCGAAACTGCGGTGTCACCACCGAGGTGGTGGCCGAGCAGGATCTCGACGAGACGCTGCTGGCCGAGCTGACCGAGGTGCTGCTGGCCTCGCCCAGCGGGGCGCGCACCGAACGCGGTTTCTGCATGGCCTTAGACGGGGCGTTGGAGGGGCGCTATCCGGGGATTCAGTTGATCATCGCCCGCGACGCCGCCGGACACATCCAGGGTTTCCACCGGTATGCCGTCGCCGGCGGCGGCAGCGATGTCAGCCTCGACGTGCCGTGGCGCCGCCGCGGGGCGCCCAATGGGATCGACGAACGGCTCAGCGTCGATATGATCAACGCTGCCAAAGAGGCTGGCGCGCAACGGTTGTCGCTGGCGTTTGCGGCGTTTCCGGAACTGTTCGACGCGAAGCAGCGCAGCCGGCTGCAGGGCTTCTTTTATCTCGCCGTCCATCTCCTCGACCCGTTGATCGCGCTGGAGTCGCTGTATCGCTACCTGCGCAAGTTTCATTCGTCGGGGGACCGGCGGTATGCGCTGGTGTCGTTGACCCAGCTGGTTCCGTTGCTGTATGTCCTGTTGTCGCTGGAGTTCCTGCCGCGACGCCGACGGCTGTAACGCTACGGGGTGGGGGCCGGGACGGCCGGTGTCCTGCTGAACCGGTCCTCGAGGCGCCGGTTGAACTCGTCGGCGCACTGTTGTTGGCTGACCCGGTCCGACCCGGCCCGTTGCAGACAGTCGAGGTAGTCCCCGCCGCCGACGCTGTGGAAGATGTTGGCCCAGAACGCGACCCACACCGCGATGAACAGCAGCCCGGCGATCACCGCCACAAAGCCCAGCACCACGCCGGTGAGCGCCGCCCCGCCGTTGGTGGCTTCGCCGCGGCGGACCCGGCCCCGCCCGACGAACCCGCAGACCACGGCGGCCACCCCCAACACCACACCGCCGATCACGGTGAACGAGGTGACCAGTCCGGCGATGGCCAGCACTAGGGCCGCGACACCCAGACCGTTCTTGGGGGCGCTGAACCCCGGCACGCCGGGGTAGGGCGCCGGGGGATACGGGTACGGCGGGACCGGATAGCCCCCGGCGGCCGATGGCGGCGCCTGCGGTGTCGGGGCGGGGTGTGCGGCCGCCGGCTGGTCGGATGCCGTGTTCTCGGGCGGGTCGGCGGACTCGGTCATGGCTCACGCTCCAGATCAGGCGGATATGGATGGTCGGCAGCGGCCGGGCCGCCCGCGACAACGGTGCTCAGGTGCTGACACCGAACATCGCTGGGCAGGTGGTGGGTCGCGACCACCACGGTGCGATCGGCGGCGAACAGACCGCCGCCCGGGGCCAGCAGCGCCCGCAACAGCACGTCGGCGTCGGAGGCGTCGAGGTGTTCGGTGGGTTCATCGAGCAGCACAATCCGCGCCGGCGCGATCAGGGCCCGCGCCAGCAGCAGCCGGCGGCGCTGACCCGCCGACAGCGCGTGCGCGCCGCCGGACAACACGGTGGCCAGCCCGTCGGGAAGGCCGGTCAGCCACGGGCCGAGCCCGACTCGGTCCAGGGCGGTGATCAGCTCGTCGTCGGTGCAGTCCCCGCGGGCCACCAGCAGGTTGTCCCGAACGGTGGTGGCAAAGACATGTGCGTCCTCGGCAAAAAAGCCGACGGCGGCGCGCAATTCGTCCTCGGCCAGCTGGCGCAGCGCGATCCCGTCCAATTCCACCCCGCCGTGCAGCGGCGGCAGCAAGCCGGCGAGGCTCATCAGCAATGTCGTCTTGCCGGTGCCGCTGGGGCCGGTGACCGCGAGCCTGGCGCCGGGCGCCAGCTCGACGGCCACCTCAACCGCGTGCTGCGCACGGTAACCGGTCCGCACCGCCGCCGTGAGCCGGCGGGTCGGTGCGGGTGTTGCCGGCGGAGCCGCCGGGCCGTCGGCCGCCGGTGGTGTCAGGTCGAGCAGCCGGCGCGCCGCGATGCGCGACCGGGTCAGCTGGATCGCGGCGGCCGGCAACGCGGTGGTCGCCTCAAAGGCCGACAGCGGCAACAACATCAGCACCGCCAGTGTGGTGGGTGCGACCGTGGGGGCGATCGCGATCCCGGTCAGCAGGGCGCCCAGCACGCTGACCCCGATCGCGGCGGTGGGCACGGCCGCCGCGATGGCCGCGGGTTTCGCCGCGGCGTCGACGGCCTCGGCCCAGGCGTGCTGCCGGCGCTGGGATTCGGTGATCACCGCGGGCAGCACGCCGCCGATCCGCAGCTCGGGGGCGTGCTCCAGGGCCAGCATCGCCGACGTGTCGCGGTCGGAGAGATGCTGTCGGGCAACACCTTCCTGCGCTTCGGCGGCCCGGGCGGACAGTGCCGGCGCCAGCACCCCGGCCACCAGCAGGCAAACCGCCAGCACGGCGGCGGCGGCCGGGGAGATCAGCGCGATCGTCGTCACCGCTGCCACGGCGAGCACCGCCGCGACCCCGACCGGCAGCAGGGCACGCACCACAACGTCGGCCAACTGGTCGACGTCGGCGCCCACGCGCGCCACCAACTCCCCGCTGTGCAGCCGCGCGGTGACCTCCGCCGGCCCGCGGGCCAGCCGGTGGTAAATCTGCGCGCGGGCGGTGCCGGCGGCGCGCAGCGCGGTGTCGTGGGTGGCCAGCCGCTCGCAGTAGTGCAAGACGCCGCGAGAAATCGCGAAGATCCGCACCGCGACCACCGCGACCGACAGGTCCAGCACCGCGGGCATCTGCCAGGCGCGGGTGATCAGCCAGGCCGACACCCCGGCCAGCGCCAACGCGCTGGACAGCGACAACACCCCCAAACCGAGTGCGAGCAGCAGCCCGGGCAGCCGCGGCCGCAGCAGCGTCGCGACGGCGGCCCAAAGCGGATCAGACCGGCGCATGCTGATGTGCTCCAACCGTGACCACCTGGTCGCCGACGGCCAGGACCGGCCCGCGATGCCCGACCAGCACCACCGTCGCTCCCGCCCGGGCCCGCGCGATCAGCGCCCGCAACACCCGCGTCTCGGTGGCCGGGTCCAGGTGCGCGGTCGGCTCGTCGAGCAGCAGCACCGGCGCCGCCGATCCGAGCGCGCGGGCCAAACCCAGGCGTTGTCGTTGACCCAGCGACAGGCCCACCCCGCCGCGCCCCAGCACGGTGTGCGGGCCGTCCGGCAGCTGCGCGATCACCTCATCGAAACCCGCTGCCGCACAGGCGGCGTCGACATCGGCCAGGTCACCGAACAGCGCCAGGTTGGCGGCGACGGTGCCCGGGATCAACGCCGGGCGCTGCGGCAGCCACGACAGCTGCGCCCACCACGCCGCCGGCTCGAGGTCGCCGACGTCGACACCGGCCACCGTGATGCGACCCGAGGTCGGGGCGGTGAGCCCGGCGATGGCCGCGAGCGTGGTGGATTTTCCCGCGCCGTTCGGCCCGGTCAGCACGGTCAGCTGACCGGGCTCGATCAGCGCACTGAGCTGATCGGGGGCGTCGCCGTCGCGGCCGGCGACGCGCAGCCGCTCGATGCGGATCGCCGCACCGCGCGCCGCTACTGTGTGTCGTGCGCGCGGCCCACGGGTCGGCTCGTCGATCAGTGCGAACGCCCTATCGGCTGCGGCGCGGCCGTCCTGGGCGGCGTGGAACTCGACGCCGATCCGGCGCAGCGGCCAGTACACGTCCGGCGCCAGCAGCAGCACCGTCAGGCCGGCGGGCAGGCTCATCGCCCCGAACACCAACCGCAGACCGATGCTGACCGCGACCAGCGCCACCCCCAGCGTGGCCAGCAGTTCCAGCACCAGCGCCGACAAGAACGCGATCCGCAGCGTGCCCATCGCCGAGCGCCGGTGGGCGGCGGACAGCTCGGCGACGCGCCGCTCCGGGCCGACGGCGCGGCCGAGGGCCCGCAGGGTCGGGATGCCGGCGATCAGATCCAACAGCCGGGCCTGCAACGCCGTCATCGTGTCCAGCGCGGCCGCCGAGCGGTCCGCGGTGGCCATACCGATCAGCACCATGAAGATCGGGATCAGGGGCAGCGTGATGACCACGATCGCCGCCGATTTCAGGTCGTAGAGCGCGATCACGGCTACAGTGGCCGGGGTCAGGATCGCGGCCAATAGCAAGGCGGGCAGATACGCGGTGAAATACGGACGCAGACCGTCCAGCCCGCGGGTCACCACTGTCGCGGCGGCATCCCGCTGGGCCGCCAGTTCGCTGGGTGCCCGGGCGGTCACCGCAGCCAGCACCCGACCGCTCAGCTCGGCGATCACCGCGCTGGCGCCGCGCTGACCGACCCGGGCCTGCCACCAGTGCGCGGCGGTACGCCCGCTCCACAGCACCACCAGCAGCGCCAACAGCGGTGCCCAGTCGCCGAGGCTGCGGGCCGACGGATCGGTGATCACGTGAGCGACGATGTGCGCCAACACGATCGCCGCGGCAATCGCACAGCCCGAGATCAGCACACCGCAGCCCACCGTGCCGACAAGGCAACGGCGCACCGCCGTCGAGGCGCGCCACAGTCGCGGGTCCAGCGGCGCACGACCGCCCGAACTCAGGACGGGCGCCTTGCTAGCCCGTCCGGCTGCGGTATCCGTTCAGCCGAGATCCGCTGCCGGAAAACCCAATACGTCCAGCCTTGGTACGCGACCGCCAACGGGGTACCGAGTAGCGCGGCCCACGTCATGATTTTCAGGGTGTAAGGGGTGGACGACGCGTTGTGGATGGTCACGCTCCAGTCCGGGTTGAGCGTGGACGGCACCAGGTTCGGGTACAGCGCGCCGAACAACAGGGTCACCACCGCCGCGACGACGAGGGCAGCGCAGAGGAAGGCCCAGCCGTCAAAGGCGCGGCGCAACACCAATGCCACCGTCGCCAGCTGGGCGACCACGGCGACGGCCAGCACCACCCAGGTCCAGCCCTTGCCGTATGCCAGTTGGGTCCACAATCCATAGCCGGCGACGAGCACCGTCACCGGCACCGACAGCCATGCCGCGAACCGCAACGCGTCGTCGCGGATCGCACCGGAGGTTTTCAGGGTCACGAACACCGCGCCGTACAGCAGGAACAGCCCGGCGGTGGCCAGGCCGCCGAGCAGTGTGTAGGCGTTGAGCACATCGGTGACCGACAGGTGGACATGGTGGCTGGCGTCCACCGGGAGCCCGCGGACCAAGATAGCGAACGCGACTCCCCACAGCACCGCCGGCAGCCAGGACCCGACAGCGATGCCGAAATCGGCCCAGGCTCGCCATTTCGGGTCATCGATCTTGCCGCGCCAGTCGATCGCGACGGCACGCAAGATCATGCCAACCACAATCGCCAGCAGCGGGAGGTACAGCGTCGAGAACAAGGTGGCGTACCAACCGGGAAACGCGGCGAACATCGACGCGCCGGCCACGATCAGCCAGACCTCGTTGCCGTCCCAGACCGGGCCGATGGTGTTCAGCGCCGCACGACGGTGCGCCTCCGGATCGCCTTTGCTGACCCGGCCGAACGGCTCCATCAGCATGCCCACCCCGAAGTCGAAGCCCTCGAGAATGAAAAACCCCACGAACAACGCCGCCAGGACACCGAACCACAATTCTTGGAGTCCCACCTCGATACCTCCTCGCCGAAACTTTCTGGGGCTGTGTGGAGCTCAGTAGGCGAACGACAGTGGTGCCACCTCGTCATCGCCAGGAGGGCTGGGGGGCGCCGGTTCCGCGTCGTGCTCTCGCGGCCCCTCGACGGTGTAGCGCCACATCAAGCCGAACCAGAGGACAGCCAGCACCGCGTAGACCAGGGTGAGCACCACCAGCGAGGTGACCACCAGGCCGGCGCCCCCAGGCGTCACGCCTTCGCCGATGGTTTGGTGGACCATCTGGTCGCCGTCCGGGTTGGGCACCACGACCCACGGCTGGCGGCCCATCTCGGTGAATATCCAGCCCGAGATGTTGGCCAAAAACGGGGTGGGAATGGTCAGCAGTGCAAACCAGGAGAACCACCGCTGGTTTGGGATGCGCCCACCGCGGGTCAGCCATAGCGCGGTGAGCGCGAACAACACCGGAACCAGCAACAAGCCGATCATTGCCCGGAACGACCAGTAGGTGACGAACAGGTTGGGTCGGTAGTCGCCTCCGCCGAACCGATCCACGTAGTTGCGCTGCATGTCGCGCACACCCTGCAACTTCACGTCGTTAAATCGGCCTTCGGCCAGGAACGGCAGCACGTAGGGGACTTCGATGACGCGGGTGAGGTGGTCGCAGTTGTTCTGTCTGCCGACGGTCAGCACGGAAAAGTTGGGGTCGGTGGCGGTGTCGCACAACGATTCCGCCGACGCCATCTTCATCGGTTGTTGGTGGAACATCAGCTTACCCTGCACGTCACCGGTGAAGAACAACCCGGCCGCGGCGGCCAGCGCGACCCAACACCCCAGGATGGTCGCCGGTCGATACATGGTGCGGGCGTCGCTGGAGGCCGTCTCCGGTTCGGCGTCCGCGCCGGCGCCGCCACCCTGGTGGGAACGGACCATCCACCAGGCGGAGACGGCGGCGACGAATGTTCCCGCCGTCAAGAGCGCACCCAGCACGGTGTGGGAAAACGCCGCTTGGGCGGTGTTGTTGGTAAGCAGCGCCCAGATGCTGTCCAACTCGGCGCGCTTGGTCGCGGGGTTGTAGTGTGCGCCGACCGGGTGCTGCATAAAGGAGTTCGCCGTGATGATGAAGAACGCCGACACGTTGACCGCGACCGCGACGATCCAGATGCACGCCAGGTGGACCGGCCGGGGCAGCCGACCCCACCCGAAGATCCACAACCCGATGAAGGTCGATTCGAAGAAGAAGGCGGCCAGGCCCTCCATCGCCAGGGGCGCGCCGAAGACGTCGCCGACGAACCGGGAATACTCGCTCCAGTTCATGCCGAACTGAAATTCCTGCCAGATGCCGGTGGCCACCCCAATGGCGAAGTTGATCAGGAACAGCTTGCCGAAGAATTTGGTGAGGCGATACCAGGCGGTGTTGTCGGTGACGGCCCACACCGTCTGCATGACGGCGACCAGCGGAGCCAGCCCGATGGTGAGCGGGACGAAGATGAAGTGGTACACGGTGGTGATCCCGAATTGCCACCGTGACACGTCGACGACGTTCATCTGGCACCTCCCGATTATCTACGACGCAGTGTAGTAGCTGGGTTGGCTCGGCACTAGACAACTGTTATGCCGGTAACGGGGCGGCCCCGGTGTGGGCTGCTAAGTATCCGCGAGCACCTCCTCGACTTTCTTCGAGGCGCTGCGGATGCCGAACGACGAGACGATCTCGAAGACGCCGATGACGACCAGCCAGATACCGACGACCAATGTCAGGATGGCGATGGATTCGAACGGCGACGCGAGCATGACGATGCCCGCCAGCAGGCTGATCACCCCGACGAAGATCTGCCAGCCGCGGCCGGGCAGGCCGGGGTCGCTGATCGCGGAGACCGTCGTCGCGACGCCGCGGAAAATGAATCCGACACCGATCCAGATGGCCAGCAGCAGGATCGCGTAGCCCTCACCGAAGTGCCGGAAGCACAACACCGCCAGCACCAACGATGCTGCACCGCTGATGAACAGCAGCACCCGCCCGCCGGCGGTGATGTGCAGGCTGAACGCGAAGACGACCTGTGCTGCCCCGGTGACGAGCAGGTACAGACCGAACAGGATCGCGGCGGCGATGAGGCTATGGCCCGGCCAGACCAACACCAGCACGCCGAGGATCAGCGCCAGGACGCCGGATACCAGCGTGGATTTCCACAGATGCGGCAGCAAATTTGGTACAGCGGGGGTTTCCATGCTCGAAGTGTGACATATTCCGCGCGCGAGCAGACGCAAAAGTGCCTGAAACCCCCCCGAAATGGGGGCTTTTGCGTCTGCTCGCGGGGATCGGCTCAGGCCGAGCGGCGTGCCGCGCTTTGCGGCGCGTAGATCTCGGCGAGGAACTGCTCGACCGCCACCGCGGCGTGCGCCGCGCGCGGCGAACTGAAAATGTCGAACGCGTGCTGTGCGTAAGGCAATTCGGCGTAGACGACCGGCGCCGTGCTGCGCTCGCGCAGCCGCGCGGTGAAGCTACGGGCCTGCTCCACCGGGATCAGCGAATCGTTGGTGCCGTGCAGCACGAAAAACGGTGGCGCGTCGGGCGAGACGTAACTGATCGGCGACGCCGCCTGATACAGGTCGGGAAACTTGCGCCGGCTCTGCTTGAACACGTACCGCTGCACAGTCGGCACCAACTGCGGATGCATCGAATCGTCGTCGCGGGTGAAGTCGTAGACGCCGTAGAACGGGACCGCGGCCTGCACCCGGGTGTCGGCGTCTTCGAAACCCGGCTGGAACTGCGGGTCGTTGGGTGTTAGGGCGGCCAGCGACGACAGGTGACCGCCGGCCGAGCCGCCGGTGATGGCGATCCAGTCCGGGTCGCCGCCGTACTCGGCGATGTGCTCCTTGGCCCAGGCGATCGCGCGTTTGACGTCGACAATGTGGTCCGGCCACGTCGAACGCGGGCTGAGCCGGTAGTTGATCGACACACACACCCAGCCCAGCTCGGCCAGATGGCTCATCAACGGATGCGCCTGCCCGCGTTTGCTGCCCAGCATCCACGCGCCGCCGGGCACCTGCAGCAGCACCGGCGCGCGGCCGCCGCGGTCCAGGTCGGGACGGCGCCAGATGTCGAGATGGTTTCGGCTGCCGTAGGCGCCGTAGGCGACATCGGAGTCATGGGCGTAGTCGCGGTAGATCCGCAGCATGCGCACCACCCCGGGTTTTTTGGCGGTCGCCCCGCCCGGTGCCGGCCGCTTCCAGATATCGGCGGACTCGGTGCGCCGATCGGTGCCCAGGTCGGCATCCAGCGCGGCCGTCAGCGGCACGTTGGACGTGCGCCCGGTGCGGTGCAGCCCCAGCAGCCCCAGCCAGGACAGCAGGCTCACCAGCCAGGTGAAGCGCCGGACCCGCGGCGACAGCCGCCGCGACACCAGGGACAGCGCCGTCGACTGGCCGGCGATGAGCTGCAGCGGCAGCTCGCTGGCGAACAACCCCAAGGCGAAGGCGTAGATCGACGGGTAGCCCCGTTTGGTCACCGGCCGGTACCCGTTGGCGGTGAGGACGGCTCCGGTGAGTGCGCCGAGCACGGCGGCAAACTGCTTCATGGGAACCACTAAATCATCTGCGCAAACGGCCCGGCCCGGCCCCTTATGCTTTGCCCATGCTGCCGGATCGCGGACCGGACCCGACGGCACCGCTGTGGCGGGCCGCGCAGGTGTTCCGGCTGCTGAGCTGCGTGTACGCGCTGGGGTTTCAGATCGCGGTCAACGCGGATCTGCAGCGGCCGCTACTGGCCTGGCTGCTGTTCGCGGTGCTGATCGGCTGGAGCGCGGCCTGCGCGGTCGCCTACCTGCACGGGTTCGGCCGCCGGCCGGCGTGGGTGCTCGCCGAGCTCGTGGTGGTGGTGGCGCTGGTGTTGTCCACCGACGTGGTGGCGTCGCGGCCGTGGGCGTTGAGCAACCAATCCTGGCCGACGACGTTGTGGGCCACCAACGCCACGGTGTCGGCGGCGATCCAATTCGGTTCGGTCGGGGGGATGCTGACCGGCCTGGCGGTGATGGCCGCCAGCGTCACGCTCAAAGGCCACGTCAACTACAACCTGGGCCGCGACGCGACAATCGTGATCGAGTTGGCCGTCGCCCTGGGGGTCGGCATGGCCGCCCAGACCGCCCGGCGCGCCCACGCCGAGCTTGAGCGGGCGGCCCGGATGTCGGCGGCATTTCAGGAGCGGGAACGGGTGTCGCGGCGCGTGCATGACGGCGTGATCCAGGTGCTGGCGCTGGTCGCCAAGCGCGGTCGCGAAATCGGCGGTGCCACCGCGGAATTGGCGGAGTTGGCCGGGGAGCAGGAACGCGCGCTGCGGCGCTGGGTCACCTCGGTCGACATCGACCACGACGGCGAGGCGACGGTGGTGGACCTGCGGACGCTGTTGAGCCGCCGGGAGGCCAACGGCGTCTCGATGAGTTTGCCGGGCACCGCGGTGCCGCTGGAACGCGGGGTGGCCGTCGAGTTGGACGCCGCGGTGGGCAACGCCCTCGACAACGTCGCCTCCCACGCCGGTCCCGGCGCCCGCGCGTTCGTCTTGCTGGAAGATCTGGGGGATGCCGTGACGGTCAGCGTGCGCGACGATGGCGTGGGGATCGCCGCCGGCCGGTTGGCGGAGGCCTCCCGGCAGGGCCGGGTCGGGGTGTCGAAGTCGATTGTGGGACGGCTGGTGTCGCTGGGCGGCACCGCCGAGTTGACCACCGACGTCGGCGAGGGAACCGAATGGGAGCTCAGCGTGCCGCGTGGCGGTGGGCGCCGTGCCTGACGAAGCGACGCTGTCGGTGATGGTGGTCGACGACCACCCGATCTGGCGGGACGCGGTGGCCCGCGACCTGGCCGAGGACGGTTTTTCGGTGGTCGCCACCGCCGACGGGGTGGCCGCGGCCCGGCGACGAGCCGCGGTGGTCAAACCCGATGTGGTGGTCATGGATATGCACTTGGCCGACGGCAACGGTGCGCGGGCCACCACGGAGGTGCTGGCGGTGTCGCCGGCCAGCCGGGTGCTGGTGCTGTCGGCCTCCGACGAACGCGACGACGTGCTGGACGCCGTCAAGGCCGGGGCGACCGGATATCTGGTGAAAAGCGCCTCGAAAACCGAACTGGCCGAGGCGGTGCGGGCCACCGCCGCCGGGCGCGCGGTGTTCACCCCGGGGCTGGCCGGTTTGGTGTTGGGGGAGTACCGGCGCATCGCGGCCGAACCCGACGCCGGGCCGGGCACGCCGCGGCTGTCCGCGCGGGAAACCGAGGTGCTGCGCTACGTGGCCAAGGGGCTGTCGGCCCGGCAGATCGCCACGAAGCTGTCGCTGAGCCACCGCACCGTGGAAAACCACGTCCAGGCGACGTTCCGGAAACTTCAGGTCGCCAACCGGGTGGAGTTGACCCGGTACGCCATCGAGCACGGGCTGGATAAGTGACCCCGGCGCGCAGGGGTGACATCGAAATTGCGGCGAGGGTTGTGGTTTTCGGAAATGCACGACCACCAGCGCAATGTCAACACCGCCTCGATAACTGGCCGTAGCTCAGCGCGGCGGCGCCACCAGTCGGACGGCGTGTTCGGTCACCGCGTCCAGGTCGTCGCCGAGGGTGCCGGCCAGCCACTGCTGGGCGAGCTCGGCCATCGCGCCGGTATACATCGCCGCACCGACCTGCGCGGCCACCGGGTCGGCGTGCGGATCGACCTCGGTGAGCACCAGCTCGCGCAGCCCCTCCTGCGCGATCGCCCGCCGTCCCACCAGCACCGGGTTGGCCCGCGCCTCGGTGAACAGCACCCGGCCGCGGCGCGGATCGGCCGAGCTGAACCCGAGCACCGCGCGGACCCCGGCCCGCATCCGCGCCCGATCGTCGCCGCCGGCCGCGGTCACCGCCGCCTCGACCTGCGCGATCAACTCGGCGGCCACCTTGTCGTACACCGCGCCGAGCAACTCGTCGGTGTCGGTGAAACTCTCGTAGAAGTAGCGGGTGTGCAGGGCGCATTCGCGGCACACCGACCGCACCGACACCGCGGCCTCGCCGCCGGCCCCGAACAGGCGGAACGCGGCGTCGATCAGTAGTCCACGCCGCTCGGTCCGGCGGTCGGCCAACGACACGCCGGCCCAGCGGGTCGGGCTCGACATTGACCCAGCCTATCTTTCCCGAGGTCTGGCCACAGGTGTATCCAAACGAGTATCGTGACAACAGGCGTATTCAAAACCGGGAAGGGCCCGTCATGCAGATCGTGTTGCCGCATCAGCTGCTCCAGCATCAGCTCCATGAGATCTTCGACAAGCAGGTGCGCAGCCGCTATTTCCGCGGCCTGGAGTTCGCCGGCCCGGCCGGTGATCCGGGCTGGTTCGGGCCGGGCAGCGCGGTGTGGCATGTGCACTCCCACTTCCCGGCGCTGCTGTTCGGGCTGCAGTGCGCGGCCTACATCGAGCGGTTCGATCCCAGCATCTTCTGGATGGGCGTCGACCACTCCCGCATCGTCGAGCGCGATGAAACCGGGGAGATGACCGGCCGGATCGATCCCGAAGGTGCCAAAGTGCGGCTGGGACACTCGTTGTCGTTCTTCATCGCCACCGCCTACGGCTCCACCGAGACCGCCGAGCGGGCCGCCCGCACCGTCCGGTCGATGCACCACACCGTCAAGGGGGTGCGCCCCGACGGGCTGCCCTACGACGCCGACGACCCGGATTGGCTGCGCTGGAACTACGCGACGGTGGTCTGGGGGATCGCCACCGCGCACGAGCTGTATCACCCGCAACCGCTGCGGGGCGCCAAGCTGGACCGCTACTACGGCGAGTTCGTCCGGGTCGGACAAGCCTTGGGTGGCACCGATTTGCCGGCGACCAAGGCGGAAACGCTGGACTGCCTGGAGGCGTATCTGCCGCGGTTGGCGATCACCCACGGCACCGCGATGGCGACCGGCCCCAACATGCGGGAGACCGGCCCGTTCTTCGGACCGGCCGTCGACTGGGCGATCCGCGACACCCTGCCGAAGTGGGCGGCCGCGATGGTGATGCACCAGTCACCCAACCCGATCGAGCGGGTCGCGCGGCGCACCGTGGTGTGGTCACTGATCAACGGGCTGCACACCGCGATGGGGCCGCTGCCGGAGTTCCGGGCCGCGCAGGCCCGGGTGGCCGACGGCACCAGCTGCGCGCACACGATGCCCAGCTATGTCCCCGGCACCGACCCGGAGCAAAGCCGCGACATGGTCGAACAGTTGGTGTAAGTGATCAACCCGACATCGTCGGCCGCGCCTCACCGCGCGTCGGCGCGGTGGGGCACCTCGGGGCGGTGGCCGTCGGTGTCGACGGCGGGCCGGCGGCCGGTCAGATACCAGGTGTGCATGATGCCCTTGCCCTTGACCGCGACGTCGCCGCGCTCCTCGAAAACAAAGGCCTGCCGCAGCCGTTCGTAGACCTCCTGGGGCACCTGGATGCGGCCCGCGGTGTCGGTCGATTCCATCCGGGAGGCGACGTTGACGGCGTCGCCCCACACGTCGTAGAAGAATCGGCGCGCGCCCACCACCCCGGCCACCACCGGCCCGGCCGCCAGGCCGATGCGGATCCGGAGCGGGCGCCCGTGCGGATCTTTCATCACGGCGACGGCCTCGGCCATGTCCAGGGCCAGATTCGCCAGCGCGTCAAGGTGATCCGGTCGGGGGATGGGCACCCCGCTGACCACCATGTACGAGTCGCCGCTGGTTTTGACCTTCTCCAGCCGGTGTTTCTCGGCGATCAGGTCGAAGTCGGTGTAGAGCAGGTCCAAAAAGCGGACCAGCTCGGCCGGGGTGGTGTCGCTGGCGTTTTCGGTGAAGTCGGCGATGTCGGCGAACAGGATCGACGCGTCGTCGTATTTGTCGGCGATGACGGCGCGGGCCGGGTCCTTCAACCGTTCGGCGATGCTGGCGGGCAGCATATTGGCCAGCAGCGCCTCGGACCGTTCGTATTCGGCCTCCATCGCCGCCTCCGCGCGGGCGGTCTCGCGCAGCGTGTACCACACCGTGGCCACCACCATCACGCCCGACGAGATGATCGTGAACACGAAGCTCATCGTCTGCGCCCAGGCCGGCGCGGCCCCGGTATCGGTCGGCGCCAGGAACTGCAACGCGATCGTCAACGCCGCGCCCAGCGCGGCCAGGCTGGCCGCCAGCACGATGTGCTCCACCCCGAAGATCAGCACCGCGATGGTGGCCGCGACCAAGAAGTAGAACTGCCCACCCGACCCGGTGCCCACGGTCCAGCAGATCAGGAAAACCGATGCGTAGGCGACGGCCATGAACGTCAGCGGCCCGACGAACTCGCCGTACTTGTACAGCTTGGGGGTGAGCACGAAGATCGCCGCGGTCGCCAGGTTGAGCAGGCCGAGCCACCACAGGGCCTGGCCGGTGAACAGCTGGAGCACCCCGAAGATCCCGCTCACCGTCGCCGCGATCCAGGCCGTGATTTTCAGGACCCGCATCCGCCGCGTCGATCCCTCGGCCCAGTGTCGGGTGCGGGCCGGGACGCAGTGTGACCGTCGGTAGGGGCTCTCGGCCACCACCGACGCAGCGCAGCCGCGCCTGATCACGGCCCCAGCCTAGCCTGGTGAGCTGGATGTTTGTCCGGATCGCGGTGGGAGTGCCCTCGGTGAGATTCGAACTCACACTGTACGGGTTTTGAATCCGTTTCCTCTGCCAGTTGGGATACGAGGGCGTCCGGCTGTGCGGTCCTCCACCATAGTCGATGGCGGGTGGGTGAACTCGCGGTGACCCCGGCGTCGCTGATCAGCGCCACTCGCGACAGAATGACGTCATGACCGGCCCCACGACCGACACCGACGCCCCCACCACGCATCGGGTTCTGATCGCCGAAGACGAGACGCTCATCCGGATGGATTTGGCCGAGATGCTGCGCGAAGAGGGCTATGACGTGGTCGGCGAGGCCGGCGATGGCCAGGAGGCCGTCGATTTGGCCGAGCAGCTTAAGCCCGACCTGGTGATCATGGACGTGAAGATGCCCCGCCGGGACGGCATCGACGCGGCGTCGGAGATCGCCAGCAAACGCATCGCCCCGATCGTGGTGCTGACGGCGTTCAGCCAGCGTGACCTGGTGGAGCGGGCCCGGGAGGCCGGGGCGATGGCGTACCTGGTGAAGCCGTTCTCGATCAGCGACCTCATCCCAGCGATCGAACTGGCGGTGGGCCGGTTCAGCGAGATCGCCGCGCTGGAACGCGAAGTCGCCAGCTTGTCGGAGCGATTGGAGACCCGCAAGCTCGTCGAGCGGGCCAAGGGGCTGCTGCAGGCCAAACAGGGCCTGACCGAGCCGGAGGCGTTCAAGTGGATCCAGCGCGCCGCGATGGACCAGCGCACCACGATGAAGCGGGTGGCCGAGGTCGTGGTGGAAACCCTGGGCGCCGCGGAACCCGGCGCCGAGTCCTGAGCCGCGCTACCGCCCGGCCCGCCGCGAGCGTGCGCAGAATGCCAGGTTTTGGCGCCTGCGGGCGTGCAACTGCGCACGTTCGCGCCGCGACGAAACCTCAGCGCGCGACGATGACCGAGGAGCCGTGCCCGAACAGACCCTGGTTGGCGGTGACGCCGACGGTGGCGCCCTCGACCTGACGCCCGGTGGCCGTCCCGCGCAGCTGCCAGGTCAGCTCACACACCTGGGCGATCGCCTGCGCGGGGATGGCCTCCCCGAAGCAGGCCAGCCCACCGGACGGGTTGACCGGCACCCGACCGCCGAGGGTGGTCGCGCCGCTGCGCAGCAGCGCCTCCCCCTCGCCCTTGGGGCACAACCCCAAGTGCTCGTACCAGTCGATCTCCAGCGCGGTGGACAGGTCGTAGACCTCGGCCAGGCTGACGTCTTCGGGCCCGATCCCGGCCTCGGCGTAGGCGGCATCCAGGATCTGATCCTTGAACACCCGCTCCGGTGCCGGCACGACGGCGGTGGAATCGGTTGCGATGTCCGGCAATTCGGGCAAGTGCTGCGGGTAGCGCGGGGTGACCGTGGACACCGCGCGCACCGACGGCACCCCGTCCAGCGAGCCGAGATGCTTGCGGGCGAACTGCTCGCTGGCCACGATCACCGCGGCCGCGCCGTCGGAGGTGGCGCAGATGTCGAGCTGGCGCAGCGGGTCGGCGACCACCGGGCTGGCCAGCACGTCGGCGACCGAGGATTCCTTGCGGTAGCGGGCATTCGGGTTCTGCAGACCGTGCCGGGAGTTCTTCACCTTCACCTGGGCGAAGTCCTCGACGGTGGCGCCGTACAGGTCCATCCGGCGCCGGGCCAGCAACGCGAAGTACACCGGGTTCATCGCCCCGATGAGGTGGAACCGCTGCCAGTCCGGGTCGTTCTTGCGTTCGCCGCCGACCGGGGCGAAAGCCCCCTTGGGGGTGGTGTCGGCGCCGATCACCAGTGCCACATCGCAGAAGCCGGCCAGGATCTGGGCGCGGGCGCTCTGCAGCGCCTGCGAACCGGACGCGCAGGCGGCATACGACGACGACACCGGCACCCCGTTCCAACCCAGCTTCTGGGCGAACGTCGAACCGGCGATGAAACCCGGGTAGCCGTTGCGGATGGTGTCGGCGCCGGCCACCAACTGGATCTGCCGCCAGTCCAAACCGGCCTCGGCCAGCGCGGCGCGGGCGGCGACAACCCCGTATTCGGTGAAGTCGCGGCCCCATTTGCCCCACGGGTGCATGCCCGCACCCAGGATGTACACCGGCTGGGGGGTCATGCGCCCACCTTCTTCCACGCGTAGACGAGGCGCTGCACCCCGTCGTCGTCGGTGTACAGCGGCATGGTGGTCAGCTCCATCTCCATGCCGACCTTGAGGTCGGCGGCCAGCGTGCCGTCGACCACCTTGCCCAGCACGATCAGGCCCTCGTCGGCCAACTCGACGGCGGCGATCGCGAACGGCTCGAACGGGTCCGGCGCCGGATAGGGGGCCGGCGGCGGATAGCGGTTTTCGGTGTAGCTCCACACCGTGCCGCGCCGGGACAGCGGCACGGGCTCTAGCGTGTCGCCGTCACAGGCCGGGTTAGGGCAGTTGTTGGCGCGCGGCGGGAACACGTAGGTGCTGCACTGCGGGCACTTCGCGCCGGTGAGATGGGTCTGGCCGGATTCGTCGGTGGCGAACCACCCGTCGATCGCCGGTTGCATGGCTACGTCTGACACCCGGTCAGCGTACCGAGAACGAACACAAAACTGAAACGTGTTCCAGTTTTCCTGGCCTCGCGGCGCCGAGATTGACGCCAGAGCGCGGAAGTGCGAGTGCGCGCGTCGGTACCGTCGATCTCGATGCCCACCACGCATAAGGTTAGGGCCGTGAGCCCAGCCAAGACCGCCAGCGCCAAGGCGACCGCCGACACCGTCGCACCCACCAAACCCACACTCATGCTGCTGGACGGCAATTCGCTGGCGTTCCGGGCGTTCTACGCGCTGCCCGCGGAGAACTTCAAGACCGCCGGCGGCCTGACCACCAACGCGGTCTACGGCTTCACCGCCATGTTGATCAACCTGCTGCGCGACGAAACCCCCACCCACATCGCCGCCGCGTTCGACGTGTCGCGGCAGACCTTCCGCGCCGAGCGCTACCCGGAGTACAAGGCTAACCGCTCCACCACCCCCGACGAGTTCCGCGGCCAGATCGACATCACCAAGGAGGTGCTGGGCGCTTTGGGCATCACCGTGCTCGCCGAGCAGGGTTTCGAGGCCGACGACCTGATCGCCACGCTGGCCACCCAGGCCGAGAAGGAGGGCTACCGGGTGCTGGTGGTCACCGGGGACCGGGATTCGCTGCAGCTGGTCAGCGACGACGTCACGGTGCTGTATCCGCGCAAGGGGGTCAGCGAACTGACCCGCTTCACCCCGGAGGCGGTGGTCGAAAAATACGGGCTGACCCCGGCGCAGTACCCGGATTTCGCCGCGCTGCGCGGCGACCCCAGCGACAACCTGCCCGGCATCCCCGGGGTGGGGGAGAAGACCGCCACCAAATGGATCGCCGAATACGGCTCGCTGCAGGGCCTGGTCGACAACGTCGACACGGTCAAGGGCAAGGTCGGTGACGCGCTGCGGGCCAACCTGGCGTCGGTGGTGCTCAACCGTGAACTCACCGACCTGGTGAAAGACGTGCCGTTGGCGCAGACCCCGGACACCCTGCAGATGCAGCCCTGGGACCGCGACCACATCCACCGGCTCTTCGACGACCTGGAATTCCGGGTGCTGCGCGACCGGCTGTTCGACACGCTGGCGGCCGTCGAACCCGAGGTCGACGAGGGCTTCGACGTGCGCGGCGGCGCGCTGGCGCCGGGCACGGTGGCGGCGTGGCTGGCCGAGCACGCCGGCGACGGCCGGCGGGCCGGGCTGGCGGTGGTGGGCACCCACCTGCCCTACGACGGCGACGCCACCGCGTTGGCGATCGCGGCCGCCGACGGCGAGGGCGGCTACCTGGACACCGCGGCCCTGACCCCCGACGACGACGCCGCGCTGGGCGCCTGGCTGGCGGATCCGGCGCAACCCAAGGCGCTGCACGAGGCCAAGCTGGCCATCCACGACCTGGCCGGGCGGGGCTGGACGCTGGCCGGGGTCACTTCCGACACCGCGCTGGCCGCCTACCTGGTGCGGCCCGGGCAGCGCAGCTTCACCCTCGACGACCTGTCGCTGCGCTATCTGCGCCGCGAGCTGCGCGCCGAAACCTCCGAGGAGCAACAGCTTTCGCTGCTCGACGAGGGCGACGGCGGCGACGACCAGGCCGTGCAGACCACCATTCTGCGCGCGCAGGCGGTGCTGGATCTGGCCGACGCGCTGGATGCCGAGCTGGCCCGGATCGACTCGGCCGCGCTGCTGACCGAGATGGAGCTGCCGGTGCAGGCGGTGCTGGCCGGGATGGAGGGCGTCGGCATCGCGGTCGACCTCGATCGGCTGGGCGCACTGCAAAGCCAATTCGGTGACCAGATCCGCGACGCCGCCGAAGCCGCCTACGCGGTCATCGGCGAACAGATCAACCTCGGCTCGCCCAAACAGCTGCAGACGGTGCTGTTCGACAAGCTGGAGATGCCCAAGACCAAACGCACCAAAACCGGCTACACCACCGACGCCGACGCCCTGCAGTCGCTGTTCGACAAGACCGGCCACCCGTTCTTAGAGCACCTGCTGCGCCACCGCGACGTCACCCGGCTCAAGGTCACCGTGGACGGGCTGCTGAAGTCGGTGGCCGCCGACGGCCGTATCCACACCACCTTCAACCAGACCATCGCCGCGACCGGCCGGCTGTCGTCCACCGAACCGAACCTGCAGAACATCCCGATCCGCACCGAGGCCGGGCGGCTGATCCGGGACGCGTTTGTGGTCGGCGACGGCTATGCCGAGCTGATGACCGCCGACTACAGCCAGATCGAGATGCGCATCATGGCGCATTTGTCGAAGGATGACGGCCTGATTGAGGCCTTCAATACCGGCGAAGACCTGCACTCGTTCGTGGCGTCCCGCGCGTTCGGGGTGCCGATCGAGGAGGTGACCGCCGAGCTGCGGCGCCGGGTCAAGGCGATGTCCTACGGGTTGGCCTACGGGCTGAGCGCCTACGGCCTGTCGCAGCAGCTGAAGATCTCCACCGAAGAGGCCAAGGAGCAGATGGACGCCTACTTCGCCCGGTTCGGCGGGGTGCGCGACTACCTGCACGCGGTGGTGGATCAGGCCCGCAAGGACGGCTACACCTCGACGGTGCTGGGCCGACGCCGCTACCTGCCGGAGCTGGACAGCAGCAACCGCCAGGTCCGGGAGGCCGCCGAGCGGGCCGCGCTCAACGCCCCGATCCAGGGCAGCGCGGCCGACATCATCAAGGTGGCGATGATCGAAGTGGACAAGGCGCTCAACGCATCTGGGCTACGGTCGCGGATGCTGCTGCAGGTGCACGACGAGCTGTTGTTCGAGGTCGCCGACGGGGAGCGCACTCAGCTGGAGGCGCTGGTGCGCGACAAGATGGGCGGCGCCTACCCGCTGGATGTGCCGCTGGAGGTGTCGGTGGGCTACGGGCGTAGCTGGGATTCCGCCGCGCACTAGCAGCTGGGTACCTGCGGCACCCGGTAGGCGGCCAGCCACTGCAGGATCGGCGCGGCCCACCGCGCCGCCACCACCGCCTGCACCTGCTCGTGTTGCAGCGCAAACACCCGCGCGTCCCCGAAGCCGCCGTCGATACGGTCCCGCACGAAGGCCAACTCGACGACCTGGGCGGCGAAATTTCGTACCGCCTTGCCGGCGGGCGGCCCGCCCATCCGCGTCGCGGTGGCGATCGCCGCCTTCCGGTCCCGCATCGACCCCAGCCAGGTGGCCTCGTTGGGGGTGATCAGGCCGGCCGCCACCATGCCGGGCAACTTGCCGGCCACGACGCGTTGCTCCCGGCGGCGGCTGGTGACGCCCAGCGTGATCGCCAGCCCGAACAGCGGCATCATCCAGAACACGTAGGTCAAGAAATACGCCCCCGCCCCCAGCAGGGCGGAGCCGTTCCAGGACGCGTGCAGCAGCACCGCGACGGCGTAGCCGGCCAGCACGCAGCCGACCTTTCCGGCGGCATGGCGTTGGCGCAGCGCGAAATACACGCCGATCCCGGTCATCGTGGTGAACAGCGGATGTGCGAACGGCGCCATCACCAGCCGCATCGCGGCGGTGAGCAGCGAGTGGGCCAGCGTGTCGGCCTCGGCGATGTACAAGATGTCTTCCAGCCAGGCAAAGCCCGCCGCGGTGATCCCGGCGTAGACCAGGCAGTCGGTCAGCGAGTTCATCTGGTTGCGGCGCCGGCCGGTCATCATCACCACCAGGAACAGCCCCTTGGCGGCCTCCTCGATCAACGGGGCACCGACCGCGATGGACGCGCTGCTGGGCGTTTTCGCGCCCGGCGCAATCCACGATTCGAGGGACAACTCCAGCAGCACCGACACCACCACCGCCAGCGACGCGCCCCACCCGAACGCCAGCAGCAGCAGCCGCGGCGGCTCCGGCTCCCACCGGTCCAGCCACAGGTAGGCCAGCAGCACCACCGCGATGCCCAGGCTGGACAGCACGAACCCGATCGCGGCGCCGACCGGGTTGACCGCGGTCAGCAGGATCACGATCAACCCGGCCACCATGCCGAACGCGATGAGCACGCCCAGCGGCGCGCCGACTTTGCGGATGCGCTGCGTCGGCAGCGGCGGTCCGTACGGGAACGGGCGGTAGCTCACCCCAGCAGAGTAGCGACGACGGGCTCGTACGCTAAGCAGCGTGCAGCCCAAAAAGCGTGGTCGCGGCCGGCCGGTCGGTTCCCGCGTCGACCCGGCCCAGCGGCGCGCGGCGCTGCTGGACGCGGCCGAGCGGGCGATCCGCGACCACGGGCCCGACGTCGGGATCGTGGAGATCGCCGGCGCGGCCGGGTTCGTGCGGTCCGCGGTCTACGCCATGTTCCCCAATCGGGATGCCCTGCTGGCGGCGCTGAGCCAACGCACCGCGCACCGGTTGCTGGCCGAAATCAGTACGCGCGCCGAGGGTTCCCTCGACCTGCGGCAGCGGATGGCGCTGTTCTTCGATGTGCTGTGCGGCTGGATGGCGGCCGAGCCGCATCTGTATCGGGCGTTGAACGCCGCGGCGCCGACGAGTGTCTTCGAGGAACTCGCCGGCGCGGTGGAGTTCATGCTGATCAGCTCGTTCGACGGCGCCGACCCCCGGGTGGCGGCGGCGGCGCCGTGGGCGCGGGCCATCGTCGGCTCGGCGGTGGCGGCCGGTGAATGGTGGTGTCGCACCGCGGCGATGTCGCAAGCCGACCTGGTCGAACACCTCACCGCGCTGTGCTGGGAGGGCGGTGCGGCGCTGCCATTCAAAGCCGAGGACATCAAAAGTATTGACAGCAGACGGCGGTAATAGACACACTGTCTTTTATGGTTGTCCACGAGCCCACCGCCCACCCGTCGCCGGCTGCCGCACCGTCGCGGTACTGGGAAAACATCGACGGCGAACACGATCTCGACCTCACCGAGATCACCGGAAACCTGCCCGAGGACCTGACCGGCACGCTGTACCGCAACGGGTCGGGCCGCTGGAGCGTCGGCGACACCCAGGTCGAGAGCGTCTTCGACGCCGACGGCATGGTCAGCGCCTTCGTGCTCGACGGGTCCGGGGTGCGGTTCCGCAACCGGTTCGTCCGCACCCGGCACTATCGGCGCGTCACCGCGGCCGGGCGGCTGGTGGATCGCGGGTTCGCCTATCAACGGCCCGGCGGCGTCGTGGGCAATGCCCTGCGGTTACCGGCCAACACCGCCAACACCAGCGTCATGGTCGCCCCCGACCAGCTGCTGGCGTTGTGGGAGGGTGGGCGCCCGCACGCGCTGGACCTCGACACCCTGGACACCCGCGGCCTGTGCAGCCTGGGCGGGGTGCTGCGTGGCCCGGTCGGCGCGTACTCGGCGCATTACACCTACGATCCGGTCGCCGGCACGAAGGTGAATTTCGGCTTCGACCCGTACTTCCCGCGGCTGGACCCGGCCCGGGCGCTGCGCGGCACCCGCGGCGAGGCGCGCCGGCGTCGGCTGCGGGAGCTGGCGGCCGAGTTCGTTCCGCGGGTCCGGTTGCGGCTCTACGAAACCGACGCGAACGGTGTGACCCGGTATCTGCGGGCGGTGCCGCTGCCGGGGATGGGTGTCGTACACGATATGGCCCTGACGCCGCGGTACGCGATCTTCGTGGTATCGCCGCTGCGGATCAATCCGATGGCGCTGACCGGCTACCAGTCCTATTGGGAATCAATGAAATTCAAACACGGGGAGCCGTCGTACGTTGTCCTTGCCCCGCGTGACGGCGGACCGGTGCGGGTGGTGGAAACCGACCCGTTTTACCACTGGCACTTCACCAACGCCTACGACGACGGCGCCGACGTGGTGGTCGAGTTGCCGCGGTTCGCGCCGCAGACCGTCGCCGCGATGAAGAACTACACCGCCCACATCCGCTCGGACATCGCCCAGGTCGACGGCTACGGCAGCATCCCCGACGCCGTGGTGTTGACCCGGTTCCGGATCACGCCGTCCGGCCGGGTCACCAGCGAACCGCTGGCCGACTTTGGTTGCGAGTTCCCGCAGATCGACCAGCGCCGCTCGACGCTGCGCCACGACATCTCCTACGTGGCGGTCCAGGATCCCGGCCGGTTCCGCGGGCAGGGCATCGCCCGGATCGACCACCGCAGCGGCGCCGTTCAGGCATTCTGCCCGGTCGGGCAGGTGCTGGTGGAGCCCACGTTCGTGCCCCGGCCCGGTGGCACCGCCGAGGAGGACGGCTGGGTGCTGACGGTGGGCTACGACGAGGCCCGGCACCGCAGCCGGTTGATGGTGTTCGACGCCGCGCACCTCGACACCGGGCCGACGGCCGAGGCGTGGCTGCCGTTCCATGTCCCGATGAGCTACCACGGCGCGTTCACCAGCCGGGTGGCGCGCCGGCCGTAAACTCACCGGGTGCCCGAACCCGCCCGACCCGCGCGGGTCTCGCCGCTGGTCCGATACCTCGCGCTGCTCGCCTCCACCGCCTCGCGGCTGCTGCCCGCCCGGCTCATCGACGCAATGTCGGCGGTGCTGGCCCGGCTGGTGTATTGGAAGGGCCACGCCCTGCATTCGCGGGTGCTGCAGGACTTCCGCGACAACGTCGACCCGACGGCCCAGCTGTCGGGCCGCAAATGGCATCCGGTCCGGGCGATGTACCGCGCGCTGGTGCGCAACCTCAACGACGGCATCTGGTTCCTCACCGCGTCACGCGCGGCCGCGCAGCGCCGGTTCGCGATCGCGGACCCCGCCCCGATCGCCGCCGCCCTGGAGGCCGGCCGGTCGGCGGGTCTGGGCGCGCTGGTGGTGTTCCCGCACCTGGGCTCCTACGCGTCGCTGCCGGTGGTGCTCGCCCTCAACAACGTGCCCACCACCGTCGTCGCCAACCGGCAGTCGGGCCTGATGCAGTGGGTGATCACCCGCGGGGCGCGCAAGGCCGGACTGGAATTGGTGGTGGTGGACCGCGCCCGGGGTGCCTCCATCACCGCGGCGATGGAGGACGCCGTCCGGCGCGGTCGCGTTGTGGTGATCGCCGGCGACTACTTCGGGGCCCGGGAGGGCGGCGGCGCCGGGATCCAGGTCGACCTGGCCGGCACCCGCCGCACCATCGGCCCCGGACCCGCGCTGCTGGCCCTGCGCACCGGCGCACCGATCGTTCCCGGTGCGGTGTTTCAGGCCCGGCACCGGCGCGAACCCGTCCTGGGGCCGCCGATTTTCGCTGGGGGCCCGGTCGGCCGCGACGACCCGAACCTAAACGCCCTGGTCCAGGCCACCTCGCAGCGCATCGCCGACGCGATGGCGCGGTTCGTCGAGCGGGAACCGGAGCAGTGGGTGATGCCCGGCGGACTGGTGTCGGACTCGCTGGGCGCCCGGGTCCGACCCGCTCGAGCCGGGTGAGTTTGGTCAGCGTAGAGCAAGTCGAGTAGCCTCGACAGGTAGCTCGCGACTTGATCGCGGGCCGCAGCATGCACAGAAAAAATAACGTCCCGTCCCTACGACCTCACCTGTCCGGAGCAACCTCCCATATGCCAAGTCCCGCCGTCACCTCGCCGCAAGTAGCCGTCAACGACATCGGCTCCGCCGAGGACTTTCTCGCCGCCATCGACAAAACGATCAAATACTTCAACGATGGCGACATCGTCGAAGGGACCATCGTCAAGGTTGACCGGGATGAGGTCCTGCTCGACATCGGCTACAAGACCGAAGGTGTCATTCCGTCCCGCGAGCTGTCCATCAAGCACGACGTCGACCCCCACGAGGTGGTGTCCGTCGGTGACGAGGTCGAGGCCCTGGTTCTCACCAAGGAGGACAAGGAAGGCCGGCTGATCCTGTCCAAGAAGCGCGCGCAGTACGAGCGCGCCTGGGGCACGATCGAGGCGCTCAAGGAGAAGGACGAGGCCGTCAAGGGCACCGTCATCGAGGTCGTCAAGGGCGGCCTGATCCTGGACATCGGGCTGCGCGGCTTCCTGCCGGCGTCGCTGGTGGAGATGCGCCGGGTCCGTGACCTGCAGCCCTACATCGGCAAAGAGATCGAAGCCAAGATCATCGAGCTGGACAAGAACCGCAACAACGTGGTGCTGTCCCGGCGGGCCTGGCTGGAGCAGACCCAGTCCGAGGTGCGCAGCGAGTTCCTCAACCAGCTGCAGAAGGGCGCCATCCGCAAGGGTGTGGTGTCCTCGATCGTCAACTTCGGCGCGTTCGTCGACCTGGGCGGGGTGGACGGCCTGGTGCACGTCTCCGAGCTGAGTTGGAAGCACATCGACCACCCGTCCGAGGTGGTGCAGGTGGGCGACGAGGTCACCGTCGAGGTGCTCGACGTCGACATGGACCGCGAGCGGGTGTCGTTGTCGCTCAAGGCCACCCAGGAAGACCCGTGGCGGCACTTCGCCCGCACCCACGCCATCGGCCAGATCGTGCCCGGCAAGGTCACCAAGCTGGTGCCGTTCGGCGCGTTCGTCCGGGTCGAGGAGGGCATCGAGGGTCTGGTGCACATCTCCGAGCTGGCCGAGCACCACGTCGAGGTGCCCGACCAGGTGGTCGCCGTCGGCGACGACGCCATGGTCAAGGTCATCGACATCGACCTGGAGCGCCGGCGCATCTCGCTGAGCCTCAAGCAGGCCAACGAGGACTACACCGAGGAGTTCGACCCGTCGAAGTACGGTATGGCCGACTCCTACGACGAGCAGGGCAATTACATCTTCCCGGAGGGCTTCGACGCGGAGACCAACGAGTGGCTCGAGGGCTTCGAGAAGCAGCGCGCCGAATGGGAGGCCCGCTACGCCGAGGCCGAGCGTCGCCACAAGATGCACACCGCGCAGATGGAGAAGTTCGCCGCCGCCGACCACGGCGAGTCCGAGCACTCCTCGGGCAACAGCACGCAGCGTGAGGAGTCGGCCGGCGGATCGCTGGCCAGCGACGAGCAGCTGGCTGCGCTGCGGGAGAAGCTCGCCGGCAACGCCTAACCGCCGCGGATGCTGCGGATCGGGCTGACCGGCGGTATCGGCGCCGGCAAGTCGACGGTGTCGGCCGCGTTCAGCGAATGCGGCGGCATCATCGTCGACGGCGATGTCATCGCCCGCGAGGTCGTCGAACCCGGCACCGAGGGGTTGGCCGCGCTGGTCGACGCGTTCGGGTCGGAGATCCTGCTGCCCGACGGGGCGCTGAACCGGCCGGCGCTGGCCGCGGTCGCGTTCAGCGACGACCAGAAGCGGGCCACGCTGAACGGCATCGTGCACCCGTTGGTGGGGCGGCGGCGGGCGGAGTTGATTGCGGCGGCCGCCGAGGATGCGGTCATCGTCGAGGACATCCCGCTGCTGGTCGAATCGCAGATGGCGCCGCTGTTCCCGCTGGTGGTGGTCGTGCACGCCGACGTCGAGACCCGGATGCAGCGGTTGACCGGGCAGCGGGGGATGAGCGAGGCCGACGCGCGGGCCCGGATCGCCGCCCAGGCCACCGAGGAGCAGCGGCGCGCGGTCGCCGATGTCTGGCTGGACAACTCGGGCAGCCAGGCCGACCTTCGCGCGGCCGCCCGCGACCTGTGGCAGCAGCGCATCGCGCCGTTCGCCCACAACCTGGGCGCCGGGCAGGTGGTGCGGCGGCCGGTGCGGGTGGTGCCCGCCGATCCGGGCTGGGCCGCCGCGGGTCAGCGCATCTGTCAGCGCCTGAAGGTCGCCTGCGGTGCGCAGGCGACCCGGGTGGACCACATCGGCTCCACCTCGGTGCCCGGGCTGGACGCCAAGGATGTCATCGACATTCAGGTCACCGTCGAATCCCTCACCGCCGCCGACGAACTCGCCGCGGCGCTGCGCGCCGCCGGATATCCCCGCATCGACCAGATCACCGGCGACGACGTCAAACCCGACGCCCGCAGCACCGTGCCCGGGCTCGACCACAGCAACGACCCCGCGTTGTGGGGCAAGCGGATCCACGGATCGGCCGATCCGGGCCGGCCGACGTTTGTGCACCTGCGGGTGGACGGCTGGCCCAATCAGCAGTTCGCGCTGCTGTTCGGAGCCTGGCTGGCCGCCAACCCCGCGGTGCGTTCGGAGTATGTGGACGTCAAACGGCAAGTCGCGGCGGCACATTCGGACGGCGGCGACTACGCCGACGGGAAAGAACCGTGGTTCCGCGACGCCTACCGGCGGGCCTGGGAGTGGGCCGACGCCGTCGACTGGCGTCCGTAGCGCCGCGGCCGGGTGTTTGCTGGCGGATCGCTGATCGAAGCGGCCCCGACGCGGCGTGGACCGGCCTCACATCGGTGAGTGCGGGATATGTGTCGGGGGTCACGCGTGCCTCGGCGCAGTGATTGCTGCCACCGATGCCTCGGTGCCTGAGCGCCCAGCCCGGCCCGCAAACGGTCGAAGCGGTTCCGCACGCATCGCGTCGCATAGCAGAGAGCAAATCCAATTACTAGCGAAAACGACTGTCGCAGCGTGAATATATGCAGAAATAGCTAAATCTGTTAATGAACGTTCGCGGATCTTACCGGCGCAAGTGTGACGGATTTAACAGATACACTTCGGCAAAAAAGTTATGTAGCATGCCTTACGAATTACTGAGGGCTTGCCGAGAACGCGGCCGACGGCGACGGAATTAAACCCGACGCCTCGGTGCTTACGACATGCATGGGCAACCGCTCCACGCGCGCCGGTGCGCGGATCGATGACGTTTGCGGGTTGAAGGGGACGAGAGATTTTTACGGTCGTGAAGCGGGTGTGGATACCGCTAGTCATCGCGGTAGTCGTCGCCACCGCCGGGTTCGCCGTGTTTCGGCTACACGGCATGGTTGACGCCAAGAAGTCGTCGAGTGACATCATCGACGAATCCAAACCGGTCATCCCCAAAGACGTGATCTATGAGGTGTTCGGGCCGCCGGGCACGACCGGCCAGGCCAACTTCCTCGACGAGCATTCCCAACCCCAGCACGCCGACTTCACCACGCTGCCGTGGTCGTACACGATCTCGACCAAGCTCACCTCGATCTTCGCCAACGTCGTCGCCCAGGGCGACAGCAACTCCATTGGCTGCCGGATCATCGTCAACGGTGAGGTGCGCGACGAGCAGTCGGTGACGACGCATAACGCGCAGGTGTTCTGCTTGGTGAAGTCCGCATGAGCGCGCACATGGCCGAGGCCAAAGCGTCGCGGGTCGCGGTGGCCATCCGGCGGCTGTCTGTGCCGATCATTCTGGGGTGGCTGGTGTTCACCGTCCTGGTGAATGTCGTTGTGCCGCAGCTCGAAGAGGTCGGAAAAGAGAACTCGGTCTCGCTGGCGTCCCGGGACGCGCCGTCCTACAAGGCGATCAAAAAGCAGGGGGCGGAGTTCAAGCAGTTCGACTCCGACAGCATGATCATGGTGCTGCTGGAAAGCGACCAGCCGCTCGGCGATGCGGCGCGCGACTACTACCACCGCCTGGTCAGCCAGCTCAAAGACGACAAAGCGCACGTCGAATACGTGCAGGACTTCTGGGGTGACCGGATCACCGCCGGCGGCGCCCAGAGCATGGACGGCAAGTCCGCCTACGTGCAGCTGAACCTGGTCGGTGACCAAGGCACCACGGCGGGCAAGGAATCCGTGCAGTCGGTGCGCGACATCGTCGAGGCCAACACCCCACCGCCGGGGTTGAAGGTCTATGTCACCGGTCAGGCGGCGCTGACCATGGACATGAACGACGCCGGCGACAAGAGCATGCTCAAGATGACGCTGATCACGTTCGTGGTCATCATGGTCATGCTGCTGACCGTCTACCGCTCCATCGCGACGATGCTGCTCATCTTGTTCACGGTGTTCGTCGAACTCGGGGCGGCGCGCGGACTGATTGCGGTGCTGGCCCACCACCACATCATCGGCTTGTCCACCTTCGCGGTGAACATGCTGACGTCGCTGGCGATCGCGGCCGGCACCGACTACGCGATCTTCCTGATCGGCCGCTACCAGGAAGCCCGCGCGGCCGGCCAGGATCGCATCGCGGCCTATTACACGACGTACCACAGCGTGTCGCACGTCATCCTGGGTTCGGGGTTGACCATCGCCGGCGCCATGTTCTGCCTGAAGTTCACCCGGTTGCCGTACTTCGAATCGCTGGGGGTGCCGTGTTCGCTGGGCATGCTGGTGGTGGTGGCCGGGGCGCTCACGATGGGGCCGGCGGTGCTGCTGATCGGCACCCGCTTCGGTCTGCTCGAATCCAAGCGCAAGGTCACCACCCAGGGGTGGCGGCGCATCGGGACCGCCATCGTGCGGTGGCCCGGACCGATTTTGGCGGTGACGATCATCGTCGCGTTGATCGGCCTCGGGGTGCTGCCGACCTACTCGGTGAACTACAACGACCGGTACTTCATCCCGGCCAGCCTGCCGTCCATTGAGGGCTACCACGCCTCGGACCGGCACTTCTCCAAGGCGCGGATGAACCCCGACGTCCTGCTCATCGTGGCCCAACAGGATCTACGTACCCCGGCCAACATGCTGGTGCTGGACCGCATCGCCAAAAACGTGCTGCGGGTGGAGGGCATCAACAAGGTGCAGAGCATCACCCGACCGTTGGGGGCGCCGATCGACCACAGTTCGATCCCGTTCCAGGTGAGCATGCAGTCGGTGTCGATGACCGAGAACTTGAATTACCTCAAGGACCGGATGGCCGACATGCTGCACATGACCGACCAGCTCGGCGAGATGATCGCCATCATGGAGCGCATGCACGGCCTGATGCAGCAGATGGCCGACACCACGCACCAGATGGTCGGCGATACCCAAGCGATGAAACAGACCACCGACGAAATGCGCGACCACATGGCCGATTTCGACGACTTCTGGCGGCCGATGCGCAACTATCTGTACTGGGAACCGCACTGCTACGACATCCCGATGTGCTGGTCGCTGCGCAGCCTGTTCGACGGGCTCGACGGCATCGACAAGATGACCGAAAGCATCGAGGCGATGCTGGCCGACGTGGAACGCATGGATCAGATCACCCCGCAGCTGGTGGATCAGATTCCGCCGATGATCGCGATCTCCAAGGACATCCGCGACACGACGCTGACGATGTACAGCAGCTTCAACGGGATGATCAACCAGATCGCCCGGATGACCGACACGGCGACCGTGATGGGTCAGGCCTTCGACGCGGCCAAGAACGACGACTTCTTCTACCTGCCGCCGGAGGCGTTCGATAACGCCGACTTCCAGAAGGGCCTCAAGCTGCTGGTCTCCCCGGACGGCAGGTCCGCGCAGATCATCGTCACGCACGAGGGTGACCCGGCGTCCAATGAGGCGTTGGCCAAGACCGAGGCCGAGCTCAAGGCGGCCAAGGAAGCCATCAAGAGCACCCCGCTGGAGGGATCCAAGCTTTACCTGGGTGGCACCGCCCCGACGTATCACGACATCGGGGAGTTCGTGAAGTACGACCTGATGATCGCGGTGATCGCGTCGCTGAGCCTGATCCTGATCATCATGCTGGTGATCACCCGCAGCATCGTGGCGGCCGGGGTGATCGTCGGAACGATCGCGATCTCGCTGGGCTCGTCGTTCGGGCTCTCGGTACTGCTGTGGCAACACATCCTGGGCCTGGAGCTGCACTGGTTCGTGCTGCCGATCACCGTCATCATCCTGTTGGCGGTGGGCTCGGACTACAACCTGCTGCTGGTTTCCCGATTCAAGGAAGAACTCGGCGCCGGTATGAAAACGGCGATCATCCGCGGTGTCGGGGGTTCGGGCAGCGTGGCCACCCAGGCTGGTCTGGTGTTCGCGTTCACCATGGGGTCGATGATCACCAGCGACCTGGTGTCCATCGGTCAGGCTGGGTCGGCGATCTGCCTGGGGCTGCTGTTCGACACCTTCATCATCCGCGCGTTCATGACGCCGGCGATCGCGGCGCTGCTGGGACGCTGGTTCTGGTGGCCGATCAAGGTGCTGCCCACCTCGACGCTGACCGCCCGCCACCGGGCCAGCTCCGAGGATGCGGTCACCACCGAGATCCCGGTGCCGGTCAAGTAGGCCCGTCCCGCCAGGTCAGCACGATGCCGGCGCTGGCCAGCCAGCGGTCCAGGTCGTGGCCGTGCGCGGCCAGCCCGGCCACCGCCGTGGTGGCGCGCTGGACCGCCAGTTCGGCGGTGGCCGTGGCCACCAGCCCCAGCCGGTGGGCTTCGAGCAGCTCGTCCACGTCGGTGAGGGCGGTGTCGCGTCCGGTTCGCACCACCAGATCCAGGTAGTGGTCCATCGACCGCCACCGGTCCGGGCCGGGCGTGTAGTCGCCGACGTCGAGGTAGAAGTCCTGGTCACGCTCGTGGCCGGGGCTGAAATGGAACACGCTCACCCGCAGCCCCAGCGCCGGGAGCAGCCACGACTCCAGGTAGTGGAATTGGGCGCGGCCGGGCGTCGGGCGGGCCATATACAGACCCCACGGCCGCACCGTGTACACGTCCACGGCGCGAACGATCCCCTTGGGGTCGGTGTTGGTGCGCGCGACCAGGTCGAACGTCTCATGCTTGGGCGGGTGGATGGACCGAGCGTAGCTGGTGCTGTCGGTGGTGCGGCCTACCCTAGTGACCATGGCTTTCGCAACAGAACACCCCATCGTTGCGCACTCGGAGTACCGCCCGGCCGCAGAGGACGTAGCGGGGCTGGTGCGCACCGGCGGCCGGTTCGAGGTGGTCAGCCCGTACGCGCCGGCCGGGGACCAGCCCACCGCGATCGACGAGCTGGAACGCCGGATCAGCGCGGGGGAGCGGGACGTGGTGCTGCTGGGCGCCACCGGCACCGGCAAGTCCGCCACCGCCGCCTGGCTCATCGAGCGGGTGCAGCGGCCCACCCTGGTGATGGCGCCGAACAAGACGCTGGCCGCCCAGCTCGCCAACGAGCTGCGAGAGATGTTGCCGCACAACGCCGTCGAGTACTTCGTCTCGTACTACGACTACTACCAGCCGGAGGCGTACATCGCCCAGACCGACACCTACATCGAGAAGGACAGCTCGATCAACGACGACGTCGAGCGGCTGCGGCACTCGGCGACCTCCAGCCTGCTGTCGCGCCGCGACGTGGTGGTGGTGGCGTCGGTGTCCTGTATCTACGGTCTGGGCACCCCGCAGTCCTACCTGGACCGCTCGGTCGAACTGCGGGTCGGCACCGAGGTGCCCCGCGACGCGCTGCTGCGGCTGCTGGTCGACGTGCAATACACCCGCAACGACTTGTCGTTCACCCGCGGCTCGTTCCGGGTCCGCGGCGACACCGTCGAGATCATCCCCTCCTATGAGGAGTTGGCGGTCCGCATCGAATACTTCGGCGACGAGATCGAGGAGCTGTACTACCTGCATCCGCTGACCGGCGACGTGGTCCGCAAGGTGGATTCGCTGCGGATCTTCCCGGCCACCCACTACGTGGCCGGTCCGGAGCGGATGGCGCTCGCCATCTCCACCATCGAAGAGGAGCTGGCCGACCGCCTCGCCGAACTCGAACGGCAAGGCAAACTGCTCGAGGCGCAGCGGCTGCGGATGCGCACCAACTACGACATCGAGATGATGCGCCAGGTCGGGTTCTGCTCGGGCATCGAAAACTATTCACGGCACATCGATGCGCGCGGGCCGGGCAGCCCGCCGGCGACGCTGCTGGACTACTTCCCCGAGGACTTCCTGCTGGTCATCGACGAGTCACACGTCACGGTGCCGCAGATCGGCGGCATGTACGAGGGCGACATGTCCCGCAAACGCAACCTGGTCGAGTACGGTTTCCGGCTGCCGTCGGCGTGCGACAACCGGCCGCTGACCTGGGAGGAGTTCGCCGACCGGATCGGGCAGACGGTGTACATGTCGGCCACCCCGGGACCCTATGAACTCAGCCAGACCGGCGGCGAGTTCGTCGAGCAGGTGATCCGCCCGACCGGGCTGGTCGACCCGAAGGTGGTGGTCAAACCCACCAAGGGGCAGATCGACGACCTGATCGGGGAGATCCGCGCCCGCGCCGAGGCCGACCAGCGGGTGCTGGTCACCACGCTGACCAAGAAGATGGCCGAGGACCTCACCGACTACCTGCTGGAGCTGGGCATCCGGGTGCGTTACCTGCATTCCGAGGTCGACACGCTGCGCCGGGTGGAGCTGCTGCGCCAGCTGCGGCTCGGCGACTACGACGTGCTGGTCGGCATCAACCTGCTGCGCGAGGGCCTGGACCTGCCGGAGGTGTCGCTGGTGGCGATCCTGGACGCCGACAAGGAGGGCTTCCTGCGGTCCACCCGCAGCCTGATCCAGACCATCGGCCGGGCCGCCCGCAACGTGTCCGGTGAGGTGCACATGTACGCCGACAGCATCACCGACTCGATGCGGGAGGCCATCGACGAAACCGAGCGGCGCCGCGCCAAGCAGATCGCCTACAACGAGGCCAACGGCATCGACCCGCAGCCGCTGCGGAAAAAGATCGCCGACATCCTCGACCAGGTGTACCGCGAGGCCGACGACACCGAGACCGTCGAAATCGGCGGGTCCGGCCGCAACGCCTCACGCGGCCGCCGCGCCCAGGGCGAGCCGGGCCGCGCGGTCAGCGCCGGGGTGTTCGAGGGCCGCGACACCGCCAACATGCCGCGCGCCGAGCTGGCGGACCTGATCAAGGATCTGACCGAACAGATGATGACCGCGGCCCGGGATCTGCAGTTTGAGCTGGCCGCCCGGATCCGCGACGAGATCGCCGACCTGAAGAAGGAACTGCGCGGCATGGACGCGGCCGGGCTGAAGTGACGCGCCCGGGCTGGGGAGCGACGTTCGCGTCTCGCCGCCAACCGTGGTTGACTGCACACGGTGGTGCACCTAACAGATGCGGCAGCGACTGACCCGACTGGCACCACCGGCAGCTGGCGCGAACTCCTGGGCCCCCGATATGTGGGGACCGCCGCCGTGCTCGCCGGTGGGGTGGTGCTGTACGCCACCAACGAATTCCTCACGATCAGCCTGCTGCCCAGCACAATCGCCGATATCGGCGGGGAACGGCTGTACGCCTGGGTGACCACGCTGTATTTGGTCGGGTCGGTGGTCGCCGCCGCCGCGGTCAACTCCGTGCTGGTGCGCATCGGTGCGCGGTCGTCCTACCTGCTGGGACTCACCGTGTTCGGCGCGGGCAGCCTGGTGTGTGCGCTGGCACCCAAGATGGAGATCCTGCTGACCGGCCGCCTGCTGCAGGGGGTGGGCGGCGGCCTGCTGGCCGGGCTGGGCTATGCGCTGATCAACGCGGTGCTGCCCAGCGCGCTGTGGACCCGAGCGTCGGCGCTGGTGTCGGCGATGTGGGGGGTCGGCACCCTGGTGGGGCCGGCCGTGGGGGGCTTCTTCGCGCAGTGGGGTCTGTGGCGGTGGACGTTTTCCGCGCTGGCGGTGCTGACCGTGGCGATGGCCGTCGCGGTCGGCGTGGTGCTGCCGGCCGGCCGCGACGACCACCCCGGCGAGCCGATCCGGATGCCGGTGCGGTCGCTGCTGATCCTGGGCGCCGCCGCACTGGTGGTCAGCGCCGCCGAACTCCCGCACAGCTTTATCGCGGCCGCCGGGCTGCTCGCCTTCGGTGGCCTTCTGGTCTGGGCGTTTGTGGTCGTCGACCGGCGCGCCCCGGTAGCGGTGTTGCCGCCCAGCATCTTCCACCCCGGCCGGGAGAAGTGGATCTACCTCACGCTGGGCCTGTTGATGGCCGCCACCAAGGCCAACCTGTATGTGCCGCTGCTGGGGCAGCGGCTGGCGCATCTGCTGCCGCTGGCGGCCGGGTTCCTGGGCGCGGCACTGTCGATCGGCTGGACGGTCAGCGAATTCGTCAGCGCCTCGCTGAGCGCCCGGCGGGTGATCGCGAACCTGGTGGCGGCCGCGCCGCTGATGGTGGCCGGGGGACTGGCGGTCGCCGCGGTCACCCATTTGGGGCACCACAGCCCGGTGGCCGTCGCGGCGATCTGGGCGCTGGCGTTGTTCACCGTCGGCGCCGGGGTCGGGGCGGCCTGGCCGCACCTGTCGGCGTGGGCGATGGGCTGCGTCGACGACCCGGCCGAAGGCGGCACCGCCGCCGCCGCGATCAGCACCGTGCAACTGATCTCCGGGGCGTTCGGCGCCGGGGTGGCCGGGGTGGTGGTCAATATGGCCGACGGCGCCGACGCCTCCGCGGCCCGTTGGCTGTTCGCGGTGTTCGCGGTGCTCGCCACCGTCGGGGTGCTGGCCTCCCGCCGGGCCAGCCGCGGGCAGGCCACCGCGGCGCCGGTGGCGGCGCTCGGCGTGCCCCACGCCTGAACTTCCGGCGCACCCCGCGCCCAACATGCGGCGGACCCCGCGCCGAACGTGCGTCTATGGCGAGGTTTTTCGTGTTTTTCCGCCCTGAGCGCACGTTCGGCGATCAGCGTGCTCGGCGAACCGGGGGGGCGGTCAGCGGGTGGACTTGATCACCTGGGTGCGGTTGAACTGCCACCGTTGCACGACGCGGAACCCGAGCGTATGCAGCACCCGAAAATCCGGGGTGCGGCCAAACACTCGTCCCGGCGGCAGCGTCGCCCCGGACTGCCGGGTGGGCAGCGTCGTGTCGTGGTTGGTGATCGTCCATACGACGCGGCACTTGCGCAGTTCGCCGGTCACCAGCCACACCGCGATGTGCCCGTCCCACAGCCGGCCGATCGCCGGTCCGCGGGGACCGCGCCCCGGATCGACCAACCCGGCAAACGCCGCGGGACGCCCCGCCAGCAACGCCCGGATCGGCCCGGGCGCCCAGGCGCTGGTGTTGTCCACCAGCAGGCAGTCACCCGGGGCGGCCTGAGCCTGGACCACATCGGCCACCTGGCTGTAATCCCAGCCCTCCTTGGCGTGCCGGCCGCGCTGGCTGATCAGATAATTCGGTGCCGCCGCCAGTGCGAACAGCACCAGCAGCACCACCAGTGACCGCGTGCGGGGCGCGAGCGCGGCGAGGCAGACCGCCAGCAGCAGCGCCATCGCCGGGGCGGTGAACACCAGGTAGCGCGGGTAGTAGATCGGCTTGCTCACCGCGGAGTAGATCAGCAGCACACCGGTCGGGAGCACCATCCACGCCACGCAGACCGTCAGCAGTTGCCGGGTCTCGTCGCTGGGCTGCCACCGGCCGGTCAGCCGCATCACCGCGGCCGCACTCAGGACGACGCCGGCCAGCACCGCGAACGGCACGCTGTTGTCGAAGTACTGGTGTTGCGCCACGTCGAGCACGTTGTGCCAGTTGAGCCGGGAGATCCAGCCCACCTGGTAGATCTGGGTCTGGGTGAACAGCACAAACGGGATCACCGCGGCCACCGCGGTGGCCGCGGTGCCCGCCCACCATCCGACCGTCGACCGCGGGCACCGCAGCACCCGGGCCAGCACGCCGTGCACCGCGACAATGAGCACCACAAACACGTTCAGCAGCGTCGCGGCCGCCACCGCCACCCCGTAGGCCAGCCACAGCGCAGCCCGGTTGCGCCGCAATGCGGCGACGCACAGCACGGTGAGCCACACCGCGGCCATCGCGGCGAACGCGTAGGAGCGGGCCTCGACCCCCGCCCAGGTCATCCGCGGCAGCATCGCGAACACGATGCCGGCGCACACCGCGACCCGGCGGGCGCTGAATTGCTGCGCCAGCACCACCACGCCGGCGGCGCCGCCGCCCACCGCCAGGCAGCTGGGCACCCGCGACCAGAACTCGGTGACCGGGAACACCGCATACCAGCCGTGCATCACCAGGTAGTACAGGCCGTGCACCGCGTCGATATGCCCCAACAGCCGCCACAATTCGGGCACCGACCGATCCGCCGCCGCCGAGACGGTGGCGGCCTCGTCGAACCACATCGACGGGTGGCTGGCGCCGGCCGCGCTGAGGATGCCGGCGAACACCGCGACCAGCACCGCATCCCACCGACCGACGCGCCGCCGCGTCGGCTGGGTTGCGCTGGTGACCCGCTCCGGGGTTAGGACAGTATTCAAGGTGTTCGCTACTCGTGTTCGCTCGCCAATCAGACGGTCACGTTACCGGGGTGGTGGCCGCCCTGGTTGCGGTGTCGTCCCGGGGAGCTGGGTCACCATCGCCGCCGCGACGGAATTAGCCAACGCCTACGACCCGGCAGCGGCGCCGGTCACTGTCGGCAAGCTCACGTCGCGGGCCGGTCGGGCATTTGCGCCGGTCGGGCCGGGATCCGACACGGCTGTGTCGTCAATCGCACCCCCTGTGGCCCGGCGACAGGTTACTGTCTCGATGGCCGTTTAACTGAGCAGTGGGAGGGTATTGATGAGCGCGTATCAGACCGTGGTGGTCGGCACGGACGGCTCGGATTCGTCGCTGCGCGCCGTCGACCGCGCGGGCGCGCTCGCGTCGGCGCCCGGCGCGAAACTGATTGTGGCGACCGCGTATCTCCCCGGTGGCGACGACCCGCGGGCGTCGGACATGCTCAAGGACGAGGGGTACAAAACGTCCGGGAACGCCCCCATCTACGCGATCCTGCGGGAAGCCAGCGAGCGGGCCCACGCCGCCGGGGCCGCCAGTGTCGAAGAGCGCTCCGTCGTCGGGGCGCCGGTGGATGCGTTGGTGGACTTGGCCGAAGAGGTCAAGGCGGACCTGCTGGTGGTCGGCAACGTCGGCCTGAGCACGATCGCCGGCCGGCTGCTCGGGTCGGTGCCGGCCAACGTCGCGCGCCGGTCGAAGACCGACGTGCTGATCGTGCACACCACCGGCTGAGCTACCAGCCCCGGTCCCGCCACTCGGCCAGGTGCGGGCGCTCGGCGCCCAGCGTGGTGTCGTCGCCGTGGCCGGGGTAGACCACCGTGGAGTCCGGGTACACGTCGAACACCCGGCGGGTCACATCGCCGAGCAGCCGTTCGAAGTCTCCGGGCTGCCAGGTCTTGCCGACCCCGCCCGGAAACAGGCAGTCCCCGGTGAACAACTGCGTCACCCCGCCGGCGTTCAGGGCCAACGCGACCGAGCCGGGGGTGTGGCCGCGCAGGTGAATGACGTCGAACACCAGCTCGCCGACCGTGATGGTGTCGCCGTCGGCCAGGATGCGGTCCGGTGTCACCGGCAGCGGGTCGGCGTCGAGTTGGTGTGCGGCGGTGGGGGCCCCGGTGGCCTCGGCCACCGCGGTCAGCGCCTGCCAATGGTCGAAGTGCTGGTGGCTGGTGACGATCAGCGCCACCTTGGGCGCATACTCGCGCACCAGATCCAGCAGCAGGTCGGCGTCGTTGGCGGCGTCGATCAGCAGCGTCTCGCCGGTCTTCGCGCACGTCACCAGGTAGGTGTTGTTGTCCATCGGGCCGACCGACACCTTGACGATCGTCGCCCCGGGCAGGGTGCGGCGGGCCGCGGTGCGGGGTTCGACATGGCCGGTGTAGTTGTCGTCGAGGGCTGTCATGATGGCCACGTTACTGCTGGACAATCGCTTGTCGGTACCGGCACCTAGCATGGGATTCATAGTGTGTCCGCTGAAGGGAAAAGTGTGTCGGACCTCCTGATCATCAAGGGTGCGCGTGAGCACAACCTGCGCAGTGTCGACCTCGAGCTGCCGCGGGATGCGTTGATCGTCTTCACCGGGCTGTCCGGCTCGGGCAAGTCGTCGCTGGCGTTCGACACCATCTTCGCCGAGGGCCAGCGCCGCTACGTCGAGTCGCTGTCGGCGTATGCCCGGCAGTTCCTGGGGCAGATGGACAAACCCGACGTCGACTTCATCGAAGGCCTGTCCCCGGCGGTGTCCATCGACCAGAAATCCACCAACCGCAACCCGCGGTCCACGGTCGGCACCATCACCGAGGTCTACGACTACCTGCGGCTGCTGTACGCCCGCGCCGGCACCCCGCACTGCCCGGTGTGCGGGGAGCGCATCGCCCGCCAGACCCCGCAGCAGATCGTCGACCAGGTGCTGGTGATGCCCGAGGGCGCCCGGTTCCAGGTGCTGGCCCCGGTGGTGCGCACCCGCAAAGGCGAATTCGCCGACCTGTTCGAGAAGCTGAACTCGCAGGGCTACAGCCGGGTCCGGGTCGACGGGGTGGTGCATTCGCTGACCGATCCGCCCAAGCTGAAGAAGCAGGAAAAACACGACATTGAGGTGGTCGTCGACCGGCTCACCGTCAAACCGTCCGCCAAGCAGCGGCTCACCGAGTCGGTGGAGACCGCGCTGGGCCTGGCCGACGGCATCGTGGTGCTGGAGTTCCTGGATGACCGGGTCCACGAGGCCGGCCATCACCGCGAGCAGCGGTTCTCCGAGAAGTTGGCCTGCCCCAACGGGCATCCGCTGGCGGTCGACGACCTGGAGCCGCGGTCGTTCTCGTTCAACTCGCCCTACGGCGCCTGCCCGGAGTGCAGCGGGCTGGGCATCCGCAAGGAAGTCGACCCCGACCTGGTGGTGCCCGACCCGGATCGCACCCTGGCCGAGGGCGCGGTGGCGCCGTGGTCGATGGGCCACACCGCGGAGTACTTCACCCGGATGATGGCCAGCCTCGGGGAGGCGATGGGTTTCGACGTCGACACGCCGTGGCGCAAGCTGCCGGCCAAGGCGCGCAAGGCGATCCTGGAGGGCTCCGACGAGCAGGTGCACGTCCGGTACCGCAACCGGTACGGGCGCACCCGGTCCTACTACGCCGACTTCGAAGGCGTGCTGGCGTTCCTGCAGCGCAAGATGGAGCAGACCGAGTCCGAGCTGATGAAGGAACGCTACGAAGGGTTCATGCGCGACGTGCCGTGCCCGGAGTGCGCCGGCACCCGGCTCAAGCCGGAGATCCTGGCCGTGACCCTGGCCGCCGGCGAACAGGCCAAATCGATCGCCGAGGTGTGCGAGCTGTCCATCGGGGACTGCTCGGAGTTCCTGCACGCGCTCACCCTGGGCCCGCGGGAGCAGGCCATCGCCGGGCAGGTGCTCAAGGAGGTGCAGTCCCGGCTGGGGTTCCTGCTCGACGTCGGACTGGAATACCTGACCCTGTCCCGGGCGGCGGCCACCCTGTCCGGCGGTGAGGCGCAACGCATCCGGCTGGCCACCCAGATCGGCTCCGGGCTGGTCGGGGTGCTCTATGTGCTCGACGAGCCGTCCATCGGGCTGCATCAGCGCGACAATCGGCGGCTGATCGAAACCCTCACCCGGCTCCGGGATCTGGGCAACACCCTGATCGTGGTCGAACACGACCTGGACACCATCGCGCACGCCGACTGGATCGTCGACATCGGCCCGGCGGCCGGGGAGCACGGCGGTGAGATCGTGCACAGCGGGCCCTACGACGAGTTGCTGCGGAACAAGGCCTCGATCACCGGCGCCTACCTGTCCGGCCGGGAAAGCATTGCGGTGCCGGCGATCCGGCGCCCCGCCGACCGGCGCCGTCAGCTCACCGTGGTCGGGGCGCGCGAACACAACCTGCGCGGCATCGACGTGGCGTTCCCGCTGGGCGTGCTCACCTCGGTGACCGGGGTGTCCGGTTCCGGGAAGTCGACGCTGGTCAACGACATCCTGGCGGCGGTGCTGGCCAACAAGCTCAACGGCGCCCGGCAGGTGCCCGGCCGGCACACCCGGGTCACCGGCCTGGACCACGTCGACAAACTGGTGCGGGTGGATCAGTCCCCGATCGGGCGCACCCCGCGGTCCAACCCGGCCACCTACACCGGGGTGTTCGACAAGATCCGCGGCCTGTTCGCGGCCACCACCGAGGCCAAAGTCCGCGGCTACCAACCCGGCCGGTTCTCGTTCAACGTCAAAGGCGGGCGCTGCGAGGCGTGCACCGGCGACGGCACCATCAAGATCGAGATGAACTTCCTGCCCGACGTGTACGTGCCGTGCGAGGTCTGCCACGGCGCCCGGTACAACCGGGAAACCCTCGAGGTGCACTACAAGGGCAAAACCATCTCCGAGGTGCTGGACATGTCGATCGAGGAGGCGGCGGAGTTCTTCGAGCCGATCACCGGCATTCACCGCTACCTGCGCACCCTGGTCGACGTCGGCTTGGGTTATGTGCGGCTGGGGCAGCCGGCGCCGACGCTGTCCGGGGGTGAGGCGCAGCGGGTGAAGCTGGCGTCCGAGTTGCAGAAGCGCTCCACCGGCCGCACCGTCTACATCCTCGACGAGCCCACCACCGGCCTGCATTTCGACGACGTCCGCAAGCTGCTCAACGTGCTGGCCGGGCTGGTCGACAAGGGCAACACGGTGATCGTCATCGAACACAACCTGGACGTGATCAAGACGTCGGACTGGATCGTGGACATGGGGCCCGAGGGCGGTGCCGGCGGCGGAACGGTTGTCGCGCAGGGCACCCCGGAAGAGGTGGCGGCGGTGCCGGAAAGCTACACCGGCAAGTTCCTCGCCGAGGTGCTGGAGGCACCCGCGGAACCCGTTGCGCCCCCGGCGCGTCGGCGACGGCGCAAGGTCAGCGCGTAGCGATCGGTCGCGTTAGCTGTCGTCGGGTAGCAGCCGGAATGCCGGAGCGCCAGTCAGGGGAGTGAGAGCGCGGAAATCTCGACGGTCCAAAGTGAGCACCGCGTCGGTTTCGTACTGTTCGGCAACTACCACGGAGACGGCGTCGGTGAGGTCGAGTCGCAAAGCTTCGTAACGGTTTTGGATAGCTCGGGCGATCCGCAGGGTGGCTGCGGGAACGGCCGGGATGGCAATGCGACCGGTGCGTTCCTGCGACAGCAGCCAGTCGTTGATCGCGAGCGCCTGTCGCCGACCGACGTTTCGGGTGGTGATGTGTTCGATCTCGAGGAACACCAACGGGGAGATGACCGTGAGCGCCGCCTCGACCAGGACCTTCCGAGCCGCCCGATGCTCCGGGTCGCGGGAGTTGAAGGCGGCGACAAGCCCGGACGTGTCTCCCACCACGATCATCCCGGGCTGTCTCCGGCAACTTCAGCGACCACCTGATGGATCTCGTCAGCGGTCACCGGATGTCCGAAATCCAACGTAGGAATATCCCATTCCCCGGGCCAGCGACGTGCCCGCAGTGCGGCGAGGTGGAACGCTTCGCGAAAGTACTCGGACTCGGGCCGCCCCTCGCGCGCGGCCGCCTCCTTGATCACCGCAAGATCGTTTTCGTCGACCATCACCGTCGTTTTTTTGAGCGCCATATGGTTATGGTACCCGTGCCATAACACCTTGTTTTCGCTCATCCGGGGGCCTTGCAAGTGGCGCCCATGCCGATTACGCGTTAGCGCATAGCCGTCTTCGCCAGCCGCGACGGAAAGCGCGGACTGATCCGCACCCCGCCCAGCCACTCGCTGAGGTCATCGGCCCGCCGCGCTAGCGCCCGCCGGGCGTCCCGGCCCGGATCGTCCAGCAGCTGCAATTGCACGCGGGCATCGGCGTCCTGGTACCAGCCACCCACCACCCGGCCGTTCCACCACACCGTGGGCCCGGCGTTGCCGTTGTTGTCGAACACCTGGCCGCGGCGCTCGCCCAGGTACCAGTCGCGGTGATACCAGCCCATCACGGTGACGTCGAGGCCGGGCAGCAGCGCGCCCCACGGACCGCTCTCGGGCTCGGGCTCCAGGTCGTCGGGCAGCGCATAGCCGGCTGCGCCGTGCAGGTCGACCTGCACCGCGTCGATGTCGCCCAACGCCTTTCGGGTCGCGGTGAGGGTGCTGCCGAACCACCATTTGAGGTCCTCGGCGGTGGCTGGGCCGAACGCCGCAAGCCAGCGGCGGGTCAGGTCGGCGCGGGCCGCATCCGCGACCATCGGATCACCTCCGGTACCGAGCCAGCTTGCGGTGGTGGCCCAGCGTGGCCGCGACGCCGTCCACGACGCGCCGTTGGGGCCGCGCACGATCTCACCGCGGGCCGACAGCACGGTCAGCACCCGCGGCGCCACCGAAGTCGCGCCGCCGTACCGTTTCCCCGGCGCCGGATCGTAGGTTCCGGCCAGCTCGGGCAGCGCGGCGCGCAACTCGGCGCTGGTCGCGGGTCCGTGCTGCTCGAGGTGTCGCAGCACCGCGGCGCCGGCCCGGCCCAGCCAACGTGCGCCGTCGGCGGCGACCCCGGCCTTTTGGACATCGGCGATCAGGCGGCGCCGCTCGGTGTCGGCGACGCGGTCGCTGGCCGCCGCCTGCACGGCCGGCAGCGCGGCGGCGTCGATCAGCCACAGCGTGCGGCGCATCGCCAGATGCTTGACCATCGACCGCGCCTGGTACAGCTCCCGGTCCAGATTCGCGGTGACAAACCCCGTCGATCGCGCCCACAACGACAGGTACGGGGTCGCCGGGTCGGTGGCGTGCAGTCCGATCAGCGCGGCGGTGATGCCGGTGATCGGTTCGGTGGCACCCTCGCTAGACAGGAAATGTCTGCGCGCCAAGCGGTTTCGCCGCTCGGCGACGGTAAATGTCCGCACCGGTCAGGGCTTGTTCTCGCGCATCGATGCCCGGATCTGCTCCAGTCGCTGCGCGGCGGCGCGTTGCCGGGCCTCGAACTGCTCGTCGACCGTCGCGCCCTCGGCGGTCTCGGCGTCCAACTCCGCGGCGCCCTGGGCGGTGCCGTACCGGGTTTCGATCTTCTCCCGTACGGCGTCGAAGGTGGGAACCCCGTCGGCGGTGTACTCGGGGTGCTCGCTGGTCTCGTCGGGCATAGCGCCACCGTACTCCCGCCCACGAAAATCGTTGGGGTCGCGAGCCGCCCCGATGCTACGGTGCGCGCCATGGACCTCGATGCGGTTGCCTTCAGCCAGCGGTGGTGCGAAAACTGGAACTCCCACGATGTGGACGCGGTGCTGCGCGATTTCCACGACGAGGTGGTGTTCACCTCACCGGTGGCCGCCAAGCTGCTGCCCGCGACGCGCGGCGTGGTGCGCGGCAAGCCCGCGCTGCGCCGGTACTGGGCCACCGCCGTGCAACGCTTTCCCGAGCTCCGGTTCGTCGTCGAAGGCGTTTATCGGGGCATCGACACCGTCGTCATCGCCTACCGCAACCAGCACGACCACCTGGTCAACGAGGTGCTGACGTTCCACGACGGCCTGGTCATCGAGGGCCACGGAACGTATCTCGTTGCCGGTCCCTGATTTAGCCGGGCGTCGGTCGGACGGCGGCGGCGGTGTCAGTCCGGCTCCCGTTCGGAGCGGATGACGGCGGCGACGCCGTCGACGTCGGCGAGCACCCGGGTCGCGGTGGCGACCTTGGGCCCGGACAGGATCATCCGCACCCCGACCTGACCGTCGTTGATGCGGCGAACGTCGGCCTCCAGTTCGATCAGCTGCCAGTTGCGTTGCCCGCAGATCTGCAGCAGCTGCCGCAGCACACCTCGGCTGTCTTCGTAGATGACGTGCAGTCGGGCGGAGCCGCCCAGCCGCGCTTTGAGCTGCCGCTCCACGACCAGGAACGCCAACGCGCTGACGAAGTGCAGGGCCACCACGGTGACCGCGAGCAACAGCATGCCGACGCCCGCTGCCATCCCGATGGCGGCCGATTCCCAGACCGCGGCGGCCGTGGTCAGCCCGTGCACCGCACCGCGTCGAGTGATAATCAGCCCCGCGCCCAAAAAGCCGATACCCGACACGATTTGGGCCGCGACACGGGAGGGGTCCAGGATCACCGTGGCCGACAGCGCGTCGCTAAAGCCCCACTTACTGACCAGCACGATCAACGCCGCCGACGTGCCGACGATGGTCTGGGTTCGCAGTCCCGCGCTTTTACCCTGGACGGTGCGTTCCAGCCCGATGAACGCGGTCAGGCCAAACGCGGCTAACACCTCGATGATCTGTCGACCACCCTGTCCAGCGCTGATGAAGAAACCGTCGGCGAGCCAGACCTGCATGCCGACAAGCTAGGCCAGATGGGGCATCCTCACGATGGCGTCGGCCGCCCGCAGGTGCGCTACCCGGCCGCCCGAGTTTTGATCAGGGTGTCGACTAATCACCGAACGTGCGGGGACGACGGCACGGGCAGCTGCACCCGGGGGACCCCGGGGGTGCCGATCACCCCGGCCAACCAGGGCAGTGCGGTGGCGAACGCCTGCGCGGCGAACGGCCAATCATGTTTGCCCGGTTGGGTTACCACCGCACAGTCGATGCCCAGGGTGCGGCCGAGTGTGCACAATGACTCGGCGGCGGCCAGCTGGGCGCCCGGCGAGGAGGGGGCGTCGTGGCCGGTGGCGGCGGTGTTGGCCACCGTCTCGGTCCGCCGTTGCGCCGGCCGGGCGGCGTTGACGTCGAACCATCCGGAGACACCCGAGTAGTGGCCATGTCGGGTCATCACGGTGGTCGGGTCGAAAGCCGCCCAGGCGTCCGCGTTGCCGCCGAACAGCCGGGCGATGGACTGCGCCTTGGTGCCGGCGTTGGGGCCCAGGTCCCCGGCGATGTCGACGAACCCGCTGAACATGTCGGGATGCATCACGGCCAGATCCACCGCGCAGGTGCCGCCCATCGACCACCCGACGATGCCCCAGTTCCGCTGGCGCGGGCTGACCCCAAAATCCGAGATCATGTAGGGCACCACGTCTTTGGTGAGATGGTCGGCCACGTTGCCGCGCGGGCCGTTGACGCATTCGGTGTCGTTGTTGAACGAGCCGCCGGAGTCGACGAACACCACCACCGGGGCGTTGCCGCCGTGCGCCGCGGCGAAGTCGTCGAGGGTTTGCACGGCGTTGCCGGTGCGCAACCAGTCGGCGGGCGTGTTGAACTCGCCGCCGATCATCATCACCGTCGGCAGCGTCGGCGGCGGGCTGTGGGTGAACCACACCGGCGGCAGATACACCAGTTCGCCGCGGTGCTTGAAGTGGGACGCGTCGGCCGGGATCGTCACCGATAACACCCGGCCCCGCGCCGGCAGCGTGCCCGCGGCGGCCAACGCGGACACCGCGGCCCGGTCGCTCTGGTCGGGCAGCGGGCCCGCGGTCAGCTGATTCCAGGCGGTCTGCACGGTGGGGAAGTAGCCGACCCACAGATTGAGGGCCAGTGCCGCGCTGAGCAGGCAGGCCGGCACCGCCAGCAACGAGATGCCGCGGCGCCACCACCGGGCGCTTCGCCAGCCCAGCACCGCGACCGCGGCCGCCAGACCGGTCAACGCAATCCAGGCCCACAACGTGGCCGGTGCCGGGTCGTCGGCAAGGCCGCCGGCCGTCACGTACCAGTGCACCGCCGCGGTCGCCGCGACCCCGGCCGCCGCGGCCACCGGCAGCCACACCCGCCGCCACCGGCGCGACCGCCACCCGATCGCCGACAGCAGCACCACCGCCGTCACCGCCTGCACGGTGATCGGCAGCCAACCGTGCATCAACGAGGTGTGCTCAGCGGCCAGCGATGCCGCGGCAGCCGCCAAAGCTGTCACCCTTCCATCCTGAGCTGCGTTTCTGTGAGTCGGCTGTGCGGCCGGTCAGCGCAGCTTCGCCAGCGGGAAGGGCAGGGTCTCCCGGATGCTGCGCCCGGTGATCAGCATGACCACCCGGTCGATGCCCATCCCCAGCCCCCCGGTCGGCGGCATCGCGTACTCCATCGCCTGCAGGAAGTCCTCGTCGAGCTCCATGGCCTCCGGGTCCCCGCCGGCGGCCAGCAGCGACTGCTGCTGCAGCCGCCGCCGCTGCTCCACCGGGTCGGTGAGTTCGCTGTAGGCGGTGCCCAACTCCACCCCCCAGGCCACCAGATCCCAACGCTCGGCCACCCCGGGTCGGCACCGATGCGGCCGGGTCAACGGGGACACCGACGTCGGGAAGTCGGTGTAGAAGGTGGGCGCCTCGGTGCGGTCTTCGACCAGATGCTCGTAGAGCTCCAGCACCACCGCCCCGGCATCCCACTGCTTGAGGTAGCGCACGCCGGCCGCGTCGCACAGCTTGCGCAGGGTGGCCAGCTCGGTGTCGGCGTCGATGTGTTCCCCGAGCGCCTCCGAGACCGCGTCGTGGACGGTCTTCACCGGCCAGCCACCGGAGATGTCCACCGGCTGCAGGCCGCCGCCGTCGGTGGGCCGCATCACCACCTGGGCGCCGTGGGCGGCCTGCGCGGCGTTTTGGATCAGCTCCCGAGCGCCATCGATCCACACCCGATAGTCGGCGTGCGCCTGATAGGCCTCCAGCAGGGTGAACTCCGGGTTGTGGCTGAAGTCGACGCCCTCATTGCGGAACGCGCGGCCCAGCTCGAACACCCGCTCCACCCCGCCGACGCATAACCGCTTCAGGTACAGCTCCGGCGCGATCCGCAGATACAGGTCCAGGTCGTAGGCGTTGATGTGGGTGACGAACGGGCGCGCGTTGGCGCCGCCGTGGATCGGCTGCAGGATCGGAGTTTCCACCTCGAGAAAGCCCTTGGCGTACAAGGTTTGCCGGACGGCCTGCAGGACGCTGCTGCGGGCGCTGATCAACTCCCGGGAGTCGGTGTTGACGGCCAGGTCGACGTAGCGGCTGCGGACCCGGGCCTCCGGGTCGGTCAGGCCCTTCCACTTGTCCGGCAACGGGCGCAGGCATTTCCCGATCAGCCGCCAGCTGTGCACGATCAGCGACCGGGTGCCGGTCTTGCTGGAACCCAGCTGCCCGGTCACCTCCACCAGGTCACCGAGATCGATCGCGTCGCTGAAATCGGCGGCCCGGCCGTCGGCCAGCACCGAATTGTCCAGCAGCAACTGCACTTCCCCCGACCAATCGCGGAGCTGGGCGAACAGCACCCCGCCGAAGTCGCGGATCCGCAGCACCCGGCCGGACACCGAGACCACCGCGGCGTCGCTGGCCAGCGCCTGGGCCACCGTGTGGCTGGGCGGCTGCCCCACCGGGTAGGCGTCAATGCCGCGGTCCCGCAGGGTTTTCAGCTTGGCCAGCCGTACCCGCACCTGTTCGGGTAAACGGGAGCCCCGCGTGCCAACGTCAGTGACGTCGGCCGGCAACCCGGACAGGTCCGGGGCGGAGCCATCGTGGTGCAACAGCCCGGTCGACATCAGGGTGTCCGGCACCGAGGTGTGGTGACCGGTGTGCTGTTCACCGCGCCGGGAAAACGGCAGCACCAGGAAACCCTCGGCGATCACCGAGGCGATGCCGACCCGGGGGATCAGCCGGGCGTCCTCGTAGCAGGCGTAGCGCGGCACCCATTCCGGCTGGTATTTCATGTTCGAGCGGTACAGCGTCTCCAACTGCCACCACCGCGAAAAGAACTGCAGCAGCCGCCGCCACAGCCGCGCGACCGGGCCGGCGCCCAGTTGCGACCCCTGCTCGAACGCCGACCGGAACATGGCGAAGTTTAACGAAATGCGGGTGATGCCAATGCCGTTCGCCTGCAAGGCGAGCTCGCTGACCATCAACTCGATGGTGCCGTTGGGGGACTGCGGTGAGCGGCGCATCAGATCCAGCGAAACACCGCTTTGCCCCCACGGCACCAGCGACAGCATCGCCACCACGGCGCCGTCGCGCCCCACCGCCTCGACCAGCAGGCAGTCGGCGTCCGCCGGGTCGCCGAGCCGGCCCAGCGCCATGGAGAAACCGCGCTCGGAATCGGTGTCCCGCCAGGCGTCGGCGCGCTGCATGACCTGGGCCATTTCCTGGGCGGGGATGTCGTGGTGGCGACGGAACCGCACGGTCAGGCCGGCCCGGCGCGCGCGGGTCACCGCCTGACGCACCGCGCGCATATCCGGGCCGGACAGCCGGAAGCTCGACGGATGCAAGATGGCCTCGTCGCCGAGTTCTAGCGCGTTCAGTCCGGCCTCGCGGAACGCTTGCGCACCTTGCGAACTGGCGCCCATCACGCCGGGCGTCCAGCCGTAGGTCTGGCAGCGCTGCAGCCACGCGGCGATGGCCTGCGGCCAGGCCCGCGGATCGCCCACCGGGTCACCGCTGGCCAGGCACACCCCGACCTCGACCCGGAAGGTGATCGCGGCGCGGCCGCTGGGCGCGAACACCACCGACTTGTCCCGGCGGGTGGCGAAGTAGCCCAGCGAATCGTTTTTCCCATACAACTCCAGCAGGCCGCGGATCGCGGACTCGTCCTCGCCGGTCAACGCGTTTTCGGCGCGCTGGGACAAAAACAGCACGATCGCCGCGGCGATCAGCGCCAACGCCCCGAACATCCCGAACACCGTGCGCAGCACCACATCGGGTTTGCCGGCGAAGAAATCCGATTCGACCAGGGCGAAACCCACCACCCGGTTGACCACGTAGGGCAACCGGAACGGGCGCTGCAGGGTTCCGGGAAACAGCTCGACCAGCCCCCAGGACACCGCGATGCCGACCGCCCAGCCGGCGACCAACGTCACCGCCGAGCGCAGCAGCGCCCCGCGCCGGACCTTGGCCCAGAACTCGCGGTAGGCCAGCAGCAGCAGCGTGATCGCGACCGCGTGCAGGGCCAGACCGACGATCGCACCGACCCGGCCCACCGTGGTGGGCGTCCCGGTGGCGAGGGTGACGACGTTCCATCCGGCGGCGATGGCCAGGTTGCCGAGCAGCAGCCACCACGCGATGCGTTTACGGGCGCTGGACGCGGCAGCCAGCAGGGCCAGCACGAACGCCCAGGCCACGCTGGTGTCGGGAAAGTTGAACAGGTAGTGGTCGACGAACTCGCGCGGAACCTTGATGATCCACCGGATCAGCGGCGACACACTTCCCAGCAGTGACAGGGTGGCGGTCAGGCCGACGATCCAGCCGGCAGCCGACGGCACCCAGTGAAACCGGGTGGCCGCCGCGCGCTGCGCGCGTGACACGGTAAGGGTCATAAGCCGCGAGGATATTCACTCAAACCGAGAATTGGGTGAACGGGAACCGGGCACGCCGACTACCGGACCGGGCCGGTGTACTTTTCGCCGGGGCCCTGCCCGGGTTCGTCGGGCGATGCGCTGGCTTCCCGGAACGCCAGCTGCAGGCTTTTCAGGCCGTCGCGCAGCGGACCGGCGTGCGGTCCCAGATATTGCGCCGCCGCGGTCACCAGCCCGGCCAGGGCGGTGATCAGCCGCCGGGCCTCGTCGAGGTCCCGGTGCGGGCTGGCGTCGGGGTCCTCCGCGGACAAGCCGAGTTTCTCGGCGGCGGCGCTCATCAACATGACCGCCGACCGGGTGATCACTTCCACGGCGGGGATCTCGGCGAGCTCCCGCACCGGCGGGGTGCCGGAGCTGGTCGGTTGGATGTCAGGGTTGGGCTTCATGGCTGCTAGACTGGCATGCGCGACCGTCCCGGCGAACGCCAGGACAGCAAGTGGAGTCCCACTCCCACCGTTGGCCGAATCGGCGCAACGGTCCGGTCACAGGCATCGGATGATGCCCGTTCTGCGCGGCGCGCAGGTGGCTTTCCTTGACCGGAGGCCACGATCGGTCGGCATCGGGCCCTGCTTCATGCAGGGCTTTTTCGCTGATGGGGCGACTTTCACCAGCTGATTCGGGGATCGATCAGGCGGCGGTCGTGAGCGAAAGACTACCCAGGGAGGTCCCATCAGCACTGAGATCCGCGTCAACGAGCGCATCCGCGTACCTGAAGTCCGATTGATCGGGCCGGGTGGGGAGCAGGTAGGCATCGTGCGCATCGAAGATGCCCTTCGCGTCGCCGCGGATGCCGATCTCGACCTTGTCGAAGTCGCCCCGAACGCCAGACCGCCGGTCTGCAAAATCATGGACTACGGCAAGTACAAGTACGAGACGGCACAGAAGGCGCGCGAGTCTCGCAAGAACCAGCAGCAGACCGTCGTCAAGGAACAGAAGCTGCGACCCAAGATCGACGACCACGACTACGAGACCAAAAAGGGTCACGTGGTCCGCTTCCTGGAGGCGGGGTCGAAGGTCAAGGTCACCATCATGTTCCGCGGACGCGAGCAGTCCCGCCCCGAGCTGGGGTATCGGCTGCTGCAGCGTCTGGGCGCCGACGTCGCCGACTACGGATTCGTGGAGACCTCCGCCAAACAGGACGGCCGCAACATGACGATGGTGCTGGCGCCGCATCGCGGTGCGAAGACCCGCGCCAAGGCCGCCGAGCAAGCCGGCGCGGCCGGGGTCCAACCCGCCCCCGGCGAGACCAAGCCGTCGTCGAACTGACCACAGAACTGAGGACACATGCCCAAGGCCAAGACCCACAGTGGTGCCGCCAAGCGGTTCCGGCGCACCGGAACCGGCAAGATCGTGCGCCAGAAGGCGAACCGCCGCCACCTGCTCGAGCACAAGCCCACCAAACGCACCCGGCGCTTGGCCGGTCGCACCGAGGTGGCGGCTAACGACACCAAGCGTGTCAACAAGATGCTCAACGGCTGACGAGCGGTTACCCACCGCGCTAAACACCGACGTCCGAACAAGAATAGGAACACCCCATGGCACGCGTGAAGCGGGCAGTCAACGCCCAGAAGAAGCGGCGCACCGTCCTGAAGGCCTCCAAGGGCTACCGTGGCCAGCGGTCCCGGCTCTACCGTAAAGCCAAAGAGCAGCAGCTGCATTCGCTGACCTACGCCTACCGCGACCGTCGCGCCCGCAAGGGTGAATTCCGCAAGCTGTGGATCTCCCGGATCAACGCGGCGGCCCGCGCCAACGGCATCACCTACAACCGGCTGATCCAGGGGCTCAAGGCCGCTGGCGTCGAGGTGGACCGCAAGAACCTCGCCGAGATCGCGATCGACGACCCGCAGGCGTTCACCGCGCTGGTCGACGTCGCCCGCACGGCGCTGCCCGAGGACGTCAACGCCCCGTCCGGCGAGGCCGCCTGAGCGCCTAGCGCCGATGCTCACCGAACGCTCGGCCCGGGTGGTCGCGGCGGTCAAACTGCATCGGCATGTCGGTCGGCGCCGCGCCCAGCGGTTCCTGGTCGAAGGCCCCAACCTGGTGGAAGCCGCGGCGCGGCGCGGCCTGGTGCGCGACATCTTCGCCACCGAGGTCGCCGCGCAGCGGCACGCCGCCCTGCTAGCCGGCCTGCCGGTGCACCTGGTGACCGAACGCGCCGCAAAGGCGTTGTCGGACACCGTGACTCCGTCCGGGCTGGTGGCGGTGTGCGAACCGCCGGGCACCGACCTGGCCGACGTGCTGGCGGCGGGCCCCCGGTTGATCGCGGTGGCGGTCGGGGTCGGCGAACCCGGTAACGCCGGCACCCTGATCCGGGTCGCCGACGCCATGGGGGCCGCCGCGGTGCTGCTGACCGCCAACAGCGTCGACCCGTACAACGGCAAGTGCCTGCGCGCCTCGGCGGGCAGCATGTTTTCCGTCCCCGTCGTCGAGGTGCCCGATCCGCCCGCCGCCGTCGCCGCGTTGCAGGACGCCGGGCTGCAGGTGCTGGCCACCGCGCTGGATGGCCCGCTGTCCCTGGACGACGCCGAACCCCACCTCGCCCGGCCGACCGCCTGGCTGTTTGGGCCCGAGGCCCACGGCCTGTCCGCCGACGTCGCCGGGCTGGCCGACCACCGGGTGCGGATCCCGATGTCCGGCGGTGCCGAGAGCCTCAACGTCGCCGCCGCCGCGGCGATCTGCCTCTACCAAAGCGCCCGCGCCCAGCGGTTAGGCGCGCCCGCACCCGAGCGTTCCTGACGGTGCGGTTTTCTACGCTTTGAGCGCCCAAACCGTATGCGACCGCACAGTCGGCGCGGCCGCGGTCGGCGCAATCTCAGGCGGCCTTGCTGCGGCCCCGGGTCGCCCGCCCGCCGGCCAGCGACAAGGTGGTGTGCACCAGCGACCCGGCCCGCTCGACCAGGGACTTGCGCCGCGGAAAGTAGTGCATCGGCAGCCCGCGCCGGTCCCGCGGCGGCGCCATGAACGCCGGCGCCTCGACCAGCGGCGCGTTCGCCGGGATGCGGCCCTCGGCGCGGCGGTAGCCGGCCAGCGCCCGCGGATGCAGCCGGATCTCGTCCGGCACGAACAGGAACGCCACCTCGACGGCCTTGCCGAACAGCCGCAGCAGCACCTCGTCGCCGGGTGTCCAGCGCATCCCCGCCTTCTCCCGCACCGCCGGGTCGAACAGCCCGGCCGCGATCCAGCGCTGGCCGGCCAGGTACGGCTTAAACAACTGATCCCACACCGGGGTCGGCATCAGCACGAACTTCGGTTTGGGGATGCGCATGTGGAAGATGTCCAGGGTGGCCTGATTGATCTCCAGCTCCTCCCGGCATTTGCGGTCCCAGTACTCGCAGAACTCCTGCCAGGACCCCGGCACCGGCCGCATGCTCATCCCGTACATCCGGTACCACTGCACGTGCTCGTCGAACAGCTGCCGCTTCTCGGCCTCGGTCAGCCCGCCGCAGAAGTATTCGGCGACCTTGATCACCAGCATGAAGAAGGTGGCATGCGCCCAGTAGAAGGTGTCCGGATTCAGCGCGTGGTAGCGCCGTCCGGCGCCGTCGACGCCCTTGATGGTGTGGTGGAAGTTCTTGATCTGCTCGCCGGTCTGCGCCGAGCGCTCGCCGTCGTAGACCACCCCCATGATCGGGTAGACCGAGCGCGCCACCCGCTGCAGCGGTTCACGCAGCAGGATCGAATGGTCTTCGACGCCGGCGCCCAGCTCCGGATACATGTTCTGGATCGCCCCGATCCACACGCCCATCAGCCCGGTGCGCAGGTCCCCGAAGTACTTCCAGGTCAGCGAATCGGGGCCCAGCGGCGCCGGATCGGCCTGGCCGCGACGCGGCGGAGCGGTGGTGGACGTCGGCGACGGGGTGTTCATCACGGCCTCCTGGTGGGCAGGTACCCCCCACGATAATGTTGACAACACATGTTGTCGATGATTTCCGCGACGCGTCGCGGGGTGTCGTTGCCGGCTGGCTACACTGCCGTAGTAACGCCGTGACCAGGGTGTTTGCCGGATGCGCGTGGTGGACACCACTGCGCGCGGCGTTGCCGGTGACGGCGCGCGCCACATACCCTGGCGCAAGTGGACCGCGAGCCCTCTGATCAGGGGTCCGGCACTCTCGAGAAGGTGGGGACCATGCCGGATCCGATCCCGTCGCCGCGGCATTCCCCGCTGTCGGTCAGCGGCGTGGCGGCGTGGCTGCGCAACACCAACAACAGTCCCGCATTGATCGAGGCGATCCGCCGGGCCCGACGGGTGCTGCCCGGTGACCCCGAATTCGGTGACCCGCTGTCCACCGCCGGCGACGGCGGCCCCCGCGCCGCCGCCCGGGCCGCCGACCGGCTGATGGGGGATCGCGGCGCGGCCTCCCGCGAGGTCAGCCTGGGCGCGCTGCAGGTCTGGCAGGCGTTGACCGAGCGGGTGTCGCGCCGGCCGGCCAACCCCGAGGTGACGCTGGTGTTCACCGACCTGGTCGGCTTCTCGACGTGGTCGCTGCGGGCCGGCGACGACGCGACCCTGACCCTGCTGCGGCGGGTGGCCCAGGCGGTGGAACCGCCGCTGCTCGACGCCGGCGGCCACATCGTCAAACGGATGGGCGACGGGATCATGGCGGTGTTCCGGGACCCGCTGGTCGCCGTCGGTGCGGTGCTCGCCGCGCGGGACGCCATCAAAACCGTCGAGGTGGACGGGCACACCCCCCGCATGCGGGTCGGGATCCACACCGGCCGACCGCAGCGGCTGGCCGACGACTGGCTCGGCGTCGACGTCAACATCGCCGCCCGGGTGATGGAGCGCGCCACCCGGGGCGGCATCATGGTGTCCAGCACCGCCCTGGACCAGATCTCGCAGACCGATCTGGACGCGCTGGGGGTGGTCGCCAAGCGGGCGCGCCGGCAGGTGTTCGGCGCCAAACCCACCGGGGTGCCGCCGGAACTGGCGATGTATCGGCTCGAAACTCGTAGGGAGTTTCCAGGTACCCCCCAGCCCGACGAGCCGGACGTCGAGGCATAGTAGTACCCGATGGTTATCGAATTGTTATCCCGGCTGGCGCGGGTCCGGGTGACGGTCGGCTACGCCACGGCGTTGCTGACGGTGGCCACGACGCTGCTGGTGCTGGGGCCGCAGACGCAGGATCAGGTCATCCGCAACGCCAGCACCAACCTGCACAACCTGAGCCACGGGCACCTGGCCACGCTGCTGGGCAGCGCGTTCGTCCCGGATGCCGCGGGCGGGCCGGTGCTGTTGTGGCTGCCGGGCCTGGTGTGCCTGCTGGCGCTGGCCGAGCTGCTGTGGCGCAGCGGCCGGTTGGCGCTGGTGTTTGTGGTCGGGCATATCGGGGCCACACTGCTGGTGGCGATCGGTCTGACCGGCGCGCTGAAACTGGGCTGGCTGCCGGTGTCGGTCAGCTTCGCCCGCGATGTCGGGATGAGCTACGGGGCGGCCGCGGTGCTGGGGGCGTTGACCGCGGCGATCCCGGCGCGGTGGCGGCCGGCGTGGATCGGCTGGTGGGTGTCGGTCGCGTTGGGCACGGCCGCATTGTGCGCCGACTTCACCGACGTCGGGCACGCCACCGCGCTGTTGCTGGGCATGTTGGTGGCCACCCGGTTGGGCCGGCCGGCCCGCTGGACCCGGGTGCGCTACGTGCTGCTGGGGGTGTCGGCGGTGTTCGGTTTCGTGGTGCTGGCCCACACCGGTGTCTCGGTGCTGGCCGGGGTGGGCCTGGGCACGCTGGGCGCGGTGGCGGCCGACCGGATCGCCCGCCGCCGTTGGGCGCGCAGGTCACCGCTGGTCGCGTTGGTGCCCGCCCAGCCGGCGTTGTCGCGCTGACGGCTGGACCGCGCGCCGGAACCGGCCGCGTCACGCACTTATATGATCAGCACTTGCGTCACATCCGTGCCGCAGTCCCTGGCATCCGTGAGGAGAACGCCGCCGCGTGGCTGAGCATCCCGTCGACCTGTCCGAGGAGGCCTTGACCAAAGCGGTCAGTGCGGCCCGGCACGCCTTCGACCTGGCCGCCGATCTGGACGCGCTGGCCCGCGCCAAGACCGAGCACCTCGGGGACCGGTCGCCGCTGGCCCAGGCCCGCCAGGCGCTGGCGACGCTGCCCAAGGCCGACCGCGCCGACGCCGGCCGGCGGGTCAACACCGCGCGCGGCGAGGCGCAGCGCGGCTACGACGCGCGGCTGGCGGCGCTGCGGGCCGAACGCGACGCCGCGGTGCTGGTCGCCGAGAGCATCGACGTCACCCTGCCGTCGACCCGGCCGCCGATCGGGGCCCGGCACCCCATCACGATCCTGGCCGAGCGGGTCGCCGACACCTTCGTGGCGATGGGCTGGGAGCTGGCCGAGGGCCCCGAGGTCGAGGCCGAGCACTTCAACTTCGACGCGCTGAACTTCCCGGTGGATCATCCCGCCCGCAGCGAGCAGGACACCTTCTACATCGCGCCGGAGGATTCGCGCCAGGTGCTGCGCACCCACACCTCCCCGGTGCAGGTGCGCGCCCTGCTGGGCCGGGAGCTGCCGGTCTACATCGTCTCGATCGGCCGCACCTTCCGCACCGACGAACTCGACGCCACCCACACCCCGGTGTTCCACCAGGTCGAGGGCCTGGCGGTGGACCGCGGCCTGACCATGGCGCACCTGCGCGGCACCCTGGACGCGTTCGCGCGCGCCGAGTTCGGGCCGTCGGCGCGCACCCGGTTCCGGCCGCATTTTTTCCCGTTCACCGAGCCGTCCGCCGAATTCGACATCTGGTTCGCCAACAAGAAGGGCGGCCCCGGCTGGGTGGAATGGGGCGGCTGCGGGATGGTGCACCCCAACGTGTTGCGGTCGGTGGGTATCGACCCCGACGTGTACTCCGGTTTCGCGTTCGGCATGGGGCTGGAGCGCACCGTGCAATTCCGCAACGGCATCCCGGACATGCGCGACATGGTCGAGGGCGACGTCCGGTTCTCGTTGCCGTTCGGGGTCGGTGTCTGATGCGGGTTCCCTACAGCTGGCTGCGTGAGGTGGTGGCGGTCGGGGCGCCGGGCTGGGAGGCGCCCGCCGACGAGCTGGAGCAGACCCTGATCCGGATCGGCCACGAGGTCGAAGAGGTGATCGCGCTCGGCCCGGTCCGCGGTCCGCTGACGATCGGGCGGGTGCTGCAGATCGAGGAGCTCACCGAGTTCAAAAAGCCGATCCGGGCCTGCCGGGTCGACGTCGGCGAGGACGCGCCCCGCGACATCATCTGCGGCGCAACGAACTTCGCGGTGGGGGATCTGGTGGTGGCGGCGCTGCCGGGCACCGTGCTGCCCGGGGACTTCACCATCGCCGCCCGCAAAACCTACGGTCGCATCTCCGACGGGATGATCTGCTCGGCCACCGAACTCGGGTTGGGCGCCGACCAGTCCGGCATCCTGGTGCTGCCGCCGGGCACCGCCGACCCCGGCGCCGACGGGATCGCCACCCTCGGCCTCGACGATGTGGTGTTCCACCTGGCGATCACCCCGGACCGCGGCTATGCCATGTCGGTGCGCGGGCTGGCCCGCGAGATCGCCGGCGCCTACGGCCTGGACTTCGTGGATCCCGCCTCCCCGCAGGTGGTGCCGGCGCTGCCCGCCGACGGCGAGGCCTGGCCGCTGACCGTGGATGCGGCGACCGGGGTGCGCCGGTTCGCGCTGCGCGGCGTCACCGGGATCGATCCGGCGGCGGTGTCGCCGTGGTGGCTGCAGCGGCGACTGCTGTTGTGCGGGATCCGGGCCATCTCCCCGGCGGTGGACGCCACCAACTACGTGATGCTCGAACTCGGGCACCCGATGCACGCCCACGACCGGGGCCGCATCACCGGGGATTTCGCGGTGCGGTTCGCGGCGCCCGGCGAGACCGTGGTCACCCTCGACGACATCGAGCGCCGGCTGGATCCCGCCGACGTGCTGATCGTCGACGACGTCGCCACCGCGGCGATCGGCGGGGTGATGGGGTCGGGCACCACCGAGATGCGCGACGACTCCACCGACGTGCTGCTGGAGGCCGCGGTGTGGGATCCGGCGGCGGTGTCGCGCACCGCGCGTCGGCTGCACCTGCCCAGCGAGGCGGCCCGCCGCTACGAGCGGGTCGTGGACCCGGGCATCTCGGTGGCCGCGCTGGACCGCTGCGCCGCGCTGCTCGCCGACATCGCCGGCGGGGTGGCCGAACCGGGGTTGACCGATTGGCGCGGCGACCCGCCGCGCGGCGACTCGATCGCCGATTGGACCGAGCCGCCGATCACGATCGCCGCCGACCTGCCCGACCGGGTCGCCGGGGTGGACTACCCTCCGGGCACCACCGCGCGGCGGCTGGCCCAGATCGGCGCCGTGGTGGACCGCGTCGGCGACACGTTGACCGTCACCCCGCCGAGTTGGCGTCCGGACCTGCGGCAACCCGCCGACCTGGTCGAGGAGGTGCTGCGGCTGGAGGGGCTGGAAACCATCCCGTCGGTGCTGCCGTCGGCGCCGCCCGGGCGGGGCCTGACCGCGGTCCAGCGGCGGCGCCGCGCGGTCAGCAAATCGCTGGCGCTGGACGGCTACGTCGAGGTGCTGCCCACCCCGTTTCTGCCGGCCGGTGTCTTCGACGCCTGGGGGTTGCCGGCCGACGACCCGCGCCGGGTCACCACCGCGGTGCTCAACCCGCTCGAAGCCGACCGCCCCCAGCTGGCCAGCACGCTGCTGCCGGGACTGCTGGAAGCGTTGGGACGCAACGTGTCCCGCGGCATCGTTGACGTCTCGGTGTACGCCCTCGCCCAGGTGGTGCAGCCCACCGAGCGCAGCGGCGGGCTGGACCGCATCCCGGTGGACCGCCGGCCCACCGAGGCCGAGATCGCGGCGGTCGACGCGTCGCTGCCGCGGCAACCGCAGCACGTCGCGGTCGCGCTGACCGGGCTGCGGGAGCGGCGCGGGCCGTGGGGTCCGGGCCGGCCCGCGGAGGCCGCCGACGCGTTCGACGCGGTGCGGACCATCGCCCGGGCCTGCGGGGTGCAGGTGGTGCTGCGCGCCGCCCAGTACCTGCCGTGGCATCCCGGGCGCTGCGCGGCGGTGCTGGTCGCGGACACCGTGATCGGGCACGCCGGGCAGCTGCACCCCGCGGTGATCGAACGGACCGGCCTGCCCAAGGGCACCTGCGCGGTGGAGCTGAACCTGGACGCGGTCCCGATCACCGAGGCGACGCCGGCGCCGCGGGTGTCGCCGTTCCCGGCGGTGTTCCAGGACATCGCGCTGGTGGTGGACGCCGGGGTGGCGGCCCAGGCGGTGCTCGACGCGGTGCGCGACGGGGCCGGTGAGCTGTTGGAGGACGCCCAGCTGTTCGACGTGTACACCGGCCCGCAGGTCGGCGAGGCGCACAAGTCGCTGGCGTTCGCGTTGCGGTTCCGGGCGCCGGATCGCACCCTGACCGAAGACGAGGCCAGCGCCGCCCGCGACGCCGCGGTGGCCGCCGCCGCCGACCGCGTCGGCGCCGTCCTGCGGGGTTAGCCGCCGACAGGAGTCAACCGTTCCGCAGCAACTCCGCGCCCTCACCACCGAGCTGGGGCAGGGCAGCCGATTCGCGCCCGGTTGCCAGCAGGAGCAGCGCCGAAACCGGCCCCTCGATGATCGGGCCGGCGCCCGCCGCCCACTCGGTGTCCACTGCGCGCAACCGGTAGGGCGCCAACCGCGCGGCAGCGCGGAACGGGAATCGTGGGTTCCAGATCCGTTCGATCGCCAGCCGCGCGGCGGCAATGGGCATCTCGCGAGCACGTCCGAGCGGAATCGCGATGTCCTGGCCGTGCACGAGCAGGTCCATCAGGCGATCCGTCGGGGTGGTGCCGATGGCGGTGAAGCGGGACCCGATCGTGCCGCGCATCTGGCCGAGCAGCGCACGGTCACCGAGCTGCGCGGCGTGGCGAATCGCGGTATCGCCCACCATGCGGTCGACACTGCCGCGAGCCCGCAGCAGATTGATCAGGATTTGACCGACTCCGGCGCGGGTCGCGAGCACCAGATGGGCGACGACATCCCGGATCTGCCACCGCTCGCACAGGCTCGCGTGGCCCCACTCCGCTGCGGTGAGGGGTTCCAGTAGGTGCAGCAGGCTGCGCCGCTCGGCGTCGACGGCTCGCCAGATGTCCTCGGTGTTCACCGGTGTTCCCTTCGTCTGATGCCTACGCTAGGAACTCCAGTGGGGTGGAGGTTCAAGGGACTGTGACGGACAGCACAACCATCGGCGAGTTGTCGCGGCTCACCGGGGTACCGGTGCGGACGATCCGCTACTACTGCGATGAAGGCTTGCTTGAGGCGCGTCGCAGCTCCGGCGGGCACCGGCTTTTCGACGCCGGCGCCGTCGAGTCGCTTTTTCTGGTCCGGCGGCTCCGGGCACTCGGCCTCGGCCTCGACACCATCAGCGACGTCTTGACCGCTCGGATGTCGATCGGGGCGGCGGTGACCGCGGAACGGGCCGCAGTGGACACCGAACTGGCGATGCTGGCGTGGCGGCGGGCTTCGCTGGCTGCGGTCGAGCACGCGGCGCCGCACGATCGGGCCCTGCGGCTGCAGCTGCTGTCCGCCGTGCAGGACGGACGGCGTGGGCACAGCGTGCTCGTCGAGTTCTGGCGGCGGCTGTTCGCGGGAGCGACGTCGCCCGACACATTCGACGGGTTCGTGGAGATGACGGTGCCGCAACCGCCGGGGGAGCCGAGTCCGGCCCGAGTCGTCGCGTATGCCGAACTTGTCGCGCTCGCCCGACAGCCGGCGTTCGGCTCGGCGATGGCCCAACAGCTGTGGCGATTCGACCCGACGTCTATCAGCGACCGTCGTGAACTCGTCACCGGTGTCGCCGAAGCGTGTGACATGGCCATGCCGCTTGTGCTCGCCGGTCAGACGCCGTCACCCGGCCCCGCCGTGGACAGATTCGTTGCTGCCCACGCGCGGGCCCGCCGCGCCAAGGACACACCTGGGTTCCGACGTGCCCTCATCGGGACCGCGGGCGTCGACAACGATCCGCGGATCGGTCGGTATTGGGATCTCGTCACCGAGATCGCGGGCGGGGCGGCTACCGTTGGCGCTGCACAGCGCTGGCTGTTCGAGGCGCTCCGCCGTCCGCTGGCGCCGACGATTTAATGAATTTGCATCTACGTGCATAATCATGCAGAATCGCGCAGTGACCAAAGCGATCAAGGTAGCGGTGGCCGGTGCCAGCGGCTACGCCGGCGGTGAGATCCTGCGGTTGCTGCTCGGGCATCCGGCCTACACCGACGGCCGGCTGACCATCGGCGCGTTGACCGCCGCCGGCAACGTCGGCAGCACCATCGGTGAGCAGCATCCACACCTGCTGCCGCTGGCCGGGCGGGTCCTGGAACCGACCGAGCTCGACGTGCTGGCCGGCCACGACGTGGTGTTTCTCGCGCTGCCGCATGGCCATTCGGCGGTGCTGGCCGACCAACTCGGCCCGGACACGCTGGTCGTCGACTGCGGCGCCGATTTCCGGCTCAACGACGCCACCGACTGGGAACGGTTCTACGGCTCCCCGCACGCCGGCACCTGGCCCTACGGGCTTCCGGAGGTGCCCGGTGCGCGGGACCGGCTGCGCGGCGCCCGCCGCATCGCGGTGCCGGGCTGCTATCCGACCGCGGCGCTGCTGGCGCTGCTGCCGGCGCTCGCCGACGACCTCATCGAGCCGAACGTCACCGTCGTCGCCGTCAGCGGCACCTCCGGCGCGGGCCGCTCCGCCAAAACCGACCTGCTCGGCTCGGAGGTGATCGGCTCGGCGCGGGCCTACAACATCGCCGGCGCCCACCGGCACACCCCCGAAATCGGGCAGGGACTGCGGGCGGTCACCGCCAAGGACGTCACCGTGTCGTTCGTGCCGGTGCTGATCCCGGCTGCCCGGGGCATCCTGGCGACCTGCACGGCGCGCACCCACACCCCGGTGTCGCAGCTGCGCGCCGCCTACGAAAAGGCCTACCACGCCGAACCGTTCGTGCACCTGCTGCCGGAGGGGCAGCTGCCGAGGACCGGTTCGGTGATCGGCAGCAACGCCGCGCACCTGACCGTCGCGGTCGACGAGGACGCCGCGACGTTCATCGCGATCGCCGCGATCGACAACCTGGTCAAGGGCACCGGCGGTGCCGCGGTGCAGTCGATGAACCTGGCGCTGGGCTGGCCGGAGACCGACGGGCTTTCCACGGTAGGAGTGGCGCCGTGAGCAACACCCGAATCGTGCGCGAGCAGGGCGTCACCGCGCCGGAAGGATTCCGGGCCGCCGGGATCGCCGCGGGCATCAAGGCTTCCGGGGCGCCGGATCTGGCGCTGGTGTTCAATGAGGGCCCGGACTACGCGGCCGCCGGGGTGTTCACCCGCAACCAGGTCAAGGCGGCGCCGGTGCTGTGGAGTCAGCAGGTGCTGAGCACCGGGCGGCTGCGCGCGGTGATCCTCAATTCCGGTGGCGCCAACGCCTGCACCGGTCCGGGTGGCTTCCAGGACACCCACGCCACCGCCGAGGCGGTCGCCGCGGCGCTGTCGGATTGGGGCACCGACACCGGCGCTATCGAGGTCGCGGTCTGCTCCACCGGGCTGATCGGGGACCGGCTACCGATGGACACGGTGCTGGCCGGGGTCTCGGAGATCGTGCACGAGATGGCGGGCGGCCTGGCCGGCGGCGACACCGCCGCCCGGGCCATCATGACCACCGACACGGTGCCCAAACAGGTGGCGCTGCACCATCGCGACAACTGGACGATCGGCGCCATGGCCAAGGGCGCCGGGATGCTGGCGCCGTCGCTGGCCACCATGCTGGTGGTGCTCACCACCGACGCCGCCGCGGACCCGCAGGCGCTGGACCGGGCGCTGCGCCGCGCCGCCGCAGCCACCTTCGACCGGCTCGACATCGACGGCAGCTGCTCCACCAACGACACCGTGCTGCTGCTGGCCTCCGGGGCCAGCGAGATCACCCCCAGCCAGGACGATCTCGACGCCGCGGTACTGGCCGTCTGCGACGACCTGTGCGCCCAGCTGCAGGCCGACGCCGAAGGCGTCACCAAACGGATCACCATCACCGTCGCCGGTGCTCCCGGCGAGGACGACGCGCTGCTGGCCGCCCGGCTGATCGCCCGGGACAGCCTGGTCAAGACCGCGCTGTTCGGCTCGGACCCCAACTGGGGCCGGGTGCTCGCCGCCGTCGGGATGGCCCCGTTCCCCCTCGACCCGGACCGGGTCACGGTGGCGTTCAACGGTTCACCGGTGTTCGCCGGCGGCGTTCCGGCCCCGGGTGCGCGCGACGTGGACCTGTCCGGCCCCGACGTCCACGTCACCGTCGACCTCGACCTCGGCGACGGGCGGGCCGCCATCCGCACCACCGACCTGTCGCACGCCTACGTCGAAGAGAACTCGGCGTATAGCTCATGAGCACGGACGGGTTACCCACCGAGATCAAGGCGCAGGTGCTCGCTGAAGCCCTGCCGTGGCTCAAGCAGCTGCACGGCAAGATCGTCGTCGTCAAATACGGCGGCAACGCGATGACCGACGACACCCTCAAACACGCCTTCGCCGCCGATATGGCGTTCCTGCGGAACTGCGGCATCCACCCGGTGGTGGTGCACGGCGGCGGCCCGCAGATCACCGCGATGCTGCAACGCCTCGGCATCGCCGGCGATTTCAAGGGCGGTTTCCGGGTCACCACACCCGAGGTGCTCGACGTCGCGCGGATGGTGCTGTTCGGGCAGGTGGGTCGGGAGCTGGTGAACCTGATCAACGCGCACGGACCGTACGCCGTCGGGATCACCGGCGAGGACGCGGCGCTGTTCACCGCGGTGCGGCGCAGCGTCACCGTCGACGGGGTGGCCACCGACATCGGCCTGGTCGGCGACGTCGACCGGGTCAACGCCGACGCGGTGCGCGATCTCATTGCGGCGCGCCGCATCCCGGTGGTGTCCACGCTGGCCCCGGACACCGACGGCGTGGTGCACAACATCAACGCCGACACCGCCGCGGCCGCGCTGGCCGAAGCGCTGGGCGCCGAAAAGCTGCTGATGCTCACCGACGTGGACGGCCTCTACACCCGCTGGCCGGACCGGGACTCGCTGGTCAGCGAAATCGACACCGCGGCGCTGGCGCAGCTGCTGCCCGCCCTGCAGAGCGGGATGGTGCCCAAGGTCGAAGCCTGCCTGCGCGCGGTGTCCGGCGGGGTGCCCAGCGCCCACATCATCGACGGGCGAGTCCAACACTGTGTCCTGGTGGAGCTGTTCACCGACGCGGGCACCGGAACCAAGGTGGTAAACGGATGACGCTGCAAGACCGCTGGTCGGCGGTGATGATGAACAACTACGGCACGCCGCCGCTGGCGCTGGTCAGCGGCGACGGTGCGGTGGTGACCGACGAGGCCGGCAACAGCTACGTCGATCTGCTCGGCGGCATCGCGGTCAACGTGCTCGGGCACCGGCACCCGGCGGTGATCGAGGCCGTCACCACCCAGCTGAACACGTTGGGGCACACCTCGAATCTGTATGCCACCGAGCCGGGCATCGCGTTGGCCGAGGCGCTGGTCGACCATCTCGGCGCGCCGGCGCGGGTCTTCTTCTGCAACTCGGGCACCGAGGCCAACGAGGCGGCCTTCAAGATGTCCCGGCTCACCGGCAAGACGAAGATCGTTGCCGCCCAAGGGGGCTTTCACGGCCGGACGATGGGATCGCTGGCGCTCACCGGCCAACCCGACAAACGCGCGCCGTTCGAGCCGCTGCCGGGCGACGTCACCCACGTGCCCTACGGGGACACCAAAGCCCTTGCCGCCGCCGTCGATTCGAGCACCGCGGCGGTGTTCCTGGAGCCGATCATGGGCGAGGGCGGCGTCGTCGTCCCCCCCGCCGGATACCTGGCCGAGGCCAGGGGCATCACCGCCGCGCACGACGCACTGCTGGTGTTCGACGAGGTGCAGACCGGCGTCGGGCGCACCGGCGCGTTCTACGCCCACCAGCACGACGGCATCACCCCGGACATCGTCACCCTGGCCAAGGGGCTCGGCGGTGGCCTGCCGATCGGCGCCTGCGTGGCGGTCGGCGCGGCCGGGGACCTGTTGACTCCGGGCAGCCACGGCAGCACCTTCGGCGGCAACCCGGTTTGCACCGCGGCCGCCCTGGCGGTCCTGCAGGCGCTGGCCGACGGCGACCTGATCGCGCGGGCCGGGATGCTCGGCAAGTCGCTGAGCCACGGCATCGACGAACTGCACCATCCGCTGGTCGACCAGGTGCGCGGCAAGGGCCTGCTGCAGGGTGTGGTGCTGACCGCGCCGCGGGCCAAAGCCGTTGAGGCCGCGGCCCGCGACGCCGGATTCCTGGTGAACGCCGCCGCGCCGGGCGTGGTCCGGCTGGCTCCGCCGCTGATCATCACCGAAGCGCAGATCGACGGTTTTCTCGCCGCGCTGCCCGGGGTGTTGGACACCGCTCAGGAGGCCGCCCAGTGACCCACCACTTCCTGCGCGACGATGACATCAGCACCGACGAGCAGGCCGAAATCCTCGCCCTGGCAGCAGAACTGAAGGCGGCGCCGTTTTCGCGGCGTCCGCTGGACGGCCCGCGCGGGGTGGCGGTGATCTTCGACAAGAACTCCACCCGCACCCGCTTCTCGTTCGAGATCGGCATCGCCCAACTCGGTGGCCACGCCGTCGTCGTCGACGGCCGCTCCACCCAGCTGGGCCGGGAGGAAACCCTGGAAGACACCGGCCGGGTGTTGTCCCGCTACGTCGACGCCATCGTGTGGCGCACCTACGCCCAGGACCGGTTGACCGCGATGGCCAGCACCGCGACGGTGCCGATCGTCAACGCGCTCTCCGACGAGTTCCATCCCTGCCAGGTGCTGGCCGATCTGCAGACCGTCGCCGAGCGCAAGGGCGCGCTGGCGGGCCTGCGGCTGTCCTACTTCGGCGACGGCGCCAACAACATGGCGCACTCGCTGCTGCTGGGCGGGGTCACCGCCGGCGTGCACGTCACGATCGCCGCACCCGCGGGATTCGAGCCGGACCCCGCGGTGGTCGCGGCGGCCGAGCGCCGCGCCGCGGACACCGGCGCTGCGGTGACGGTGACCGCCGACCCGCACGCCGCGGCCGACGGCGCCGACGTGCTGGTGACCGACACCTGGACGTCGATGGGGCAGGAGAACGACGGGCTGGACCGGGTCAAACCGTTCCGGCCGTACCAGATCAACACCGAACTGCTGGCCCGCGCCGATTCGGACGCGGTGGTGCTGCATTGCCTGCCGGCGCACCGCGGCGACGAAATCACCGACGCGGTGATCGACGGGCCGCGCAGCGCGGTGTGGGACGAGGCCGAAAATCGGCTGCACGCCCAAAAGGCGCTGTTGGTGTGGCTGCTGGAGCGCCACCAGTGAGTCGCGCCGAGGAGAAAACCCCGGCCGAGGCCAGCATCACCCGGGTCGGGCGCCAGGCCCGCATCGTGGCGATCCTGTCCGCGGCAGCGGTGCGCAGCCAAGGTGAGCTGGCGGCGCTGCTGGCCGCCGAGGGCATCGAGGTCACGCAGGCTACGCTGTCGCGGGACCTGGAAGAACTCGGCGCGGTGAAACTCCGCGGCGTCGACGGTGGTGTCGGGGTGTACGTGGTGCCGGAAGACGGCAGCCCGGTGCGCGGCGTCACCGGCGGTACCGAACGGGTGTCGCGGCTGCTGGGGGAGCTGCTGGTGTCGGCGGACGCCAGCGGAAACCTGGCGGTGCTGCGCACCCCGCCCGGCGCCGCGGACTACCTGGCCAGCGCGATCGACCGCGCGGCGTTACCGGACGTGGTCGGCACCATCGCCGGCGACGACACCATCTTTGTGGTGGCTCGGGAGCCGATGACCGGCGCCGAACTCGCGACCGCCATCGAACAGTTGAAGAAAAGCTAAAGGAGACACAGTCATGTCCGAGCGCGTCATTCTGGCGTATTCCGGCGGTTTGGACACCTCGGTGGCGATCAGCTGGATCGGCAAAGAGACCGGCCGCGAGGTCGTCGCCGTCGCCATCGACCTCGGCCAGGGCGGTGAGGACATGGAGGTGGTGCGGCAACGCGCCTTGGACTGCGGCGCGGTCGAGGCGGTGGTGGTCGACGCCCGCAACGAATTCGCCGACGAATACTGCCTGCCCACCATCCAATCCAACGCGCTGTACATGGACCGCTACCCGTTGGTGTCGGCGATCAGCCGGCCGCTGATCGTCAAGCACCTGGTGGCCGCGGCCCGCGAGCACGGCGGCGGCATCGTCGCGCACGGCTGCACCGGCAAGGGCAACGACCAGGTCCGCTTCGAGGTCGGATTCGCCTCGCTGGCACCGGATCTGGAGGTGCTGGCCCCGGTCCGCGACTACGCCTGGACCCGGGAGAAGGCCATCGCGTTCGCCGAGGAGAACGCGATCCCGATCAACGTCACCAAACGCTCCCCGTTCTCCATCGACCAGAACGTGTGGGGCCGCGCGGTGGAAACCGGGTTCCTGGAGCACCTGTGGAACGCGCCGACCAAGGATGTCTACGACTACACCGAGGACCCCACCGTCAACTGGAACACCCCCGACGAGGTGATCGTCGGGTTCGAGCGGGGCGTTCCGGTGTCCATCGACGGCCGCGCCGTCACCGTCCTGCAGGCCATCGAGGAACTCAACCGGCGCGCCGGCGCCCAGGGGGTGGGGCGCCTGGACGTCGTCGAGGACCGGCTGGTGGGCATCAAGAGCCGCGAGATCTACGAGGCGCCCGGGGCGATGGTGCTGATCACCGCGCACACCGAACTCGAGCACGTCACCCTGGAGCGGGAATTGGGCCGGTTCAAACGCCACACCGACCAGAAATGGGGCGAACTGGTGTACGACGGGCTGTGGTATTCGCCGCTGAAGACCGCGCTGGAGGCGTTCGTCGCCCACACCCAGCAGCACGTGTCCGGGGAGATCCGGCTGGTGCTGCACGGCGGGCACATCGCGGTGAACGGGCGGCGCAGCAGCGAATCCCTATACGACTTCAACCTGGCCACCTACGACGAGGGCGACACCTTCGACCAGTCCGCGGCGAAGGGGTTCGTGCACGTGCACGGCCTGAGCTCCAAGATCTCCGCCCGCCGGGACCTGGGCTCGTGACGTCCCCTCTTGCGCGAGCGTGCGTGTCCCCGGTCGACACGCCGGGGGAAAACCCGGGTTTGCGCACGCTCGCGCCGGGAGCGACGCCCCGATGAGCACCAACGAGGGGTCGCTGTGGGGCGGGCGGTTCGCCGAAGGCCCCGCCGACGCGCTGGCCGCGTTGAGCAAATCCACCCACTTCGACTGGGTGCTGGCGCCCTACGACATCGCCGCGTCCAAAGCCCACGCCAAAGTCCTGCACACCGCCGGGCTGCTCACCGCCGAGCAGCGTGACGGGTTGCTGGCCGGACTGGATGCCCTGGGCGCCGACGTCGCCGACGGCAGCTTCGGTCCGCTGGTCACCGACGAGGACGTGCACGGGGCGCTGGAGCGGGGCCTGATCGACCGGGTCGGACCCGACTTGGGTGGCCGGTTGCGGGCCGGCCGGTCCCGCAACGACCAGGTGGCCACCCTGTTTCGGATGTGGCTGCGGGACGCGGTGCGCCGGGTGGCCGCCGGTGTGCTCGACGTCGTCGACGCGCTGGCCACCCAGGCCGCCGCCCACCCCGCCGCCATCATGCCCGGCAAGACCCACCTGCAGTCCGCGCAGCCGGTGCTGCTGGCCCATCATCTGCTGGCCCACGCCCACCCGTTGCTGCGCGACGTCGACCGGATCGCCGACTTCGACGCCCGGGCCGCGGTGTCCCCGTACGGATCCGGGGCGCTGGCCGGCTCCTCGCTGGGACTGGACCCCGACGCCATCGCCGCCGAACTCGGATTCGCCGCGGCCGCCGACAACTCGATCGACGCCACCGCGGCCCGCGACTTCGCCGCCGAGGCGGGGTTCGTGTTCGCGATGATCGCCGTCGACCTGTCCCGGCTGGCCGAGGACATCATCCTGTGGAGCTCCACCGAATTCGGCTACGTCACCCTGCACGACTCGTGGTCGACCGGCAGCTCGATCATGCCGCAGAAGAAGAACCCCGACATCGCCGAACTGGCCCGCGGCAAATCCGGTCGGCTGATCGGCAACCTGACCGGGCTGCTGGCGACGCTGAAGGCGCAGCCGCTGGCCTACAACCGGGACCTGCAGGAAGACAAAGAACCGGTCTTCGATTCGGTGGCGCAGCTGGAGCTGCTGCTGCCGGCGCTGGCCGGCCTGGTGGGCACCCTGACCTTCGACGTCGACCGGATGGCCGCGCTGGCGCCCGCCGGCTACACGCTGGCCACCGACATCGCCGAATGGCTGGTGCGCCAAGGTGTTCCGTTCCGCGTCGCCCACGAGACCGCCGGTGCGGCGGTGCGGGCCGCCGAACGCCGCGGTGTCGGCCTAGACGAACTCACCGACGACGAGCTGGCCGCGCTCAGCCCCGACCTCACCGCGCAGGTGCGCGAGGTGCTGACCGTCGAGGGCTCGGTGTCCTCCCGCGACGCCCGGGGCGGCACCGCGCCGACCCAGGTGGCCGCCCAGCTCGACACCGTGCACGAGGCCGCCGAACGGCTGCGGCGGCGACTGCGGCGCTGAGCGTCGCCATACCGGCTGGATCCACCGATCACCAAATCCGGTATGCGATACTGCTGACCGTGGCAAACGCTGGGCCGGGCGCGTGCTGACGGCCGGGACCGTGGTCGCCGGGTACCGCATCGAACGCGTTCTCGGTTCGGGCAGCGTGGGCACCGTGTACGCGGCGGCCCATCCCACGACGCCGCGCTGGGACGCGGTGAAGGTGATCTCCGCCGAACTGTCCCAAGACGCCGATTTCCGCGCCCGGTTCCTACGCGACGCCAACGCGGCCGCCGCGCTGGCCCATCCGCGGATCGTGCCGGTGTACGGCCTGGGGCAGACCGACGACGGCCGGCTGTGGATCGCGGCGCAGTTCATCGACGGCACCGACGCCGAGGCGGCGCTGCGCGCCGGCGCGATGACGCCGCAGCGCGCGGTGCACATCATCGGGCAGGTGGCCCAGGCGCTCGATTTCGCCCACGCCCACCAGATTGTGCACCGCAACCTCAAACCGGCCAACGTTCTGCTGTCCGCCGGCGGCGGACCGCAGGAGTCGGTGCTGTTGGGGGACTTCGGTACCGGGCTTGCCCTGCACGATGTGGGGATGATGGACGCCGAGCCGGTGATGGCCACGGTCGCCTACGCCGCCCCGGAGACGCTGTCGGGACAGGCTTTTGATGCGCGCGCCGACGTGTATTCGTTGGGTTGCACGCTGTTTCGGCTGCTGACCGGCAAGACCCCGTTCCCGGCCGGGAAAGGCCCGGCCGCGGTGCTGATGGCGCACCTGCAATCCCCGCCGCCGCGGATCACCGAGGTGGTCGCTGCGTTACCCGCCGCGCTGGACGAGGTGATCGCGACCGCGCTGGCCAAAGATCCCGCGGCGCGGTTCGGGTCGGCGAGCGCGCTGGCCGACGCGGCGGCCGCGGCGCTGCAGCAGGGGGCGCCGCCGGTCCCGGTGCCCAGCCAGCAGGTCAGCCCCTACCTGCGGCCGACCGCGCCGCAGCAGGGCGGTCCGGAAGTGGTGGTCACCTACGGCACCCCGGAGCTCGCCGGGGGAGCGCCGGCCCGCGCAGCGGGACGGCGGCGGGGCGCGCTGATCGGCGCCGTGGTGGGCGCCGCGGCGCTGGTCGCCGCGACGATTATCGCGGTGGTGGCCTGGCCCCGCGGCGGGCCGCCACCGGGCAGCCCGGCATCGTCGACGGCAGCGCAGCAGCCGTCGGCGGTGCAGGGGCCACCGGCCACCGCTGTGCCCGCCGCGGCGTTGCGGTCAATCCTGTTGACCGCCAGTGAGATCCCGGGCAACACCGGCGACACCGCGATGGTGCTCGAACACGACGGCACCGAGTTCGGCGACGCCGCCGCAACGATCGACAACCCGGCGTGTCTGAGCGCCTGGGCGCCGGCCCAACGGTCCACCTACGCCACCCCCACCCCGGCCGGTGTCGCGGTGCAGGAGCTGCGGGCGCTGTACCAGAAGCCCTGGCAGCACAGCGTGACCCAGGCCGTAGTGGCCTTCGGTTCGGTGGACGACGCGGGCCTGGCGCTGCAGCTGCAGCGCGCGGCGTGGGAACCGTGCGGGGGACAGACGGCCACCATCACGGCCCCCGGCGAACCCGCACAGCAGTGGCGGTTCGGCCCACCGGTCAACAAGGCGGGGTCCTACACCGTGGAGGCCACCCTCACCGGCGGCGACGCGACCTGCCAGCACGGGATCGAGCTGCAGGGCAACGTCGTGATCGACATTCGCCAGTGCGGGACCACCGGCGCGATCGACGTGAGCGCGCTGGTCAACGCGACCGCCAACAAGGTGCCGCGCCAACAATGACCGACCGCCGAACGGGCCCGCCGCCGCGACGCATCGTCGCGGTCACCGCGGCCGCCGTGATCGTCGCCGGGCTGCCCTCGTGCGGTCGGGCCATCCCCGGCCACCCGGTGGCGGTGTCGTCGCCGCCGGCCACATCGGCGCCGTCAGCGCCGGGTGCTCCCGCGCCGCCACCGCCGTCCGACGAAGACCAGGTGCGCCAGACGGTGATGGCGTTCCAGGATGCCTACAACACCCAAAAGTGGGACGACTACCGGGCGTTGATGTGCACGGCGATGCGCGACCGGTTCACCGATGCGGCGATGGACCTGCTCAAGAAGACCCGGGCCGCCCAGGGCCTGACCAACGTGACGGTCACCGGCGTCGACGTCGACGGCGACGCCGCCACCGCGACGCTGGATGCGCAGAACGAGATGCTGGGCCGGAGGACCATTCAGCTCAAACTGGCCCGGGAGGACGGCTGGAAGGTGTGCGTGCTGGAGCCGGTGCGTTGATCAGGCCGGCGCCTGGCACACCGGCTGGGCGCGCCCGGTGCGCAGCGCGGCCAACGCCGCCTCGGCGACGGCGTTGCCGGCGTATCCGTCGTAGGTCGACGGCCCGGTGATCGATCCGGCCACCACCGCGGCCAGCCAGGCCGCGTTTTGGGCGCGGTAGGCGCCGGCGAAGCGGTCGAACCAGCTGTCGGGCACCGGCGTCGGCGCGGCCAGGGTCAGGCCGCCGGCGCCGGTGAGAATGTCGCAGCCGATGTCGTAGCGCAGGCCCGGGCCCCGGCTCACCTCGACCACCCCCAAGACGCCCGACCGCGACGTCAGGGTGAGCAGCACGGTCAGCGCACTGTGGCTGGCCTTGGCCGTGGCCGACACCTGCGTGATCTCGTCGCCGGTGAACCACCGGAACAGGTCGACGTCGTGCGACGCGGTGCTGAGGATGAGCTTTTCGGCATCGAAGTCGTTGACCGACAACGGGTTACGGTGCCGCTGGGTGATCAGTATCGGGTCACCGACCCGGCCGGACCGCAGCATGTCGTGCATCCGGCGGTAATCGTCGTCGTAGCGCCGCATGTAGCCGACCTGGACGAGCCGGCGGCCGTGGGCGTGTTCGGCGTCGACCAACCGCCGCGAATCCTCGGTCGACGCGGTCAGCGGCTTCTCGCACAGCACGTAGATGCCCCGCGCGATGCAGGCGTCCACGATGCCGTGGTGGGTGTCGTCGGTGGTGGCCACCACCGCCGCGTCCACGCCGGCGGTGCGGGCACAGTTCAGTGGGTCGTAAAACACGGTTGCCGACGGCGCTCGGGCTCCGGCGCGGTCGGCGAACGGTGCATGGGCGTCGGCGACGGCGGTGATCTGCACCCGGGGCGCCAGGCCGGCGAACATCGCCAGGTGTGCCATCCCCATGTTGCCCAGCCCGATGAGGGCCAACCGGATCATGCGGGCACACCCGTCCAGGCGCCGCTGCGCACCGAGGTCGCGACCGCGTCGTGAATCATGGCCGCCCGCAACCCGTCACCGAACAGCGGCAGCCCGTCGGGGGCCGCACCGGTGCGGACCGCGTCATACACGTCGGCGACGAACAGGTTGAAACAGTCCTGGTAGCCCTGCGGATGCCCGCTGGGCAGCAACGAATACCGGGCGCTGCCCGCCGTCAAGGACTCGGTGTCGCGGGCCAGCACGCTGGTGGCCCGCAGCCCGCCGATGAGGAGCAGGTCGGGGTGTTCCTGATCGAACTGCACGGCGATCTCGGGGCCGTCAAAGGAGAACGCCAGCTGGTTCTTGCGGCCCGGTGAGGCTTGGCTGACCACGACACCGCCCACCGCGCCCCGGTCGGTGCGGAACATGACGACCGCACCGTCGTCGCGGCGGTCCCGCCCCGGCGCGCTGGCCTCGGCCGCGCACACGGCGGTGATCCGTTGCCCGGTCACGAATTCCATCAGGTCACACCAGTGGGAGCCGATGTCGGCGAACGTCATCGACACCCCGCTTTGCGCCGGATCCGACCGCCAGCCCGCCGGATCATGGTTGGCCATGTAGTCCTGCAGATAGCCGCCGTGGATCAGCCACACCGGCGCATCGGCCAGCCGCGCCCGGGCTTCGCGCACCATCGGGTAGAAGCGGTAGATGAACGGCACCGCGGCCACCGCATCGGTTTGCGTCGCCGCCCGCACCAGCGCCTGCGCGTCGGGCAGCGCGGTGGCCAACGGCTTTTCGCAGATGACGTGCTTGCCCGCGGCCAGCGCGGCCGCGGCCTGCGCATAGTGCAGGGCGTTGGGGGTGCAGACGTGCACCACGTCGACGTCGTCGGCGTCGAGGATGTCCTGGACGGTGGCGGGGCGCTGCGCGCCGAGCCGGTCGGCGGCGGCCGCACTGCGCTGCGGGGTGCTGGCGCAGATCGCGGCCAGCTGCCCGCCGGCGCGGTGCACGGCGTGGGCGTGCACCGACCCGACCATTCCGGTGCCGATGATCGCACTACGCAGACTGCGGGTAGGGGTGACCACGGCTCTCCTCGCGTCCTGGGTGCGACGGTTTGAGGGTAGTGCGTTGCCGCGGGGGGCTACTGCACAATTTCCGAGAGCTCCAACCAGCGGCTCTCCTTGACGGCGACCTCGTCCTCCAGGGCGCGCAACTCCTGCGTCAACCGGGCGAGCCCGACGTGGTCGGTGTGGTCATGCTCGGCGAGTTCGTGATGCTTGGCGGTGATCCGCTCAGCCAGTCGGGCCAGCGCCCGATCGATCGCCGCGATCTCTTTTTCGATCGCGCGCAGCTCAGCGCCGGAAACTGTTGCGGCCGAAGGCGCCACGGACGGTCCGGCAGGTTCCGGGGCCGCCGCCCGCGCCGCCGCGGCCAGCCGCAGATACTCGTCGACGCCGCCGGGCAGGTGCCGCAGCCGGCCGTCGAGGATCGCGTACTGCTGATCGGTGACCCGCTCCAGCAGGTACCGGTCGTGCGAGACCACGATCAAGGTGCCCGGCCAGGAGTCCAGCAGATCCTCGGTGGCGGCCAGCATGTCGGTGTCCACGTCGTTGGTGGGCTCGTCGAGCACCAGCACATTCGGCTCGGTCAGCACGGTGAGCATCAGCTGCAGCCGGCGCCGCTGCCCGCCGGAGAGCTCACCGACCCGCGCCGACAGCTGGCCGCGGGCGAACCCCAACCGCTCCAACAGCTGAGCCGGGGTCAGCTCCCGCCCGTCGACCTGATAGCCGGCGCGCAGCCGACCCAGCACATCGGCGACCCGATCCTGCGCCAGCGAAACCAGCTCGGTGGACTGCTGATCCAGCATCGCCAGCCGAACGGTCTTGCCCCGCTTGACCCGTCCGGTGTCCGGTTGCACGGTCCCGGCGATCAGCCCCAGCAGGGTGGACTTGCCGGCGCCGTTGGCACCCACGATCCCGCTGCGTTCGCCGGGCCCGATCCGCCATTCGACGTCGCGCAGCACCGGGCGGCCATCGAAGGAGACCGACACGTCCAGCAGGTCGATGACCTCCTTGCCCAGCCGCGCGGTCGCCAGCTTCGCCAGCTCGACGGTGTTGCGCAGCGGGGGCACGTCGGCGATCAGCTGGTTGGCGGCCTCGATCCGGAACTTCGGCTTCGACGTGCGGGCCGGTGCGCCGCGGCGCAGCCAGGCCAGCTCCTTGCGCATCAGGTTCTGCCGCTTGGCCTCGGCCGCGGCGGCCACCCGGTCGCGCTCCACCCGGGCCAGCACATAGGCCGCGTACCCGCCCTCGAACGGCTCCACGATCCCGTCGTGCACTTCCCACGTCGTGGTGGCCACCTCGTCGAGAAACCAGCGGTCGTGGGTCACCAGCAGCAGGCCGCCGGTGTTGCGGGCCCAGCGCCCCCGCAGATGCCCGGCCAGCCAGGTGATGCCCTCGATGTCGAGGTGGTTGGTGGGTTCGTCGAGGGCGATCACATCCCAGTCGTGCACCAGCAGCGCGGCCAGTTGCACCCGTCGCCGCTGGCCGCCGGACAGGGTGGCAATGGTTGCCTCCCAGGCGATATCGGACACCAGTCCGGACACCACGTCGCGGACCCGCGGGTTGGCCGCCCATTCGTGGTCGGCCTGATCGCCGACCAGCGTCCACCCGACCGTGCGCGCCGGGTCGAGGGTGTCGGTTTGGTCGAGGGCGCCGACCCGCAAACCGCTGCGCTGGGTCACCCGCCCCGAATCCGGCCGCACCCGACCGGTGAGCAACCCCAGCAGAGTCGATTTGCCGTCGCCGTTGCGGCCCACGATGCCGATCCGCGCGCCGTCGTTGACGCCCAGGCTCACCGACTCGAACACGACCTGGGTCGGGTATTCCAGATGGACCGCCTCGGCCCCCAACAGGTGTGCCACCGGGCAGACCTTAGACCACGACGCGGGGTGTCACAGCCGCCACAGCGCCTCTTGGGTGGTGCTGGCGATCAACGCGCCGGGCGCGTCGTACAGCGACCCGACCGCCAGGCCCCGCGCGTCGGCGTTGTTGACCGAGCCGACTTCGTAGCGGTGCCACGCGTTGGGCCAAAACGGCCGGTGAAACCACACCGCGTGATCCAGGCTGGTGGTGAATCCGGCGCCCGGCACCACCGGGACGCCGGGTGGGCGCGCCGCCGGCACCGGGCCGAAATCGGACATGAACGTCAGCGTGCAGGCGCGCAGCAGCGGGTCGTCCTCGATCGGGTCGCGGACCCGGATCCAAAACGGCGGTACCGCGAACGGGGACACATCGTCGGGACGGGTGCGGATCTCGAACCGGTCGGCGAATTCGATGGCCGGATGTTTGGGTGCCGCATCGTCCAGGGGGACGGTGGGCTCGCGGCGCGGATGCCAATCGGCGCCCGGTTCCGGTCGGTGAAACGAGGCGATCATCTCCAGGATGACCGCGTCGTCCTGGCGGGCCGTGACCCGACGGGTGTCGAACGAGCGTCCGGTGCGGGTGCGTTCCACCTGCAGTTCGACGTCGACGCCGTAGCGGCCGCCGCGCACGAAATACAGGTGCAGCGACTGCGGATGTTTGCCGGCGTCCACGGTGGCGCCGGCGGCGCCGAGCGCCTGGGCGGCGATGAGCCCCCCGAACAGCCGCGACCCGGGACCGCGGTCGGAGTTGGCCGCCACGAACGTGTCGCCGTCGCGGTCGAACCGCAGCAACCGGGCGACCCAACTGCGCTCGTCGGGGTGGCCGTGTCGGGTCCGGGCGTTTTCGGTTGCCGTCATCGATTGCTCAGCCTATCGACCGCTTGGTTGAGGGGTGTGGCGGGCTCGCCGGTCCTCCGCTGGCAGAACGCGCCAACACGGCGTTGAACGGGCCTTATGATGTGCAGGCCATCGGGCCAAATCGGCGGCGGCAACATTAACCCAGGGGAGCGCACGGGTGGAGCTGAATATGTCGGCGGTCAAGCGACCGATCGAGCGTCTGATGGCCACCGCGCAAAACGGCCTGGAGGTGTTGCGGCTGGGTGGCCTGGAAACCGGCACGGTCCCGTCGCCGTTCCAGATCGTCGAAAGCGTGCCGATGTACAAGCTGCGACGTTACTTTCCGCCGGACAACCGGCCCGGTCAGCCGCCCGCGGGCCCGCCGGTGCTGATGGTGCACCCGATGATGATGTCGGCGAACATGTGGGATGTCACCCGGGAGGACGGCGCGGTCGGCATCCTGCACGCCGCCGGCCTCGATCCCTGGGTCATCGACTTCGGCTCACCCGACGAGGTCGAGGGCGGGATGCGGCGCAACCTCGCCGACCACGTCGTCGCGCTCAGCGAAGCGATCGACACGGTCAAGGACACCACCGGCCACAACGTGCACTTGGCGGGGTACTCCCAAGGCGGCATGTTCTGCTACCAGACGGCGGCGTTCCGGCGGTCCAAGGACCTGTCCAGCATCGTGGCGTTCGGCTCCCCGGTGGACACGTTGGCCGCGCTGCCGATGGGGGTGCCCTCCAACATCGCCGCCGGGGCCGCCGACTTCATGGCCGATCACGTCTTCAACCGGCTCGACATTCCGAGCTGGTTGGCGCGCACCGGTTTTCAGCTGATGGACCCGCTCAAGACCGCCAAGGCGCGCATCGACTTCCTGCGTCAGCTGCACGACCGGGAGGCGCTGCTGCCGCGCGAACAGCAGCGCCGGTTCTTGGACTCCGAAGGCTGGATCGCCTGGTCGGGTCCGGCGGTTTCGGAGCTGCTCAAACAGTTCATCGCCCACAACCGGATGATGACCGGTGGCTTCGCGATCCACGGCCAACTGGTCACCCTCACCGACATCACCTGCCCGGTGCTGGCCTTCGTCGGCGAGGTCGACGACATCGGCCAGCCCGCCGCGGTGCGCGGCATCCGGCGCGCCGCGCCGAACGCCGACGTCTACGAATACCTGCTGCGGGCCGGGCATTTCGGTCTGGTGGTGGGTTCCAAGGCGGCGGAGGAGACCTGGCCGACCGTTGCCGAGTGGGTGCTGTGGCTGTCCGCTGGCGGGTCACGGCCGGTGGGTGTGACGCCGATGGCCGACCAACCCGACGAACCGTCCGACAGCGGGGTGGCCATCAGTTCCCGGGTGGCGCACGGGCTCGGCGAGGCCTCCGAGGTGGCGCTGTCGCTGGCCCGCGGCGCGGCCGAAGCCGTGGTGGCGGCGAACAAATCGGTGCGCGCGCTGGCCGTGGAGACGGTCCGCACGTTGCCCCGGCTGGCTCGACTGGGCCAGATCAACGACCACACCCGGATCTCGTTGGGCCGCATCATCGGCGAGCAGGCCAACGATGCCCCCGGCGGCGAATTCCTGCTGTTCGACGGCCGGGTGCACACCTACGAAGCCGTCGACCGCCGGATCAACAACGTGGTGCGCGGCCTGATCCAGGTCGGGGTGCGCCAGGGCGTGCACGTCGGGGTGCTGATGGAGACCCGGCCTTCCGCCCTGGTCGCCATCGCCGCGCTGTCCCGGCTGGGCGCGGTCGCGGTGCTGATGCCGCCCGACGGGGACCTGGCCGAGGCGGCCCGGATCGGGGGAGTGGGCGAGATCCTGACCGACCCCACCAATCTCGACGCCGCGCGCCAATTGCCGTGCCAGGTCCTGGTTCTCGGCGGCGGGGAGTCGCGGGATCTGCACCTGCCCCACGATGCCGACGTGATCGATATGGAGCAGATCGACCCGGACGCCGTCGAGCTGCCCGGCTGGTACCGGCCCAACCCGGGCCTGGCCCGGGACCTGGCGTTCGTCGCGTTCAGCACCGCCGGCGGTGAGCTGGTCGCCAAGCAGATCACCAACTATCGCTGGGCGTTGTCGGCGTTCGGCACCGCGTCGACGGCCGCGCTGGGCCGCAGCGACACGGTGTACTGCCTGACCCCGCTGCACCACGAGTCCGGGCTGCTGGTCAGCCTCGGCGGCGCCGTGGTCGGTGGTGCCCGCATCGCGCTGTCGCGGGGTTTGTGTCCGGACCGGTTTGTCGCCGAGGTGCGCCAATACGGCGTCACCGTGGTGTCCTACACCTGGGCGATGCTGCGCGACGTGATCGACGACCCCGAGTTCGTGTTGCACGGCAACCACCCGGTGCGGTTGTTCATCGGCTCGGGGATGCCGACCGGGCTGTGGCGCCGGGTGGTGGAGGCGTTCGCCCCGGCCCATGTGGTCGAATTCTTCGCCACCACCGATGGGCAGGCGGTGCTGGCCAACGTGTCCGGCGCCAAGGTCGGCAGCAAGGGCCGGCTCCTGCCCGGCGCCGGCCACGTCGAACTGGCCGCCTACGACCCCGATCATGATCTGATCCTGGAAACCGACCGGGGCTTCGTGCAGGTCGCCGAGACCAACGAGGTCGGGGTGCTGCTCGCGCAGCCCCGCGGCCCGATCGATCCGAGCGCGTCGGTCAAACGCGGGGTGTTCGCGCCCGCCGACACCTGGATCTCCACCGAATACCTGTTCCGGCGCGACGCCGACGGCGACTACTGGATGGTGGGCGGGCGCGGTTCGGTGCTGCACACCGCGCGTGGCGTCGTGTACCCGGTGGCGATCACCGACGCCCTGGGCCTGATCACCGGTGTCGACCTGGTGGCGACCTACCCGGTCTCGGCGCACGGTCAACAGGTCGCGGTGTCGGCGGTGACGCTGCGCCCGGGTGCGACGATCACCGCCGCGGATCTCCTCGAGGCGGTGGCCGGCATGCCCGTCGGGCTGGGCCCCGACATCGTGCACGTGGTGCCCGGGCTGCCGCTGAGCGCCGTCTACCGCCCGGCGGTCGGTGCGTTGCGCGCCGCCGGCATCCCCAAAGCGGGACGGCAGACCTGGTATTTCGACGTCCAAGACAATCAGTTCAAGCGGCTGACCGCCGCGGTGCGCACCGAGCTGTTCGACGGCGCCGTGCAGCACGGCTAGCGCCGGCGGCCCCGCGGTAGGCTGCGGCATGCCCTCTGATCGGCACCCGCTGCCGCCGGAACTGTTGAGCATCGTGGTCTGCCCCGCCGACCGTGGTCCGCTGCTGCTGATCGATGACCTGCTGTACAACCCGCGGCTGCGGCGCGCCTACCGCATCGACGACGGCATCCCGGTGCTGCTGGTCGACGAGGCCCGCGACGTGGGCGACGACGAGCACGCCCGGCTCATGGCGCGGGCAGCTCCGGCGGATCCCCGGTGAGATAGCGCTGCAGATTCGGCGCGATCGTCGCCGCGAGCTGCTCGGCCGGCAGCGAGGCGAACGGCTCCAGTTTCAGGATGTAGCGCACCATCACCACCCCCATCAGCTGGGACGCCACGAACTGGATGCGCACCGGACCGGTTCCGGGCGGGTCGTCGACCCGCGGCCCCACCTCGGCGGTGATCACGTCTTGCAGAAACGTGCGGATCAGGCCGACCTCGTCGTCGGCCAGGATCGAGCGCAACCGGGCGATAAAACCCAATCCCGCCTCGGAATCCCACAGCGGCACCAGCAGCGACGGCAGCGTGTAGCCCAGCGCCTCGACCGGGGTCTCCCGCAGCGGGCCGATCACCTGCATCGGATCGATCGGGATCTCGATCGCCGCGGCGAACAGCTGCTGTTTGGTGCCGAAGTAGTGATGCACCAGCGCCGAATCCACCCCGGCGGCGGTGGCCACCGCCCGGATCGAGGTGTTGGCAAACCCGTTGCGGGCGAACAATTCGCGGGCTTCGGCCAGGATCCGCTTCCGGGTGTCGGAGGTGCCCGGCGGACGGCCGGGACGCTTGCGCCGTGCGACCATCGTTACGGGGTCCGTCGGCGCAGCGTCGCCGCCGCCAGGCCCAGGGCGGCGATGGCGAAACCGAGCACGACCACGATGTCGCGCACCGCGATCCCGGTCAGCTCCGGATGCGCGCCCACCTGCTGCAGCGCCTCCAGCGCGTAACTGGCCGGCAGCACATTGCTGATCCACTGCAGCCAGGTCGCCATCAGCGCGCGGGGCACGATGATGCCGGCCAGCAGCAGCTGCGGCACCATGATCAGCGGGATGAACTGCACGGCTTGAAACTCGGTGCGGGCGAAGGCGCTACACAACAAACCCAGCCCCACCCCGAGCACCGCGTTGACGATCGCGATGACAAACACCCACACCGGGCTGCCGGCGGTGTCGAAGCCGAGCAACCAAAACGCCACCCCGCACGCCAACACGGCTTGGGCGGCCGCGGCGATCGAGAACGCGGTCCCGTAGGCGATCAGCAGGTCGAACCGGCGCAGCGGCGTGGTCAGGATGCGCTCCAGGGTGCCCGACGCCCGTTCCCGCTGCATGGTGATCGAGGTGATCACGAACATCAAAAACAGCGGGAACAGGCCCAGCAGGATCAGGCAGGCGTTGTTGAACGGCGACGGGGTGCCGGGCCGGTGCGGCGCGTTTTCGAACATGAAATACATCAGCGTGATGACCAGCACCGGCACCAACAGGATCATCGCCACGCTGCGACGGTCGGCGGCCAGCTGGCGCAGGATCCGCGCCGTGGTGGCCGCATACGCCCGCAGCGGGGCGCCTAGCCGGCCTGCGGCGCGGTGCTGCGGGCGATCATGGACAGGAACGCGTCCTCCAGTGACGGACATCCGGTGTCCTCTCGTAGTTGGGTTCCGGTGGTGTGGGCCACCAGATGACCGTCACGCATCAGCAGCAGGTCATCGCAGTGGTCGGCCTCGTCCAGCACGTGGCTGGACACCAGCAAGGTGATGCCGTCGCGGGCCAGGGTGGCGAACTGCCGCCACAGATCCACCCGCAACACCGGGTCCAGGCCCACCGTGGGCTCGTCGAGCACCAGCAGGTCGGGTTGACACACCAGCGCGCAGGCCAGCGACACCCGGGTGCGTTGCCCCCCGGACAGGTTGGCGCAATAGGCGGTGGCGTGATCGGTCAAGCCCACCCGCTCGATGGCGGTGTCGGCGGCGCCGGTGTCGAACCCGTACAGCGACGCGAAATAGCGGACATTGTCGAGGATGCGCAGATCGTCGTAGATGGTCGGGTCCTGCGGCATGTAACCCACCCGGTGGCGCAGCGGGCCGGTGCCGGCCGGTTTTCCGAGCACGGTCACCGTCCCGGAGGTGACGATCTGGGTGCCGACGATGCACCGCATCAGGGTGGTCTTGCCGCAGCCGGACGGGCCGAGCAGGCCGGTGATGGTGCCGCGGGCCACCTGCACCGAGAAGTCGTGCAGCGCGGGGCGTTTACCGCGGATCACCCGCAGGTGCTCGATGGCGACCGCCGGTTCGGCGGCCCCCCGCCGCAGTAATTCATCACTCGATGAACTCATCATGTGATGAATATGCGCGCGCCGGTGCCGGGTTGTCAAGGGCCGCCGCCCCGGCAGAATCGGGTCCGGTGAGTACAGACGAGTTAGCGCAGCTGGCGGTCGACCCGGTCGCGGCCGCGCGCCGGGTGCTCGGCGCCACGCTGCGCGGGCGCGGCGTGGCCGCCACGATCGTTGAGGTCGAGGCCTACGGCGGCGTGCCCGACGGCCCCTGGCCGGACGCGGCCGCGCACTCCTACCGCGGCCCCAACGGCCGCAACGCGGTGATGTTCGGGCCGCCCGGTCGCCTGTACACCTACCGCAGCCACGGCATCCACGTCTGCGCCAATGTCGCCTGCGGCCCGGACGGGACCGCGGCCGCCGTCCTGCTGCGCGCCGCGGTCATCGAGGACGGCGTCGAGGCCGCCGTGTCCCGTCGCGGCGCGGCGGTGCGGCCGGCCGCCCTGGCGCGGGGACCGGGCAACCTGTGCTCGGCGTTGGGCATCACCATGGCCGACAACGGGGTTGACCTGTTCGATCCCGACAGCCCGGTGCGGCTGGAACTCGGCGACACCGTCACCGCCGTCAGCGGTCCCCGGGTCGGCATCAGCAAGGCCGCGGACCGGCCGTGGCGGCTGTGGCTGGCCGGATTGCCGGAGGTCTCGGCGTATCGGCGCAGCCCCCGGGCGCCGGCGCCGGGCGCCAGTGACTGACCGGCGGCGACGATCCGGGAAGATCTAGACCATGACGATCCTCGACGAGTTGGACTGGCGCGGACTGATCGCGCAGTCCACCGACCTCGACGCGTTGGCCGCCGCGACCGCGCCCGGGCCCCTCACCCTGTACGCCGGCTTCGACCCGACCGCGCCCAGCCTGCACGCCGGCAACATGGTGCCGCTGCTGGCGTTGCGCCGCTTCCAACGCGCCGGGCACCGCCCCATCGTGTTGGCCGGCGGCGCGACCGGCATGATCGGCGACCCCCGCGACGCCGGTGAGCGCACCCTCAACACCGCCGACACCGTCGCCGACTGGACCGAGCGGATCCGCGGACAACTGGAACGCTTCGTCGACTTCGACGACACCCCGACCGGCGCGATTATTGAGAACAATCTCACGTGGACCCGCGAGATGTCCGCGGTGGAGTTCCTCCGCGACGTCGGCAAGCACTTCTCGGTCAACGTGATGCTGGATCGCGACACCATCCGACGGCGCCTGGACGGCGACGGCATCTCGTACACGGAATTCAGTTACATGCTGCTGCAGGCCAACGACTACGTCGAACTGCACCGGCGGCACGGTTGCGCACTACAGATCGGCGGGTCCGACCAGTGGGGCAACATCATTGCCGGGGTGCGCCTGGTGCGCCAGCGGCTGGGCGCGACCGTGCACGCGCTGACCGTGCCGCTGGTGACGGCCGCCGACGGCACCAAGTTCGGCAAGTCCACCGGCGGCGGCAGCCTGTGGCTGGATCCCGAACTGACCAGCCCGTACGCCTGGTACCAGTACTTCGTCAACACCGCCGACGCCGACGTCATCCGCTACCTGCGCTGGTTCACCTTCCTGTCCGCCGACGAACTCGCGGAGTTGGCCGAGGCGACCGCGGACCGGCCCCAGGAGCGCGCCGCCCAGCGGCGGCTGGCCCGCGAGTTCACCACCTTGGTGCATGGCGAGGCGGCCACCGCGGCGGTCGAGCACGCCAGCCAGGCGTTGTTCGGCCGCGGTGAGCTGTCCCGGCTCGACGAGGCCACGTTGAGCGCCGCGCTGCGGGAGACCTCGGTGGCCGAGCTGGCGCCCGGCGGCCCGGACGGCATCGTGGATTTGCTGGTCGCCACCGGGCTGTCGGCGAGCAAGGGCGCCGCCCGGCGCACGATCGGCGAGGGCGGGGTGTCGGTCAACAACGTCCGGATCGACAGCGACGAGTGGGTGCCGCAGCACTCCGACTTCCTGCACGGCCGGTGGCTGGTGCTGCGCCGCGGCAAGCGCAACGTGGCCGGCGTCGAGCGCACCGGTTGATCTTGAACGAGGTCGAATAGTGCCTTCTAGCAGCCAATTTGACTCGGTGTTTCCACTCGCGTAACTTATGCATCGTCGTTGCGACGCGGTTAGCCCGCAGAGCGCGACGGCGTCCCAGAGGAGACACCACTTCGGTGGGGTTCCTCACTGTCCGCACTACCGATGCGCGGCTAATCGCCGCGGGTCGTCTGCGCGGTCGGAACGGGTGTGTTGTTTGAGAACTCAATAGTGTGTTTGGTGGTTTTTGTTTGTTGTTGTTTTTTGCCATGCCTTTGACTGCC